>NZ_JBXWPK010000003.1:0-405464 GCF_059611825.1 Ruegeria sp. CDSA221
GCGTCCGGCCGTCTCTCCAACCCGTCCCACCGTCTCTCCAGTGTGTCACAAGCGCCTCAGCAGCGCCGGTGAAGGGGGTTCTAAGCATTACAAACATACACCGCAAGCAGAAAATCACGCCCTGAGAAACTTTTTTGCACTTTCTTATTTTACTCAATAAATTCAGATAATTAAGGTGATAAATTCGACCGATGCACCCAGGAAAGCCCATTATCACGCCTAAGGTATCCACACTGCTTTCCGTACGAGCTATGCCCGATATCAACATATTGTTGAGCTCCCCACGTCTACTACAAGACTCGTATGAGTCGCCGGGTATGAAACACACCCGCACCGAGTCGGAATTTGCCTGCACGCGGTCTGAAACGGCGATGCACCGGCAAATACTTTGCACCCTCTCTTGCGAAACGCTCTGGATTGCGTTCAGGTCACCTGACTAGTTACATACTGGCACGCAGCGAGATGACACGAACACACGCCGCCATCTTCCCACGCATATGCACCGTCGGCTTTGACGGCCTGCTGGTCTCTTTCGCCGAAACCATGGCCGAGCCATCGAACAGGGCAGCATTGGCGTTTCGAGCTGCGGTGGATTCTGAACGGTGGGAAGATGTCATTGAAACCTCAGCGACGCTGGCGTCGACTTATATCCGATTTGAACCATCCCAGTTTGCCCTCGCAAACCTTCGCGACCGGGTCGAGCAGCTGCTGCGGCGGCAGGATTGGTACAAAGCGCCCCTCCCCCAGGGGCGCAGGTTATGGCGTGTCCCCACGGTTTATGGCGGCGCGCTTGCCCCTCAATTAGATGAGGCAGCGGCTGCAGCCAGGCTGTCCCCCGATGAAGCCGTTTATCGATTGAGCGCCACAACCGTCCGCGTCCTGACGATCGGATTTGCTCCCGGTCAGCCATATCTTGGCCCGCTCGGCCCCGAGTTCAACATACCGCGCCTCAAGAAGTTGACCCCGATGGTGCCCGAGGGCGCTTTGGTATTGGCGATTTCGCAATTTGTCCTTTTCTCGGGACCCACACCAACCGGGTGGCGACATATCGGCCAAACCGCTTTTCGCTGTTTTCGCCCTGAAGCACAGAACAACTTTGCCCTGAAACCCGGCGACGAAATGCAGTTCGTATCAGTCACGCGTGAGGAACTAGAGGCGATACGCGCCAATGACGTTGATGGATCAGGCGGCGCAACCTGTCAGGAGATCGCGGTTTGAGCCTGTCTGTCCTGCGCATAGGGCCTGCTTGTACAATACAGGATCAAGGCCGCCACGGGTATCTGGATCAAGGGCTTTCCCGATCTGGCGCAGCAGATTTACTGGCCCTGCACGAAGGCGCTGCATTGCTGGGACAAAGCCCAAAACTTGCCGCGCTTGAAATGGTCGGAATGGGCGGTGAATTTGAGGCCACTCATCCCATACAGATTGCACTGACGGGCGCACCGATGCGGGCCAGTATTGATGGCACTGCCATTTCGTGGAATGCCTCTTACCGCCTTGAAACCGGACAGCGGGTGATGATCGGGGCCGCCACACGGGGAACCTATGGATATTTGCACCTGGGCGGCGGTATTGAGATGCAGGAGTTTCTGGGGTCCCGCTCAACTCACCTTACTGCCAAAATCGGGCGCGCCCTACAGGCCGGAGACAGCTTATCCGCCGGGGCAGCGTCACAGCAGGCAGGACAGAAGTTGCGGGCTGAAGATCGGTTCTCGGGCGGTTCGCTGCGGGTTGTGGCCAGTTTTCAGACCGAACTGTTCGACCGGCAAACGCTGGGCCGCTTTTTGCGCACGACATTCACTCGCGGGTCCCGCGCAAATCGCATGGGAATGCAGCTGGAAAGCGACGGAGAGGGCTTCGCCGCAAAGGGGCAGCTGAACATATTGTCCGAGGTCATCACCCCCGGCGACATTCAGATGACCGGCACTGGCAATCCCTTTATTCTGCTGCCCGAGTGTCAGACAACCGGCGGGTATCCCAGAATTGCGACCGTCCTTCCCTGTGACCTGCCGCGGGCTGCGCAAACCCCGGCGGGCGTACAGCTTCAGTTCAGGCTGGTCGAAATGGACGAGGCCATTTCCCTGCAGGCGGCTTTTCAAAAAGAACTGGCCAACCTGCCATCCAAGGTCGAACCGCTGATCCGTGATCCTCATGACATTGCTGACCTGCTATCTTATCAACTGGTCAGCGGAATGATCTCTGCCACAGATTAAGGAGTTTGCCGATGCTCAGCGTAGATCTTAATGCCGATATGGGGGAAAGCTTTGGCCCCTGGAGCATGGGCGATGACAAAAGCCTGTTGCGGATTATCACTTCGGCCAACATTGCCTGTGGCGTTCACGCGGGCGATCCGGACGTCATGGCGCAAACGATGACCCTGGCTGCGGAAAACGGTGTCGGCATTGGCGCGCATCCCGGCTTTCCTGACCTACAGGGATTTGGCCGTCGCAATATGAAAATACCCCACGATAGCCTGCGAAATCTTGTTCGGTATCAGTTGGGATCGGCGATCGGTATGGCAAACGCCGTTGGAACGCAGGTCCGGCATCTGAAGCTGCACGGTGCATTGTCCAACATGTGTTCGGTCGATATCGACATGGCGCGGGCCTGTTATCAGGGCGCGCTGGACGTGAACCCAGATATCATCATCATGGTGCTGGCCGTCACCAAGCAGGAAGAAGCCGTTCGAGAATTGGGCTGCAAGTGGGTCGGCGAGATCTTTGCCGACCGCGCCTATAACGACGATGGCACTCTGGTCGACCGAAGCTTGCCCGGCGCCGTCATCCACGACCCCGAAATTGCAGGGCCTCGAATTCTGGAAATGGTCAGCGAGGGGGCCATCATTACCGAAACCGGCAAAAGGCTTAATACCGCGATCGACACGATCTGCCTGCACGGGGATGGACCAACCGCCGTTCAGATTGCGCATTCGGTCCGCGAAAACCTGATCGCGGGCGGTGTCGAGGTGACAAAGTTCCTGCGTTAATCCCGCGAGTGCAATGCGTCCGCCCGTACTCAGACTGTTGCCGAGGTTGAATTCCCTCCCTAGCATGTCAGCAAGCATATGTTCTGAATACCACAATCCCGGCAACGAACCGCACCTGGTTTGCCTAGTCTGGGCAAGGAGTTACTTTATGTCTTTTGATTTAGCGTCTTACGAACCACGCGGCGACAAGAAGAATTCGGACTTCTTCAACGAGTATTTGCCAAAAATTTACGAACGCCGTGCCAGCTCTGGTGTCGCCCAGCAGGTTGGGTCCATGCGCGCTGTCGTGCTTCAGGTCGAAACTGACGTTCTTTTCGACACTCTGGTCGAGCTATATGTGATGTCGCCATACCGCCACACGGCCAGCTATCTTGGACGGACGCATAAATACTCGGTCCTGCATTCACACCTGGACTACCCGGCGCTCATCGTGATGGCTCCGCTTAGCCCGACATTCGAAGACTTCATCCCGCGCATCAACCGCATGTACCCGTTGGCACGAAACACGCCGCAAACGCGCTATGTTGGCGAAGTGTTTAGCGCCACTGACCTGAACACGCTGACCAAAACGCTGGAGGATCAGAATATCCGGTTCGAATATTCCGGCGACACCGAGAACCCGTTTTACACGCTAAAGGGCCTTCGGTTCACCACCCCTTCTGATTTCACCTGCAACCGGGTCGGTTATTCAACGCTGGATTTCAACGATACCGACAGTTTGGGTCTGGGCGACAGGGTATTGCTCAGCAGCGCAGAACAAGCGCGACTGGATGAGGCTGCTGCCTTTGGTGCCGATAGCAATATCTCTTCACTGATGTTGGGCATCGACCATCTGGCGACACGCGTTCTGGCTGGTGAGCGAGAGGATGCGATCCTCGAATTTCTGACGATGGTGCCCTACTATTTCTGGGGGGCGTACAACATTTTCGACATGAATTCGTCGACCAATGTGAACCGCAATGCCGGTGTGGATGATGACAAGAAATCCCCGGCCAAGGTATTTACAGCCAATAATACGCCTTCGTTTGTAAACTCTTTTGCCAAACGGCCCATGCCAACCGAGGATTTCGTCCGCAATTTCGGACGTCGGCTGCATCACATGGCGATCGAGATTCTGGACGGCGATCACGGTGCGGGCGAAAAGAATGTGGATTTCGTTGTGAACACTCTGAAAGACCAAGGGGTGCCATTCCTGGCCCATGTGGTTGGAGAGTGCAAAGATGATCCGAACCTCAAGCAGATCTTCTCAAAACACTCGAAGAACACTCTGCTGATCACCGAGTATATCGAGCGCTGTCATAAGTATGATGGGTTCTTTACCAAAGATAACGTCGCGGCCCTGACTGCGGCCGCCGGTCAGGATGAGCAATATCAGCACGGCCACGTATTCGACTGACCTGATCCCTGCCGCCTACTACGGCACGCTCGCTCAGCAAAAAAAGGCCACGGAATTCCGTGGCCAGACCCATCCAGGAGAGTATATGTCGGGTCTTATGACGGCCCGATCATGAAACAGGTGACATTGCGGGCCCGAAGTCTGCGGCAGGCCAGATCGGCTTGCTCTCGGGTCATGCCCTGGAACGTCGCATCGAACCCGCGTGAGTTTTGATTGACCTTGCGCAGCGTGCCTTCCAATGTGGTCATTTCCGACAGGGCCGTTTTCAGTAGAACCTTTTCAGCCTCGTACCGGGTCGTATAGCGCCCCACATTCACGCCCCACAAATGACCGCCAGAGGTCGACAAGCGTGTGACGATTTCCTGCTCTGGCTCGGGCTGTTCTGCCGAGGCCAGCACCAGATCATCCGTGCGTACCGTCGGGCGCGTCGTTCCTTCGGTCGGCGTCTCTACACCTGCCGAGGCGATGGCTGCGGCGATACCGTCCTGAATCCGCGCGTCGTTCTTGGCTGCGGTTGCGGCGACGTTGTTCGCCACTAGAACGGTACTCCCCCGCTGGGGTCGAAGAACCGGTCGCAGGCTTCTGGTGGGCGCGCCGCTTACGCTGGCGACTTTCGCATTCAAACCTGCATTACCGGCATAGGCCGGCCGGGCTGGTTTGCGGATCGGCGCGCGCGACGGGGCGCGGCGGAAACCCATGTCCAACAGCTCGGCTACTTTGGCATTGCGCGATGCGCCGGATTTGCCACCAAAGACAGTCGCGATGATCCGTTCGTCCTTGCGCTTGGCCGAGGCAACCAGATTGAACCCAGCTGCACGGGTATAGCCCGTCTTGATCCCATCCGCACCGCGATAGGCCGCTAGCAGGCGACGGTTCGTATTGGGAACGGTTTTGATCCCCGCATTCGTGGATTGGCGCGAAAACAGGTTGTAATATTGCGGGTAATCATACAGCAGATGCCGCCCCAGCGTGGTCATGTCCCGTGCGGTCGACAGATGTCCGGCCTCGGTCAGACCATGTGCGTTCTTAAAGGTTGTACGGCTCATTCCCATCGCCTTGGCGGTACGTGTCATGCGGCGCGCAAAGGCGGCCTCGGACCCGCTGAGGGCAACACCAATGGCAGTGGCTGCGTCATTGGCCGACTTCACCGCCGCCGCACGGATCAAATAGCGGAAAGCAATCTTCTGCCCCGAACGCAAACCCAGCTTTGAAGGCGGTTCAGAGGAAGCCTTTTTGGTGATGGTCACCTGCGTATCAAGAGTGATTTCGCCGTTCCGAACCGCTTCAAATGCGATGTACAGTGTCATCATTTTGGTTAACGAGGCCGGATGGAGGCGTGTATCGGCGTTTCGGGAATGCAGCACTTCGCCCGTTCGCGCGTCGATCACCATCGCCGCATATGGGGCAGCAATGCCCTGCGCCGGAGCGAAGGAAAACAACAACAGGAATGCTGCAAGGAATACGCCCATAGGGGCCGGAACTGTCCGCCGTACCTGCACGATTTTTGCCTCTGTCTACCTCAGGCCGCCGGGTTTTCCCGGTCAGCTACTATTTATTTTATTACCCATCAGCGTAGCACAGCACCCCCGCGAAAGAA
Source organism: Ruegeria sp. CDSA221 (assembly GCF_059611825.1). Classification (NCBI taxonomy): domain Bacteria; kingdom Pseudomonadati; phylum Pseudomonadota; class Alphaproteobacteria; order Rhodobacterales; family Roseobacteraceae; genus Ruegeria; species Ruegeria sp. CDSA221. The sequence goes on from NZ_JBXWPK010000003.1 coordinate 5,980, forward strand.
ACCGAAAGCTCATATCTTTAACGCTTTCAGCGTATGTCAAAGACCCACTAGATGTGGCGGTGCAAGCGGCGGTGCACCGCTAAACCTGCCATTTCGTCAAGACTGTGTCGTCGGCCGGCCCCTATTTTCGGAAACTGCGACCAAATGGCAACATCAACTCAAAGAGCGAACCAGCGCCGTCAATCCACTAAGATCGGGCAATTCGTGGTATCTGGAACTGTCGGCCGGCGCGTCGGCCTGCTCGATCTCCCAGACCAGCCCATGCGGCACGTATACGCCCCAGCATCCGGCCTGAATCGGAGCAACCACATCGGACCGCATCGAATTTCCGACCATCATAGCCGCAGCGGGCCCCTCGCCATGCTGCGCGAAGATCTGGCGATAGATTTCCGGGGTCTTTTCAGACACGATCTCGACCCCGTCGAAAAGATCGCCCAAACCGGATTGCGCAAGTTTGCGTTCCTGGTCTATCAGATCGCCCTTGGTGATAAGGATTACGCGGTGGGTGTCGGCAGCGCTTTCGATGGCCTGCCGGGCATAGGGCAACAGCTCGATCGGATGGGCCAACATCTCTTGCCCCGCTTCGATCAGTTGGCGAATGACCCCTGCAGGAACACGGTCTTCGGTCACTTCGATCGCCGTTTCGATCATGGAGAGGGTGAAGCCTTTGATTCCATACCCATAATGCCGGATATTGCGTTTTTCGGCAGCCAGCAATCGGTCCATCAGGTGATCCGATTCGGCATGATCTGATAGCAGGTCGACAAAATGTGCCTGCGTCAGCTGAAAGAACCGTTCGTTGTGCCACAGCGTGTCATCGGCATCGAACCCGATTGTGGTTAGTTTTTCGCCCATTTGGATAACGTCCTGCTGGCTCTTTTATCTGACGCATTGGACGTTATATAAGCGCACAGATAAACCGAAGCCTGAATCGGACGTTTGCGCCTAATGTTTGAGAACCAATGGATGATGTCTGACAAACCGGACGACGATGCAGATTCGTCGATCCTGGTACAGACACGCCCCAAGACCAAACGCCCGCCGCTGTACAAAGTGCTGCTTTTGAATGACGACTACACCCCGATGGAGTTTGTCGTTCACGTATTGGAACGTTTTTTCGGCATGACCCACGCAGAGGCGTTCGAGATCATGCTAACCGTCCACAAGAAGGGCGTCGCCGTTGTTGGTGTCTTCAGTCATGAGATTGCCGAAACCAAGGTCGGGCAAGTCATGGATTTTGCTCGCCGCCATCAACACCCCCTGCAGTGCACTATGGAACGCGAAGAGTAAGGCGACGCCTGACCTCTTTTCGGAAATGCCAATGTCCCCTCGCCTAGATCTTGCCTTGCAAAGCGGCCTTGAAATCGCGCAACCCCTGTCTGTGATTGGGCCAACGCCCGAGGAAGACCTCGCTGGGCTGGCCTCAGAGACGCAAGTGGTTCAGCCCTTCAAGCCGTTTCACGACCATTTTGCAGACCATGGGTTCACGGCCACGCCCGAGGCCGATGACCTGTGCCAGGACGCCATCCTTTTCCTGCCGCGTGCCAAGGCTTTGGCCCGCAGCCTCGTGTATCAGGCTTGCAAGCGTTCGGCCGGATTGATTGTGGTCGACGGCGCCAAGACAAATGGCGTCGACAGCCTGTTGAAGGATATTCGCAAACGCGTAACCGTGCAGGGGCCCATCGCGAAAGCACATGGCAAGATCTTTTGGTTCCAGTCCGACGTAAACGCGTTCGAGGACTGGGCCGCACCCGCCACCCAATCCGCCGACGGATTTCAGACAGCGCCCGGAGTATTTTCTGCAGACGGGGTCGACCCGGCCTCATTAATGCTGCTTGCCGCCCTGCCTGAAAAACTGGGCGGTCGGATCGCCGATCTGGGGGCTGGCTGGGGATACCTGTCCGCAGGGCTAATGGGTGCAAAGGGGCTGCAGGAATTGCATCTGGTCGAGGCCGATCACATCGCCCTGCAATGTGCTCGTGCAAATGTAAAAGACGACCGTGCACAGTTCCACTGGGCCGACGCGGTCACCTGGCGCGCGCCTGAGCCGCTGGATACGGTCATTATGAACCCGCCGTTTCACACATCGCGCAGTGCTGATCCCACGTTGGGTCAGGGATTCATCAAATCTGCTGCGCGCAGTCTGACACGGGGCGGTTCCCTTTGGATGGTCGCCAATCGACACCTACCCTATGAAATTACGCTGAACGAGGCCTTCGCCCAGGTGAAGGAAGTGACCGGGGACAATCGTTTCAAGGTCTTCCACGCCTCTCGCCCTCGGCGGTGATACCCGCTAACCTGCACCGCACATCAGGAGAACACGCATGTCCTTTTCCATAGCCGGCAAGACCGCGATCGTCACAGGTGGTGCAAATGGTGTCGGATTGGCCATCGGACGTCACTTCGCGGATGCCGGGGCCAATGTCATGTTCGCCGACATGGATGAAAAACGACTGGCCAATGAACTGGGCGAGCAGGCAGATGACAGCAACATCCGTTTCTTCGCCGGGGATCTGCGTGAAAAGCTGACGATTGCGAACCTGCTTTCGGCCACGATTGACGCTTTCGAACAGGTCGACATCCTGATAAATGGCTCGCGACAGGTTATTCCGTCTGATCCATTGGACATGGAAGACGACTCGGTCCGCACCTTGTTGAACCAGAACCTGATGCCTGCCTTGCGACTGAGCCAACTTGTTGCCAAACGGATGATCAAGCAATCCGGTGATGATGAAAACGAAAACCCTGCGGGATCCATCATCAATTTATCTTCGATTGCTGCCCGTCGCACCCATCCCGATCTGATGGCCTATTCGGTGTCTACAGCAGCGCTTGATCAGTTGACCCGATCCCTGGCCGTTGCCCTTGCCCCAAACCGCATCCGCGTGAACTCGATCGCGCTGGGATCGGTGATGAGCGCTTCGCTGCAATCCACGCTCAAGGAAAATCGCACATTTCGGGATGATATCGAAAAGCACACCCCCCTTTCCCGGATTGCCGCGCCAAACGAACTGGCCGAAACCGCACAGTACCTTGCCTCGGACGCCGCAGGTTTCATCACTGGACAAATCCTAACCATTGACGGTGGACGCACTTTGCTGGACCCCGTCGCAGCCCCGGCCCATTAAACAGATGTTCGATACTGAAAAAGCCACCGCCGCAGCCTGGTTTCGTGACTTGCGCAATGAAATCGTAAACGCTTTTGAGCAGCTTGAGGATTCCCACGACACCGGGCCTTTTTCCGATGCTCAACCCGGTCGTTTCGAAGTCAAAGAGACCAAACGGCATTCCGATGACGGGGCGGACGCTGGTGGCGGTTTGATGTCCGTGATGCGCGGCGGCCGCGTGTTCGAGAAAGTCGGCGTCAATGTCTCGACCGTATTCGGCCAGCTCGGGGAACGGGCGCAACAGGCAATGGCTGCCCGAAAAGGCATTCCCGGAATGACCGAGGACCCGCGGTTCTGGGCCTCGGGTATCAGCTTGGTTGCCCATATGCAGAACCCGCACGCTCCTGCTGTTCACATGAATACGCGCATGTTCTGGACACCTCACGCCTGGTGGTTCGGCGGCGGATCAGACCTGAATCCCTGTATCGAATATGACGAAGACACTGCCCATTTCCACGCAACCCAGAAGGCCCATCTGGATCCCCACGGACCGGGCCATTATCCGCGTTTGAAAGAGTGGGCCGACGAGTATTTCTTTATCCCGCACCGCAAGCGCGCCCGCGGTGTCGGCGGTATCTTTCTGGATGACTATTGCACCGGGGACTGGTCATCGGACTTTGCCCTGACACAGGATATCGGGCGGGCCTTCTTGCCAGCCTTTCTGCCTTTGGTTGAAAAGCGCAGGCATCAGAGCTTTGACGCCGCCGATAAGGATACCCAACTGATTCATCGCGGGCTCTATGCCGAATACAACCTTGTCTATGACCGCGGAACCAAATTCGGGCTAGAGACCGGGCACGACCCGGACGCAGTGCTTATGAGCCTGCCGCCCTTGGCCAAATGGGTCTAACGCCTGACCTGCCCCTGCGGTGCTTTTTACTTCCGGGGTTTCAGAACCCGAAATCCATGAAATTGTCAGAGCAATAGCGCTGCGCCGATGCCGCTGACATGTTCTCGCCAACGCGTTTGACAGTAACCGAATAGCCCGGCGTCGTATCAACCCCTTCGGGCGCAGTCAGCGAGAATTGCACCGTCCGTGTCTGTTTGTCATAGGCCCGGGTTATGTAAATACGCTGGTTCGATTTGGTTCTAAGCGTGCGCATCGCAAAATCCCCGATCCCGCACCAATAGGCCACTGGCGCAGAACTGCCGCTGGTTGAGACCTCGTAAACGCCATTGTCACGTGGTGTCACTGTCGTTCGGAATGCGGGGTTTATACCGACCCCGAACCCAACAGCCTGGGCCATGGCAGGCACCATCATCAGCGTTAGAATACATGTTGATACAAAGTATTTCATGGTGCTCGACCCCGGACAAAATGGTTTCCTTGGGAAATCATAGAACAGATGCGCTTTCCGTAAAGCGCCGTTTCAATTCTCAAAGTGCAGCCGCCCACCAACATCCTGCGGTGCCAGCGCCACGGTTTTGATCACCGCAAAGCAAGGTTTGCCCGCCACAAGCCCAAGGGTGTCAACCGAACGTCGCGTGATCCGAGCCAGAATCGTCCCCGCCGGTGTAATGACAGAGACGATCGCACCGGGGCCTTCCCCCGCTCGGATCGTATCAACCCTGCCCTCCAGTACATTCAGCGCTGACAGGCCCTCGGGCCGCTTACTGGCAAGGATCACCTCTTGTGCGGGGATCCGAATACGCAGGCTTTCACCGACCTTATGGGGAATACGCGGCAGAAATAGGCGCGCCTCTTCGGCTGCCAACTCGGTCAACCCGTCTGCATGGTGAGCTGATACCTGCACCTGAAGCACCGCACCAACGGCTCTGACACCGAGCGGGGCCACAGAAGGATCAGCCATCACTTCGGAAGCCGGGCCTTGCCGAACCACCTTGCCGTCCTGCAGGGCAACGACAGAAGTTGCCAGCCGCGCAACTTCGGCTGCCGAGTGGGTCACATAAAGGATCGGCACCGAAATCTCATCCCGAAGCCGTTCGAAATAGGGCAGTATCTCGGCCTTCCGCGCATCATCCAAAGCGGCCAGAGGCTCATCCGCGAGGATCAGACGCGGGCTGGCCAATAAGGCGCGGCCTATGGCGACACGCTGCTTCTCGCCACCTGACAAGCTCAGTGGACGACGGTCCAGAAGATGCCCGATCCCCAACATTTCAATCACCTTATCCGGGTCTTCGCGCAGCACGCTTTTGGGCGCAAACCAGCGCCCATAGGACAGGTTCTGGCGCACAGTCAGATGCGGGAACAGCCGGCCTTCCTGAAAAATATACCCCAAGCGGCGTTTATGCGGAGGCAGCCAAAGGCGCTTTTCCGTATCGAACAACGTCCACCCGTCCACGGATACGCGACCAGCTTTGGGCTCCAGCAATCCCGCCACAGCGTTAACGATTGTCGTCTTACCGGCGCCGGACCTTCCATACAGAACCGTCACCCCGGCAGGCGCATCAAATTTGGCATCCAACTGAATACCTGGCAGATCATGTTGCAGATTGACGGAAAGGCTCATGTCCCCGACACCCTTGCCGCGGCGCGACGACCGACAAACTCTGACAACAGCAGCGCCCCCATCGCGATGATGACCGATATCACCACTAGCCGCATCGCCGCCGCCTCACCACCCGGAACCTGCAGAAACGCATAAACGGCCGATGGCAACGTCTGTGTCTGTCCAGGTATGTTCGAAACAAAGGTGATCGTCGCGCCGAACTCACCCATGGCTTTTGCAAAGGCAAGGATGGTCCCGGCGATCACCCCCGGCAGAATCATCGGCAAGGTTACGGTGACAAAAACCCACAGACGCGAGGCTCCCAGCGTGGCTCCGGCCTGTTCGAGCTTAGGGTCGACGGCTTCGATCGAAAGGCGAATAGCACGGACCATCAGCGGAAACGCCATGATCCCAGCGGCCAGCGCCGCGCCGGTCCAGCGAAACGCAAAGACAATTCCAAGCCCCGCCAGAGGTCCACCAATCGGGCCCTGAATACCAAAGGTCAATAGCAGCAGATATCCCGTAACAACGGGCGGCAGGATCAATGGCAAATGCACCAACCCATTCAACACTTGTCGCCCGGGAAAGCGCCAGCGTGCCAGTGCATAGGCAACGAATACACCAAAGGGCAAAGTAAACAGCGTTGCCCAGAAAGAGACACGCAGCGACAATTTCAGCGCCTCAAGTTCTTCCGGTCCCAGCCAACCCATCGGCTAGTCGCCCGGCAGGGCAAATCCCTGCTCTGCAAAGACCGCCATCGCTGCGTCCGTCTGTAGGTAGCTTAGGAATGCATATGCCTCGGCTGAGGCTTGCGTTGTTACAGCGGCCGGGTAGACAATTTCCGGGTGAAGATTTGCAGAGAAAGAGGCCACAACCCGCACCCGATCCTCGGCCTGGGCATCCGATCGGTAGACAACACCCAAGGGGGCAGCCCCCGCGGCAACCAAAGCCAGAGCCGCGCGTACATTGTCGGTCTGCGCCACCTGCTGCTGAACACTATCCCAAAGACCTAGGTTTTGCAGCGCCGCTTTGCCGTAAATTCCTGCAGGCACGGCATCGACCAGGGCCATCGCAAGATGCCCACCTGACAAAGCGGCTGAGATGTCCGTCTGCGGGGAAAGCCCCTCAATTTCAACGGCCGTCGGCCCACCGATCAGGACAAGCCCATTTCCCAAAAGGTTAACCCGCGATCCAGCATCTATCAGCCCATTCTCCTGAAGGACATCCATCCAGTCAATGTTGGCTGAAATATATACATCCGCCGGGGCGCCCTGTTGAATTTGACGCGCCAGTATAGAAGACGCCGCATACGATATGACAACCTCCTGACCGCTTTCCCGTTCAAAACCCGGTACAAGTGAATCCAGAGCATTTTTCAGACTGGCAGCAGCAAAAACCAAAACATCGTCGGCCTCTGCACGCTGCGGAGTCGATATCAAACTACCCAAAACAATAGCAGCAGCCAGAAAACGGCTTGCGGATGACAGGGTCATATTGTTCCCGTCTCGTAGGTTAAGGTTCCATCAGGGGATATCTGAGGCGGCGGGGGGCGCGCAAGCATCGATAGGACGCATCGTGAATAAGAACCTTTGAAACGGGCAATCCATAGCCGCTACAACACCCAAGATATTTTGAAGGTGCCTGGTCCGAAACGACCGGTTCAGATTTCGTGATCCCTCAGAAAGCCTGATAAATCGGAGCCCGGTTGGCTGTGATATCACCCCAGATTCCCGCCTTGTCTAAATTCAGTGAAAGAAATTGTGCCGGACCCTCTTGCGCCCGCGCGCCGGCTTGGCTAAATGCAGCCTCACGGGTGATTAGCTCAGTTGGTAGAGCGCTTCGTTTACACCGAAGATGTCGGGAGTTCGAGTCTCTCATCACCCACCATTTCCCGCTAGTTTCTAATATCCTTTCTGTGGCCAAATCGACACTGAATGCCCAGTGTTTTGGATGTTTGTATGCTCTGTTTTACGAAACCGATGCTGTTGTAAGCCGGCCCTTGGGAAAACGAATTCAGGCAGGATTCCGGCAGTTACATCTTCATTTCCTCTGGCTCTGAGATGCGCCAAAAATCTAGCGCTCTTTGAATGCCCCCTCGATAGTCTGTTGAACCGGCTTCAATAGGTATGACAAAAGAGTCTGCTCTCCGGTTGTCATTTCGGCCACCACGGTCATGCCTGCACTCAAAGGACGTTGGAACGATCCCGATCCGATTTTGTCTTGGGACAGGGCAAAGGCTGCGCGGAAATAGGTCTCTCCGGTCTGCTCATCTGTCAACGGCAACGGATAGACCGATTGCAGACGCGCCGGGACTTTCCCAAATCGACGCACATCAAAAGTATCAATGCTGACGGCGACCGGCTGATCAGTGCTTACATGCCCAACTTCGGAATTGGGTATCCTCGCCTCGACAACCAGTTCCTGTCGTGTCGGCAATAGTTCAAATATCGCCTCTCCGGGGGCGATGACCTCACCGGGGCTAGGGTGTGTGACCGCCTGGATGATGCCACGAGCCGGAGCAGAAATGCGCAGGGCGTCCAGCTTGGAGGTTACCACGCCAACCGATACACGCAGGCGCGCATCTTCCTGTTCCAATTCGGAAAGCCGAATAAGCGTTTCTTCGCGTAACGAAAGGGTTTCCCGGGCCAGAGATGCCTTTGCCAAAGTCAGGGCGTTCCTGAGTTCCGCAACCCGGACCCGCGCGTCAGAGACGGCAGCGCGCAATGCATCAACCTCATCCTCTTCCTCCAGAAAATCGCTTAGGGATTTGAGGCCTTGTGACTGCAACTGCGCGTATCGCTGGAGGGCAATCTCTTTCTTGTCCACCCGTTCCTGAGCGACCGTGGCCGCCTTGGCCAGGATAGAAAGTGTCCCCTCCTGCTGGAAAATAGACAGGCGCTGGATACGCTGACTTTCGGCATACAGCTCCAGCGCCGCCGAAGCGCTTGTTAAACCGCTCAGGGCAAGAACCTCGATTTCCGACTGGGCCAACGGTTCTGAACTGCCCAGTTTTGTCAGCACGGCGCGCGCGTTCGCCAATTCCTGTCCGACCGCTGACATCTGCCCCGCAAGTACATCGCGCTCATGAAACAGGTCTGGGTGTTGAAGCTGAATCAGGACATCGCCCTCTTCGACAATCTGACCGTCATGGACATGCACAGACTGAACGACACCGCCCTGCAATGTCTCGATCTGTAAATAGTCTCCGAAAGGGATGATTGTACCCGGTGCGCGCGTGATTTGCGGGATCGCCGTTTGCGCTGACAGAGCAATCAGGCCAGCGATCATCCCCAAAGAGGTCAATGCCAAAAAGGCTGCCAGGCGCGGTTTCTGCCAGCTGCGATTTCGGCTGTTCACTTCCGACGCCTCTTGCGGGATTGGGTTATTCAAGAATATGGCCATGGCTATCCTCCGAGCGCTTTCAACACAGCTTGCAGCTTCTTCCGGCCAGCCTCTCCGGTGGCATTCACAGCAACCTTGTCGCCATTGAGAAATATGAAGCGGTCGGCGATCTGCATGAATGAGCGGTCGGCGGTTGCGATGACTACAGTGCATTTCCCCCGCTTGTCACCAACCCAGTGCTTAAACAGGTGACGCCGACGATCCGAAAGACCATTGGTCGGTTCGGAAAACAGAAAGAGCGAAGAAGGCCGCGCCATACAGCGAGCCAGAGTCAGCGCTTTGACCGCCTCTTCAGGCAACTGCGACAGCACTGTGTCGGTCAGTCGCGTTTCCTGGCCTTCTGGTAAAAGTTCGAGATCATGCAGCAGGTCCATCCTGTCCAGAGCCTCGGCAACCTGGTCCGGAGAAAGGCTGGGCACCGCCAGGCGGAAATTTTGCGCGACCGTGCCGTAAAACAAGGATTTCTCATAGGTTGCGTATGTGACAGATTTCCGTAATTCGTCACGGGCGATCTGGCGAATATCTATCCCATCATGCTCGATGGTGCCGCTCAGGGGGCTATACAGCCCGTCTATCAGGTCGAGAATGGCAGTGCGACTTGCCGTATCACTCCCCATGACCAGCACGACCTCACCCGGATTGCACTGGAAACTGACCTGCGAAAGGATCGGAGGATTCAACGGATCGGGACGGTACGTCACCCCCGAAAAACAGACCCAACCGCTAAGCGTCTTCTGATGCGATTGCTTGAGCCCCATTTCCAACTCTTCGGGCAGTCCAAGAACTCGATCGGCTTGTGTGCTGCTGGACCGGAACGACAGAATTTGAGGGAAGCTGGTGTACAGAGATTGAATCGGAGCCAGCACTTTGGACACCAACGCGATGGAGGCGATCATTGCGCCAAAGCTCAATGAGCCATTCAGGGCCCCATATGCGCTTAAAACGATTGCCCCGACCGTCGCCAATCCACAGATTGACTGTACAAGCGACTGGGTAAATGACTGAAACAAACGCGCACGTGCTGTCGCGCGTTCGCCGGCTTCAGCAAGGGGCAGACTGCGTGCCAGCCATTGTTTCTGCATTCCCAGATTGACCATCACCTGTTGATGCAGCACCGCGTCATGAATGGCGGTTTGACTGGCCGCATTAGCCTCGGCCGCCGACTTGTCCAATCGTTGTTGAAAGGCAGTGGTAAAGATACCAAGGCCGACAAGGAACAGGATCGAACCCAATGTCAACAGACCGACAGATGGCGCCAGATAGCACAAAACCGCAAAGAAAATCAGAACGAAGGGCAGGTCAAGAAAAGCTCCCATTACCGGACCGGTAAACATGTCGCGCAGGGATTCGAATTGTCTGAACCGGGACAGTTGCTGATTTATGTCAGACTTCTGAAGCTGGCTCAGTGGAAGGGACATCAACTTGCGAAACAATGCCTCCATCATCTGTCGTTCGCCATTCCAGCCAATGTAAGCAAGCGCTCGGGTGCGAGCGTGACGAAAACACAGGTCGGAGAGGCCGATTATGGCCACACCGAAAGCCAATGAAATTAGAAGATCGACTGATCCTGACGGAATCACGCGATCGTAAATGGCCATAACCAACAGGGGCGCGGTCAGCCCCAGCAGGTTAGTTAGAAACGACGAAATAATCAGCCATGGCATCATCGCCCGCAAGCCACCAAATGCTGCTCCTACAGTTATTGGGCGGTCGTCTTCGTGTTGATGATCAAACCGGTCGATCCTGATAACCCTGCAAAAACGATGTGTTGGCTGTAATAAACGCAGATCGGGATTGTGATCGTCGCTGACCTGGATGCCGCGCCCTGTTCGTCCTATTGCAAGATAGCAGCCTCCCTGATCTGGAAAGACCATGGCCGGGCATTGCCAATCAGATATCTCGTTTTCGCGGCACCTCAACTGCGTATGGGGAAGACCAAGGTTGCGGAGCGTCTGAAGAATATCCTCTACCCGAAACCATTCGGACATGTGTGGCGTAGCTTCGATGATCGCATCTGGACGGTTTCGCCATCCGCCCTGAACCAGAAGCTGCTGTAACAACTGCGCTGCAATTTCCGCGTTCAAAGCGATCATGCCGCCCCCTTTCTGATAAGCTTTGCCGCTGTTTGCTCTAAAGTCGTGTCGAGTTCCCATTCCGCATACACACCCTCGGCAGAGGACCTGAGGCGAACTGTCTCTTGTGTGAGATTCTTCATTCGGGGATCGGGGCTGGCAATAATCAGGGTCAGTCGCGGAGAAACAGACATTAGATAGTCAGCCAGCGCTTGCCTTTCGGCGGTGTCCAAAACTGCCGTTGGCTCATTCATAAGCAGGATGCGCGGCTGCAAGGCCAGAGCCCGTGTCAGGGCGATCATCTGCCTGTTCACCGGGTCTTTTTCAAATGCTGTCCCGGTGTTCAGCGGAGTGTTATAGCCCAGAGGAAGACGATCAATGCGTTTCTCCAGCCCTAATGCTGCAGCTACTGTTTTTGCTCGCTCGACCATCGCGGCATCGCCAAAAGCACTGAGGTTTTGCAACAGCGTGCCGGACAGGATCGCTGGCTGAGCCTCGAGCATGACCATGGCGTTCTGCCCACGCTGTGCCGCACGTTGGACTGCGGACCGTTCGTCGATCCAAACTTCCCCTTGATCGGGCATTCGTTGCCCGGACAAGGCATCGAAAAGCTCGTCTACCATCCAGCTTTTCTCAGCTTCAATCAAAACCCCAACAGAAGGCGCGCCCCGAAATCTGATAGGGCCGAAACTATGCCCAGAGCCATTCAACCGCTTCATCGAGACATCATTGATCTCGATCCTGCCGGTCAAGGCTGGCTGATCAGAGACCGCACTGGAAACCGTCTGCAGACTGTCCATTTCGCCGAGCCTGCTGCGCGAGATCGCGACATTCTCGGACTGGACCCAAAGCGCCATCAGCTTGGTTAACGGCTGCACAATCCGGCCGTTCAGCAACATGCAGGCAGCCATTTCAGCGATGCCAATCAGATTGCTGATTACCAGATAGGCTCCAAGCAGACCCATGGCCGCCACGGTCATTTGCGAAAAGATCGCTCCGAAGTTTTGGGCCAGACCGGAAAAATGAATCAACTTCCGGCTCATATCCACTGTCTGGCTTTCAAGCATCTCGAAACGGCGGGTCATTTGCGGCTCCATCCGGTTGGCCTTGACCGTCTGCATGCTGGTCAAAATCTCGGATAGAAACGCATAGCGGCGCGTGTCGATTGATTTGCGACGGCGGAACAAATGCCATTGCGCACGCTTCATGATGGCCGCGAAAATGGTGACCGTACAAAATGCTCCAAGCGGGACCAAAACAAGCCAACCCCCGATCAACCCGATCAGCACCGCAAACAACAGGGTGAATGGCAGATCAATCAAAAGAGTTTGCCCCTGCCCGGCCTGGTGATCTCTTAATTGGCCGATCGCCCCGAAACGTTCCGCGTAAGTGCTTGCCGGAACCTTGGAAAAGCTCAGCGTATTCGCTGTGATCACCGTGGTCATAAACCGCTGGAAATTCGATACAGCGGCATCCTCAGCTGCAGCCGAGAGCAAAATTGCACGGCATTGACGCAAAATCAGCTCCAACACTGCGCTGACCAATAACACAACTGTCAGGACCCGCAGGGTGTCGACCGACTGAAACGGAATGATCCGATCAAAGATCAGCAGGATCGAAATTGGCATCAGCAACGAAAGCACATTCAGCGAAATGGATGCGGCCCAGACAGGGATATCGCTTTGTCCTGCCGTCATTCGCCCGGATAACCCACGCGGTTTCATCGTTCTCTTCACCCAGTTGGTTGGCCTTCAGCTTTGGGGACGTAAAATTGAAGAACAGTAAATCTGAGCGCCGTGAGAGAGGATATTTTCTCCTAAAATTTAAAGGTTTAATTGACCTTCGCTGAACACCTGCATGGTAAAAGGTGACGTGAATCAACAAATTTCCTGAGGTGTCACGCGATGAGCGATATGAAAGACGATCCGGAGTTTCGGGCGAAAACACTGCAGGCCGAACACGACGAAACGCATGAAATCGCCGCTCATCTATCGCGCAATACCATCAACACCTCTGACGATCCCAGCCGCAGTACATTGCATACCGGCGAGCAACAATCCGGCGCGCTGGAAGACCGCGCGCGCTTTGAAGAGTCGATTGAAACGCTGAACGTAACCGCGCCAACCGCGGTTGAAAGTTTCGAGGCACCAACCGACCAGAGCCTATCCAATTTCAGCGAAACTGGATCCTCAGGTGCCGCGCAGCCTTTGCAGTCTGAGGACACAGCGGGCACACCTGCGGTGGATACCCCGCCTCTCGAAGGGAACATGCCCGCCCAAACTCCGTTCGAGCTGCAACAGGCCATTGAAATTGACCCACTGGCTCTGCAAGCGGCGGAAGCAAGTCAGCCGATTTCATTCCAGAAAACTGCCGGACAGTCTCCAGATTTTTCGGAGCCGGACGTGAACAACGCCCCCGAAGAAATCTTGTTGGACGGCACAACTATAGCTGAAAATGCAGTGGGCGGCGTGGTCGGAACCCTTTCGGTTGTGGACCCGAATGACGGGGACACACATACATTCGAAATATCGGACGACCGGTTCGAAGTTGTCGACGGTCAGCTACAACTAAAACCCGGCCTCTCGCTGGATCATGAGGAAGCGGCGCAGGTCGAGGTAGATGTCACAGTCACCGATGCCGGCGGGTTGAGCCTGACGGAAAGATTCACGGTTGATGTTCTCGACGTGAATGAAGGCCCAGTAGGTATCGCGCTGAACGATACCACAATATCGGAAAACGTCACCGGTGCGATTGTTGGCCGAATCGAGGCAATCGATCCGGACGCGGAAGATGCCCACGTATTCGAAGTGTCAGATGACCGGTTCGAGCTCTTCAATGGAGAGCTTCGCGTGAAACCCGAGATGCAGTTTGATCACGAAGAGACCGCTCAGATCGACCTGCAGGTCACCGCCACCGATTCTGAAGGGCTGAGCGTGACCGAGTCTTTTGTCATCAACATCAAAGACATCAACGAAGGACCCACAGATCTTAGCCTTGGCAATGACACCGAAAACCTGATCCGTAACGGTAGTTTCGAAGAGTTTGACCTTGATGAAGGTCGCTGGCGGGGATTTGACGGCGACGATAGCGGCGCTTGGACCGACGCAAATGGAATCGAAATCTGGGACCGTCTTGGCGGCACTCAGGCCTCTGAAGGGGACCAACTGATGGAAATGGACCATGCGCGCGGCGTGGACAGCATCTCTCAGGTCGTCGAAACCGAGGCAGGCCAGCTTTATGATCTTGGCATCGACCTGCGCGAACGCCTTGCAGGTGGAACGGACACGGTTGAGGTCTGCTGGAATGGCAATTTGGTCGCGGAGCTTGATCCTCAATCCGCCGAATGGCAAACATTCGACCTTCAGGTGGTTGGAACCGGTCAGGACAACCTGGAGTTGAGGGAAGCTGAAAACCAAAATGACAGCTATGGCGCGCTTGTCGACAACATTACTCTGACTGCGGCCGAGCTAACGGTGGCCGAGAATGTTGAAGGTGCCGTTGTTGGAAAAATCTCTTTTGACGACCCTGACCTTGGCGGCTCGCATCGGTTTGAAGTCTCTGATGACCGGTTCGAGGTTGTCGACAACCAGTTGCGGCTAAAACCTGATGTGGCGCTTGATCACGAAGAGGCCTCATCTGTAACGGTGGATGTAACTGTCATTGACGAGGGCGGTCTTACTCTGACCGAAAGCTTTACCGTCAATGTCGCGGACATGGTCGATCCCCGTATTTCCGCCGGCACAGATGGGGACCAGCCCCAAGTCACCGAGAGCGAGCCTGACGAGCCTGAACCAGATGCAAAACTCTCTGATGGGAGTGATGCCCAAGACCCCATTTCGGAAAAGGCAGAGTTTCAGCCAGATGGTCTCGGTCCGGTTCAGCCTGAATCGCCTGCTGATCCAAACCAACCTTCGGCACCATATGAGAGCGGAGCACAGCCCCCTGCCCCAAGCGCCGAGATGCAAACTGGTTTTCGTGCAAGTTACTACGATGTGGACCACAGACTGACCCGAATGGATCAAATCGACTGGAACTCAGCCCCGACTCATCAGGAAGTTGTTTCCGAAATCGACTACGAACTTGGAAAAGACTCATTCTGGGAAGGCGGATCCTCGGACACATTCGGTACCAGGTTGGAAGGGTCATTCACTGTCGAGGAAGGGGGCAGCTATACTTTCTTTGCCGGGGCAGATGATGGGATTGCTGTTTTCATCGATGGAACAAAGATCATCGAGTACGATAAGCCACATGGGTTTCGCGCGTATTCAGAAGAGGTCAACCTTGAGCCTGGGACTTATGGCATCGAAGTCCGATATGTCGAGAACCACGGCCATGCGGGGCTGAAGCTGGAATGGGACGGTCCGGATACCGATGGCCGTGAGGTGATGCAGGCCGATCCCGGTTTGTCGGTTCCCAAGGACGACGCGATCCAAGTTGGCATCCAGTTGTCGCATGCGTCTGATCAGGCGAATGTTACACTGGAGGGGTTACCGGCAAATACCCTGATAATCAGTGGTGAGCATGCGGTGATCACCAATGGTGATCCGGTGGATTTGTCGGGTTGTAACCTGAACCACCTGGAGCTTTCCCCGCCAGTAGGTTTCGAGGGCGTAATTCATGGTCAGATCGTTGTGTCAGACATAGACAGCGCCGGCACTCTCATCACTTCGGAAAACCCATTTGCCCTGACCGTCGGTGACGACCCTGTCAGCCCAGGGAATTCTTTGGACGAAGAACTGGCTTACGAAGCGCTGTACTCGAGTACTCCTGGAACCCTGCCTTGGGATGCTATCCATTCGACCGACAATGCCCCAGAGGTGGATGTTCTGGACGAGCCGATCTCAACCCTCGGAGATGCAAATATTACTTGTATTGAAACAGATACTTATGAGAGATTTGATTGGTAGTGAATGCAATGCTCAGTGGAGCCGACCTGCATTCTGTTCTGGGATGCGATCTTTGCCACAGGCTTCTTGCCGAGACGCTAGAATCTTGATTTTGCAGACGGTCCAACACCTATATTTTCTTTGGTTGTGCCCAAGGCACAGTCTGGCCAGAATTTCAGCAAATTTATGACAGAAATCGCACCTAGCTGCGGCGTTCGAAACGAATCTGCTCTAGGTGAGATCAAATGAAAAAGTTGGCCATTCTTCTTATATTTATGCCCTTCACGGCGCTTGCAGAAGAGCGGGTGTTTGAATGTCAGTCGCCAGACGAACAGCATCCCGAAATGGCTGCGAAACTGATCAAATATGAAGATCAAAACAAAGGTCGTATCAAGATCGGTGACATCGACAAAGAGGTCGATGTTTTCCCGGGGCTCGATACCTTGACCTACCTGTATATCGGCGAGGATCACACGCTGAGTTATAACGTCCACCCCCAGAAAGGCACGTTCGATTTCTCTGCCTCTGGTAGTAGAACCGGTTGGGGCAAAGGAACTTGCACGGAAATCACAGGGCAATAACCCGCATCTCCTCCTAACAATGCACCGGCCTGTTCCATGGGCGTGTGCTTGCGGCAAACAGTGGCTGCACCCGCAGTAGCGCCACATATCTATCGGCGGACCAACCAGCACTGTGCCTTTTTCAAATATACGCATCGCGCCGTTTCCGTCCCGAAACGGCGCGATGACATTTCAGTTAATGCGCGCCACTGCGCTTGGCGTTGACGACCGTCTGCTCCAGAGGGTTATAGCCTTCTGGAACAGGCACAAGATTTACCCTTTTTGCATAGTCCTCAAAATAGGCCTGCATCGCTGCGACACGCTCGGGCATCTGGTCCGCCAGATTGTGTAATTCCGACGGATCAGCTTCGATATCAAACAGCTCCCATTCGCCTGTGCCTTTAGGGGCCAGATTCTGCATCAGTTTATATTTTCCCTGGAATACTGCCGAGGACCCTGCAAGCTCATATCCGACCGGGTTGTTATCGTCGCGCACGGTTTCCGTCTCACCCTTCAGGACCGGCATCATACTGATACCGTCTGGCGTATAAATTTCGCGACCGTCATAGACCGGTCCGGGAACGTCTACGCCGGCAACGTCAAGAAGTGTTGGAACGATATCGCGAACAAAGGCAAATTTATCGACTTGCGATCCGGGCTCGACAACACCCGGGAATTTCACGATCAAAGGGACACGCAAACCACCCTCGGTCGAGAATGTCTTAAAGTAGCTGCCCGGAACCGCTGCGGCTGCCGCCCAGCCTGGGCCGTAATCAGCATAGACACCCTGCTGCCCCATATCCGAATAATCGCCGTCAAAATCCTCGATATAGACCTTGTCGTAATGGGCTTTGTACCAATCACGATAGGCTTCAGACAGCGGCAACTGGTTCGGATCCGGGCCGTTATCCGCAAGGAAAATGACGATGGTGTTGTCCGCAATACCTTTTTCATCCAGATAGCTCAGAATCCTGCCGATATTGACATCCATATTGTCCAGCATTCCGGCATAGGTCTGCATCCGTCGCGCGTTGAATGCTTTTTCTTCGTCGTTAAGCTTTTCCCAATCCGGCATCTGCCACGGTTCATAAGAGGTTTTCGCAAACTCCGGGTCCAATTCCACATCCGGAGAGATCAGCCCAAGTTCCTTCTGCTTTTTCAGACGCGAAACCCGCAGGGCCTCGAACCCTTCGTCATAAACGCCGTCATATTTGTCGATGAATTCTTTTGGCGCCTGATGAGGATAATGGACGGCCTGATACCCGACCCAGGCCAAAAATGGCTTACCGTCATCCAGGTTGCTGTCGATGTAATCGATCATCGTTTGGGTATAAAAATCGGACGAGAAGTAGTCGTCCGTTGGCAGGCTGACAAGCTTGTCGTCCTCGTAATAGTGCACCCGCGTATAGAACGGGGCATAGGGCTGCTCGACCCAGTTATCCGCACCGCTTTCGCCCAGCATAAAGGATTTCTCAAATCCGCGGTCATAAGCGATCGTGCCAGGCTCATGACCTAGGTGCCATTTGCCGGTCATATAGGTGTGGTATCCTGCGTCGCGCAACAGACGCGGCAACGCAACAACTTTGTCGTTCAAATGACCTTCATAGCCAGGCTTGCCGAATTGGTTATCGGCCTGAATCTCTAACATATTGCCGAGGCCTGCGAGATGGTTGTCGACACCGCTGATCAGCATAGTCCGAGTGGGCGAGCAAGACGCTCCGACGTGGAAATTGGTGAACAGCATACCGTCATCTGCCAGTTGGTCGATCGAGGGCGTTTCGATTTCACTGCCAAATGCGCCAACATCGGAAAACCCCATGTCATCTGCGATTAGAATAAGAACGTTTGGGCGTGTATCCTCAGAATCGGCAAGTGCTGCAGTCGTTGATAACGCCGAAGCGCCAAGCACAGCTAATATATTCCTTAAAGGAACCATTGAATCCTCCGTTATGTGGGAAGTCCGGGGCGTCGTGCCACGGTCGACAATAATGTCGCAGGAAACGACAATTCCGGCTACAGAAAGAGACGACCATTCCATCATTTGGTATGAGCGTTCTGAATATTGGAACGAGGGTGTAAATGATTGATTCCAAAGCCATAGATGCGGTGCGCTCATTGGCCAGACACGGCAACTTTCGCGTGGCAGCGGATGCAATCGGAACCTCTCCGGCAAGTTTCTCACGCTATATCGGCCAGGCAGAAACTTATGCCGGTCAGGCGCTATTCGAACGGACAGGCCGCGGCGCAACCATCAGACCGGCGGGAAAACGCTTTCTGCAACTTCTGGACGCGTTGCACAATGCGACCAGCCAGTTTGAAGCAGGAGTCGAACGGCTGCGTTCGGTCGGCCCGGAGGTGCTGAATATCGGCTGCGGCCCCCTGACGACCCGGACGATCATCACGCCGCTTCTGGCAGAGCTACTTGATACCTGGCCAGATCTTCGCGTCCGCGTTGATGTGCGGGCCACCAAGGAACCCCTCGAAGCATTGCGGATAGGGCGTCTGGACGTGGCGGTTTGCGATCTGACACACACGCCCAACCTAAGCGATCTGGACATTCAGGTCGTTCGAAAGGAACCCGTTTTCTTCTGCGCTCGCCCCGACCATCCCATTCATCAGGCTACTCCGGTCTCAATCGCTGAGGTGTTTCGGCATCCGTTTATAACCGCGCATATGCATCGCCACTGGCGCTCTGCCATTGCCGCCACTTTGGGGAATGACGAGAAAGCCTGGCATATTGTTGACCGATTGCCCCAGATCGAAAGTGACGATTTCTCTTTAGTTGCCGATATGGCCTGCAGAGCAGACCTGATTGCCGGAGGAATGAAGGAAGATTTTGATCAGCACCTGAAATTGGGGATGTTGAAAGAGATACGAACCACGCAACCTCTGACCTGGAACATATGCGCTGCCCGTCGCAAGGGCGTTAAATTTGCCGCGCTTGATATGTTCTGGAATCGATTGTGCCACCAGTACGGGGCGGAATAAGCCCGCCGCATGACCGGAATGCCCGGCGGTTAGTCTACATCGCGGACAACGCGAAATCCGACATGATTGCTGCCCAACGACATCTCAACCGGCTGCCGCGCTGCAGGTCGGTAACGCAGACAGAAATTCGGTGCGCAAAGCAATGAGCCCCCTTTGACCAACCGCATTGCACCCATCGATGCGCTACCGAACTGGGCGGCAAAGGCCTTTTCCGGGCCGGTAGGATCAATTTGGTCGCCAGGAATGTGCCCCGGCACCCACCAGTCGGCCACGTGCTCCCAGACATTGCCCGCCATGTCATACAGGCCGTAGCCATTGGCCACATATGAAGCTACGGGTGCGGTTCCGACATGGCCATCGTCAGCCAGGTTTTCGCTTGGGAACTGTCCTTGCCAGGTGTTTGCCTTCCACCCATTGCTGGGATCATAGCTGTCACCCCAGGTGTAGTCGGCGCCTTCGATCCCGCCGCGAGCTGCAAATTCCCATTCGGCCTCGGTCGGCAGACGACCTCCGATCCACTCTGCAAATTCTGCGGCATCCTCGGGTGACACATGCACCACCGGATGGTCGCCCAGTTCCGCAATCGAACTGCCCGGTCCTGCCGGGTGTTGCCAGCTTGCACCTTTGACATAGCGCCACCATGCGTTGGGATTATTCAGCGACACCGCTTCCTTAGGCTGGGCGAAGACCATCGATCCAGGCTCAAGCAAATCTGCAGGCAGACCCGGGAAATCCTCCGCCGACAAGCCACGCTCTGCCGTTGTCTGATACCCGGTTTCTTCGACAAATTTCGCAAATTGGTCGTTGGTAATTTCTGTCCGCGTAATGTCAAAGGACCCGACATTCACTGGATGGACCGGAGTCTCTTCCGCTTGAAAGTTTTGCGAACCCATCAGGAATTCTCCACCATCCAGCCGGACAAACTCAGGACCTGGTTTGGAACCGATACTGGTATACCAAACGGCAAAGCATACAATCGCAACCACGGGAACCGAGCCATAGGCTAGCAATCTTCTTGAAAGGGGCATGTAGCATTAACCTGTTGGATCTATCAGGGGTGAATGTAGTGATTTGGTACGGTTTTCAATCCCCTACTGTGAATGGGCAGCATTTCCCCCTTCGACCTGAGCTTCAACGAAAGGCGCGCGCCTGCCTGCTGCGAAGCAAATCCACCTACACTTGTAAATTCATGTCAAATTGGGACCGCTGTTCAATTCAAACGATCCACAGCCGCCAAAGCACCTGACAGAGCGACTTTGATCTCTGAGGGCATGCCTCTGCCCTGTTTATGTTGATTGGCCGCGATCCAACCTGCCTTGTGACCCCGCGCGCCGATCGCCTTCATCCGTGCATCAGCCGCAGAATCCGGCATTTTTTCAACCAGGTTTCTCGAATACTCGATCTCATCGCGGGACAAAATCATACCAACCGCACTGTATACATCCATGCCAACTTGCATCGTCAAATGATCCAGCCGATGCGTTGCCCCAGACAACATGCGCGTGCAAAAGGCCGCCAGAAAATACCAGCGAAAGATCGCAAGTATGCGCTTCTGAGTATCAGTGACTGTATCCACCTCAAATAATACCGTGGCGGAGATCTTTTCAAATGCTGCACTGGCCGCCTGTGAGGCCTGAATAATCTGATCCTCGCGCACGTCTACGGGTATGACTGGCGGGACAGGTGTCACGACCGGCTGGTAAGTTTCGAAATTCATGCATGGCCTCCGGCTTTGGTTGCTGAAGGGAACATGGGGGTTCGAAAATGCATCCCGATGTGAATCTCTGCCATAGTTTGTAAGTATACCCGGTATTTTGGCTAAACTTAAAAGCCATTTTTCATATGTAACGCAAACTCAAGGACAAACTTGGCTAATTGAGTTATTAATTGTGTAGGATTTGGGCCGCATTTTTTGCTGAAATCCGGGCCTTTATATCGCCCTAAACCCCCTTACATCTGACACGATCTTGCAGAATTTGTGCCCTTTTTACCAAATACAAACAGTCAATCCTGCTGATCAGTTTACGAGTTTGAATTTAACGAGGGGGTACAAGCGGGACTAGGGGGTGAGCGCCTGCCGGGCCGGGCTCGCCCTAGGGCAGAGCAGCTCCCCCCGCCGCCTTCCGTCAGTCGATTTTGCTTTTTTGCGAATGCGGTGTGACACCAAAACTGGATCGATAAACCCGCGAGAAATGACCGGGATTTTCAAAGCCACAAGCCAAGGCGACCTCAGTGACGGATGCTTCGGTCTGAAGCAAAAGCTTTTGCGCGCGTTCCAGGCGTAATTCCATAAAGTATTTTTTGGGCGAAGTGTTGAGATACTTACCAAATAACCGCTCTAACTGGCGCGTGGATATGCCAAGATCATCCGCGATCTTTGACGGAGAAACCGGTGCTTCAAGGCATTCGCGCATGGTATGGATAGCCCGAGCCAGATGTGCGTTACGCATCCCGTTGCGCGATTGCAATGATACCCTTTGTTTGGCCGTTGCGTTGCGGGCAGCATTATACACCATCTGATCTGCAACCGCGATCGCCAGCTCCTCGCCGTGATCGCGTCCGATCAGATGCAGCATAAGATCGGCAGTTGCCGTCCCACCCGATGCCGTGATGTGTTTCGCGTCTGCCACGAAGACACTGCGCACAAGGTTCACCTCTGGGAACGCTTCCATAAACGCATCGTGATATTCCCAGTGGATCGCAGCCTGAGAGCCATCCAGAAATCCAGCCTCTGCTAGAAGCCAAGCACCAGAACACAATGCCCCGATCGGCGTGCCCCGCGCACGTTCGCGTCGCAACGTCGCCAGAAGGTCGCGTGAGACATGGTTGCGCATGTGGATGCCCGACAAGACAAACAGCTGATCAGTCTTTGGAATATCGCCCAACCCGCCATGCACAAGTGTCACCACCTTATTGGAACATACTGCACGCTCTGCGTCCTCCGATATCAGCGTCCAATCATATAGCGTTTCCTCACTGACCAGATTGGCGATCCGCAGTGGTTCGACGGCGCAGGAAAAGGCGAGATGCGAGAACTCCTCGATCAGAACAATGGTGATGTGCCGCATCTGAGGCATAGGGCTTTCCACTTTGTTCGGCCGGATTGGCTGAGTCTTTGTCGTTGGATTATGCTGCACGAAATTTCTATGTATACAATATGTATTTTGTTCGGATACAAAAAGGAGGCAATCGAACCCAATCGATTCTTGCTGGCTGGGCTGGAGGATCCGGATGAAGGACGTCGCAAAAACCCGCAAAACGCAGCTGGCCGAGCACTTGAAGGTCTCGATCCTGACTTTGCGCCTGCAACCCGGCACCGATCTGGACGAGGTGCATCTGTCCGATGCGTTTGGCCTGTCGAGAACGCCTTTACGCGAAGTGTTCCGACAACTCGCCGGAGAAGGGTATCTGGACCTGCGCACAAACCGCAGCGCGCGCGTGTCTGAAATGTCGTATACCACCTTGCGCGATTTCTTTCTGGCCGCGCCGATGATTTATGGAGCAATCCTGCGACTGGCAGCGGCGAATGCAAAGCCTGTGCAGATTGAAGCCCTGAAAACCGCACAGCAGGCATTCAAGGCCGCGCTGCGGGATGGGGCAGCCGAAGAGCGCGCCCTGGCCAATAACCGCTTTCACGAAGTGACCGGCGAAATGTCGGGCAATGTCTATCTATTGCCCTCTTTCAACCGTTTGCTGATTGACCATGCCCGTATCGGCATGACCTTCTACCGGCCACAGTCGGGCAGGATGGTCGAAAACCTGTCCGAGGCAAGCCAGCAACACGACGCCATCATCGACGCCATAGAGGCACGCGATGAAACGGCTGCTGCGCAGCTGGCCGAAGATCACTGGAACCTGTCACGCGATCAGATCGAACTGTTCGTGATGCCCGATGCGCTGGATGTCCCAATGGGCCTCCCACCGCTTTCGAAACCTGCATGAGGACGGAATGAACCCAATTTTCCGATTTGAGGGGGTCTATACCCCGGTGGTCACGCCCTATCAGGCCGACGACAGCGTGAACTGGGACGCGCTGGCGCAGGTGATCGAGCTTCTGATCAAGAACGGCGTGCATGGTCTAATCTCGGGCGGGTCGACAGGTGAGAATTATGCGCAGACCGTGGAGGAACGGCTCGAATTGGCGCGGTTCACCCATGTGCGTCTGAAAGGCCGTTTGCCTCTGGTTGTTGGCACGGGCGCGATGTTGACGTCGGACTCGGTTGCGCTGGCGTCGGGTGCAAAGGAAATTGGGGCGGACGCGATCCTGTTGGCCAGCCCGCCCTATTCGGTGCCCACCGACCGCGAAAATGCGCTGAATGCGCTGGCCATCGACAAGGCCGCCGACCTGCCGGTAATGCTGTACAATTATCCTCACCGCACAGGCACGATGATGGGCGAAGAATTCCTGGACCGCGTCGGACGCAGCAGGAATTTCTGCGGCATCAAGGAAAGCTCGGGCGATATCAATCGGGTGCATCTTTTGGCGCGGGACTATCCGCATATCCAACTGGGATGCGGTATGGACGATCAGGCGCTGGAATTCTTTGCCTGGGGCGCGCCGTTCTGGGTCTGTGGCGGCTCGAACTTTCTGCCTGCCGAGCATGTGGCGCTATACCAGGCCTGTGTAATCGAGGGCGATTTTGCCAAGGGCCGCCGGATCATGTCGGCGCTGATGCCCTTGATGCGAGTATTAGAACAGGGTGGCAAATTCATCCAGACCATCAAGCATGGTGTCACAATGAATGGGATTGACGCGGGCACCGTTCGACCGCCGCTGAAATCTTTGAACAAAGATGACAAACGCGCGCTAGAGCAAGTGACGCGCGTGCTGAAACAGAAAATCGCTGACATCATGGCAGAGGGGTAAGGTATGACATTGCTGACGCAGGACGAATACGACTCCATCGCCGCGGGTCTGACCTTGCCAACCGGCGCCTTTATTGATGGCGCGTACCGCCCGGCGATTTCCGGGCAGTCCTTCACAACGGTTAACCCGGCGACCAACAAGAAATTGGCCAACATTGCCGCCTGCGGTGTAGCGGACGTGGATTTTGCCGTCGAGAAGGCGCGCGAAGCGTTCGAAGATGGCCGCTGGTCGAGGCTGCACCCATCCGAGCGCAAAAATGTGCTGATCCGGTTGACCAAACTGATCACACGCAATGCACGTGAACTGGCGGTGATGGAAAGTCTCGACAGTGGCAAGACCATCTTTGACTGCGAGACCGTCGACCTGCCCGAGACCATTCATTGCCTGAAATGGCACGCCGAGGCGATCGACAAGATCTATGATCAGGTCTCGCCCGCCAGTGACGACCACATCGCTTTGGTCGTGCGCGAGCCGATTGGCGTTGTCGGGTTAGTCCTGCCCTGGAATTTCCCATTGCTGATGCTGGCATGGAAGATCGGGCCCGCTCTGGCTGCGGGCTGCTCGGTGGTGGTGAAGCCGGCCGAGGAAACTTCACTGACGGCATTGCGGCTGGCCGAACTGGCGATGGAGGCCGGTCTGCCACGCGGCGTCCTAAACATCGTCCCCGGCGCAGGTGCCGAGGTGGGCGAACCTATCGGACGGCACATGGATATCGATATGGTGTCCTTCACCGGTTCAACCGTGACTGGCAAACGGTTTCTGAGCTATTCGGCGGAAAGCAACGCCAAAGAGGTGGTGCTTGAAATGGGCGGCAAGAATCCGGCCATTGTGATGGAAGATGCGGAAAATCTGGACCGCGTGGCGGCACATATCGTCAATGGTGCGTTCTGGAACATGGGTGAGAACTGCTCGGCCACGTCCCGCCTGATTGTCCACAAGGCCGTAAAGGCCGAGTTGCTCGACCGCATCGCCCATCATGTAAAGCAATGGAATGTCGGCGAGCCTCTGAACCCGGAAACACGATTGGGCGCAATGGTCAGCGAAGCTCATTTCGATAAGATCTGCGGATATCTGGATCAGGCCGAAAACGTGGTGATCGGAGGCAAAGCGGACAATGGCTTTGTCGAGGCCACCGTAGTCGAACTCCCTGGCAATGAGGCCATCCTGGCACGTGACGAAATCTTTGGTCCTATTCTTTCGGTGATCACGGTTTCCAGCTTTGATGAGGCCATCAAGATCGCCAACGATACCGAGTATGGTTTGTGTGCGTCGATCTTCACAGCCAATGCGAAACGCGCCATTCGCGGGGCGCGGATGATCCGGGCGGGAACGGTGACTGTAAACAGTTTTGGAGAGGGCGATATCACTACGCCCTTTGGCGGTTATAAACAGTCTGGCTTTGGTGGGCGCGACAACTCGATCCATGCGCATGACCAGTATACCCAGCTAAAAACCATCTGGGTCGACCTGTCCGACGATGCGGATGAGGCCGTGGATTGAGCAGCTATGCCACCCGAACCCTGCCAGTCCATCGCGGACCTGCGGCCTGGAGCGTCATATTAGGCGATCCACCCCCAGCCCAAGAACTGGATGGTGATCTGACGGCGGATGTCGTGATTGTTGGTGCCGGTTTCGCAGGCCTGTCAGCGGCACAGCGTTTGAGGCAGCTGCAAAGCGACGCAAAGATCATCGTGCTTGAGGCTGGCCGCGTGGCCGAAGGGGCTGCTGGGCGCAATACGGGTTTTATGATCGATCTGCCACATGACCTCGCCTCGGACAATTATTCCGGGCCGGGGGATGATCGCACCATGATCACACTAAACCGACTTGCAATTGATTTTGCCCGATCGGCGGTCGAGCAATATCAGATCGACCCGAATTTCTTTGATCCGGCTGGCAAGGTTAACGGAGCGGTGAGCGCGGCGGGACATGCACATAATATCAGCTATGCGCATCATCTCAGCACTTTGGGTCAGACCAGTGAAATGCTCGACCAACAGCAGATGCACGCCCTGACAGGGTCGCGCCACTATCGGTCGGGGCTATACACACCCGGCACGGTTATGTTGCAACCAGCAGGCTATATTCGCGGTCTGGCTGCGGGACTGATCAAGGATGGCATTGCATTGTACGAGGGCTCTGGCGTGACCGGGTTTGAGAAGCAAGGCGGTGCGTGGCTGGTAAAAACCGCGCGCGGTACCGTCAGCACTGGTACAGTCATCCTGACGGTGAACGGGCATCTGGAAAGCTTTGGGATCGAGCGCGATCGACTGATGCAACTGTTCCTTTTTGCGGCAATGACCCCTGAGCTGGACGCCGAAGTGCTGTCGCGGCTTGGGGGGCAACCCCGCTGGAGTGTCACACCATCTGATCCGTTGGGTACAACGATGCGGCGCATTGATACGGCGCAGGGCGGCAATCGGATCATAACCCGTACCTGCGCGGCCCTGCGCCCGGGCATGACCTCAACTGCTGGTGATCTGGCGCGCGCCTCGCGGGTGATGCAGCGCAAATTCGACCAGCGATTTCCGCAGTTGGCGGGGCTGGACATGCAATATCACTGGGCCGGTCATCTCTGCCTCAGCCTGAACGGCGTTTCCGTCGCGCGAGAGGTCGAACAGGGCGTGATTTCCGGCTGCGTCCAGAATGGGCTAGGCACGGCGCGCGGCACCCTGACCGGTATCGCGGCAGCAGAACGCACCTGCGGCCACAGCTCGAATATCACCCGGTATTTCGACGCCCAGGATCAACCCAAACGCCTGCCCCCAAAACCATTCCGCGAGATCGGTGCCAATGCAGTGCTGCGCTGGAAAGAATGGCGCGCGCGGGACGAGTGATCAGGGCAGGCTCAGCTTGGCCATGCGGCCTCCGTCGACTGTGTAGACCTGCCCGGTGATAAAGCTGGCATCATCCGACGCCAGGAAGGCGACCAGCGCCGCAACCTCTTGCGGGCTTCCGGTTCGCGCAACGGGGTGTATGCGCTTGATAACCTCGTGAAATGTCTCAGGGTCCGGCATTGAGGCGATGAAATCCACGTTCAACTCGGTGTCGATCCAGCCAGGGGCCACGGCGTTGCAACGAATGCCCTCTGCCCCATGATCCACGGCCACCGCTCGTGTCAGGCCATGCAACCCGGCTTTGGATGCGCAATAGGCAGCATGGCCGGGATTGCTGCCCAGCCCCTCAATCGAGCCGATATTGACAATCGCCCCGCCCGCCCGCCGTAGATGGGGCAGCGCCGCCTTGATCAGCAGGAACGGGGCCGTGAGGTTGACTGTTAGCGTGCGCTGCCAGTCTGCAAGGCTCATCTGCTCGACGCCGGCTTCCTGCATCATGCCTGCATTATTGACCAGAATGTCCAATCGCCCGGACAGATCAACGACCTGATTGACTACCGTTTGCGGGCTGAGGGGATCTCTGAAATCGGCCTCGAACCCTTCGAATTCCGGATCGCTCCCACGTTGCGCAGTAAAGACCCGTGCACCTTCGTGTTGCAAACGTTCCGCGATGGCGCGTCCGATACCGCTGCGCCCGCCCGTGACCAGCGCGGTTTTGCCGGTAAATCGCGTCATGAAACCGGTTTTCCTCCGTTCACTTCCAGCAATGCCCCGCACACATAGCGCGCGGCGTCCGAGGCAAGAAACATCACCACATCAGCAATATCCTCGGGCTCGGCGATACGCCCCAAGGGCACCGTCCGGCCCAGCTCGGCCACGGCAGTATCCGGATCGAAGCCGCGTTTTTCAAACCCCGACCGCAGCATCGGCGTGTTTACTTCATTCGGGCAGACGGCGTTAATGCGGATGCCCTGATGCGCGTGGTCCATACCCATGCATTGTGTCAACGACGCAATAGCTGCCTTGGTCATGCAATAGACCGCGTGGTTCGGCCCAGGGCGCAGCCCCCAGCATGACGCGGTGTTCACGATCGCGCCACCACCACGCGCCGCCATGATCGGGATTGCGGCGCGACAGATGCGAAAGGGCGCCTCGACATTCACGCCCAGCGACAATGCCCAGTCGGTATCCGAGGTCTCGGTCACCGCTCCGCGGGTGATGACCCCCGCATTGTTAACAACGATATCCAGCCCGCCCAGCGCATCCGCCGCATGTTGCGGCAATGCATCTGCATAAGCACTCTCGCGCAAATCGCCGGGCAAATGGGCGTCGGCTTCGATACCCTCAACCGAAACGTCCGCAACCGCAACTCGTGCCCCTGCCTGCCGCATCCGCTGTGCAATAGCAGATCCGATGCCGCCCGCAGCCCCTGTGATGAGCGCTGTTTTGCCCGTCAGCTCCATTTTCCCTCCGAGTGCTAAATAGAAACCCACCCGACAATGCAGTCGGGATAGGTCCAAGGCGAAATCTTTAATAGGTTTGGTTCAGCTCGTCAGCGGCGGGAATTTCCCGTTCACGCCGGGCAATATAGTCCAGCAGGGCCTCGTTTTTGGCCACGTCCAGTGTCGGTTCCTGGTATTCGGCCAGCAACTTGCGCGCGTGCTTCAACGCGCGCTCAGTGATCTCAACCCCGCCTTCTGCCACCCATTGCTCAATCGAGTTATTGTCGAACATCTCGGGCATGAAAAACGCCGTTTGAAAATTGTCCTGCGTGTGCGGATGACCCAGATAGTGCCCGCCTGGACCGACCTCTGGAATGGCGGCAAGAGCTTGGTCGAAATCATCCCATTGCGGGCCTTCTGCCATGCGATAAGCCATCGCACATTGTTCAGCATCGACAATGAACTTGGCGGTGGAACAATGCATCCCGGCCTCATTCCAGCCGGCCGAATGCCAAATATAGTTCGCACCGGAATGAAGAACGGCCTGTAGCGTCGTGGCGGATTCGTACCCGGCCTGCGCATCAAATGTCTTGGCCCCACCCAGCGTATTCGAGGTGCGCCATGGAACGTCGTAGAACCGGGCCATCTGCCCGATCATAAAGTTCATCAGGCTGATCTCGGGCGTGCCGGCCATCGGGGCACCTGATTTCATCGACACCGTCGACAGGTAGTGCCCGTAAATCGCCGGAGCACCTTTGCGAATGACTTGGGTATAGGCCAGCGCGCTCAGTGCTTCGGCGTTCAACTGCGCCACTGTGGCGGGAACCGATGCGGGCGTATTGGCCCCGCCCAGCACAAAGGGCGAGCACAAGACAGGCTGATTGCGGCGAGAAAAGGCCCGCATCGCGCCCAGCATCGTTTCATCCCAGACCAGCGGAGAGTTTCCGTTGCAGTTTCCCGTGGTGACCGGGTGATCTTCAATGAAATCTTCCCCGAACAGGATCGCACACATCTCAATGACGTCTTCGGCGTTTCTGGGCGAGGTGGTCATACCCATGAACGTCTTGTCCGAATGTTTCATCGACGAATAGGTAATGCGCAAATGTCGCTGACTGATCGGGTGGTCGTAAGGTTCGACAATGTGATGCGCCGAGGAATGCATCGCCGGCAGCATGTGGCTTAGTTTGTGGAACATTGCCAGATCATCGAGCGTCGGATTACGCCTCACGTCATCGAGATCGCGCAGAAAGGGCGCGCCGGTCATCGGCACAAAGATCGAGTGCCTTCCGCCCAGTCGCACGTTCTTGTTCGGATCGCGTGCATGATAAGTGAAGGTGCTGGGAATGGTGGCGATCAGCTCTCGGACCAGGCCCCGGTCCAGATAGACCAGTTCGCCCTCGACCTTTGCACCAGCTTTTTTCCAATCCTCCAGTGCGATTGCATCGCGAAACTGAACACCGACATTCTCGAGAATATCCATTGAGGCGCTGTCGATCCGGTCGATCTGGCTGCCATCCATCACCTCGCATAGTGGGATGCCTCGGGTCAGGCCGGGCAACATCTCGAAATTCGGAGCAGAGCGCAGCGCGCGCCGGGCCGCACGGCCACCGGTTCGGGTCATGGTACGCATATTCACAGGGCGATCCTCCAATCCTCCCCAAAAGATTGCGGTATTTGGTCAAAGCAAGCCTCACCAATTGCGATACATGTTTGCAGGAAGCGACCCACACCCGAAACCGCCGAAATGATCTACAGACCCATGATGACGAGCAGACCTGCTATCAGTTCAACCATGCTTGGCGCGGGATCATCTCCGCCCATATCCATGATCCACTCCATGTCCGTGATGGCATAAGAACCGTCAATGAACTGGCTGACACCAAACCCGGTCGTCACAGAAACATTACCTGATTTTGACGGCACGCATCGGAAACACGGCACTCGACATCATCGTTTTTGAAAATTTCTTCTGGCGCACAATCTTAAAAAGTCCAATATTTGAGTGAGAATAATTAACCTGAAGACCGCCAACGGCTACACCTGTCATGTCCAGACGTCACTATAATCTGCCGCCACTCACCACGCTGTCGGCCTTCGAAGCCGCTGCGCGCCATCTAAGCTTCAAGAATGCGGCTGAAGAACTGTCAGTGACGCCGGGCGCGGTCAGTCATCAGATCAAAGCGTTGGAAGGTGATCTTGGCACCGCCTTGTTCCAGCGCAAACACCGGGGGGTCGAACTGACGGAAGACGGCAAAGCGCTGTATGACGCGCTGGCTTCTTCGTTTACCCGCATCTCAAAAACACTGGCAACAATCCGCGACCGTGCCACCGTCGAAAAGGTAACCGTAGGATCAACCACTGCAGTGGCTGCTCTTTGGTTGTCGCCATCGGTAATCCGGTTCTGGCGCGAAATGCCTGAAGTAAATGTTGACCAGCTTTCACAGGATCGACCATTTCGGGATCGGCCGGATATCGATTTCTTTATTCGCTACGGCCGGGACGGCAACGGTGACCTGTCGCACACCCCTCTGTTTCGGGATTGCCTAGTCCCCGTCGCCTGCCCAGAGGTGGCGGATCGGTTGGCCGGTGCAAGCCTTGAAGATCTCGCAGCTGAACGACTGATACATCTGGACTCTGAAGACCGCAGCTGGACCACTTGGCCCGAATGGTTTCAACAACTCGGGTACACGGGAACCATTCCGATCGATTCTCGTGTGAACAGCTATTCGGTAGCCCTCCAGCGGGCGCGTAAGGGGGCCGGGCTGGTTCTTGGATGGCAACGCTTGATCCAACCCATGCTGAAATCGGGAAAGCTGGTGGCGATCGGGCCCCACCTCCAGATCGCTCCAAACCAGTTTTATCTGGTTGGCCGCTCGGATGAAGACTTGTCCGAAAGTGCCCGGGCGCTGAAAGATTGGATCATTCAAGAGGTTCAGGACGGTTCGGTTTAGGTGAAATCACTCTGTGATGAGGTTTTCTGATATTGAGTGGATGCCAGCGTATCCGCCAATAGAGACCAAACAACACCTGCAGGAGAGCCCGATGAACAAGCATACTGCGCTGTCTTCCGTTCTGGTCGATGTGAATGTCGCAAACGGCCTGCCAAACGAACACTATATCGACCCGGCACTTTTCGCCGAAGAGCGTAGATCGGTTTTGTACGCCAACTGGTCTGGGATCGGCTTTGGCAAAGACGTGCCCGAGGAAGGCGATGCCATGCCGGTCGATTTCCTAGGCATGCCTTTACTAATCGTGCGGGATCGGGATGGTGAGGTTGGCGTATTTCAAAATACCTGCCGTCACCGCGGGATGATCCTTGTCGATACCCCTCGCAAGATAAGTGGCGCGATCCGTTGCCCCTATCACAGCTGGTGCTACAGCCTGAAGGGAGAGCTGCGTGCGACGCCACATGTTGGCGGCGCCGGTCACAACACCCATGAGGACGTGGATCGCAAATCTCTAGGCCTTATCCGTATTCGCTCTTATGTCTGGCGGGACGTGGTCTTTGTTAATGTGGACGGCAATGCACCCGAATTCGAAGAGGCGCACGCCGCCTTATTGGAACGCTGGAAAGAGTTTGATCAACCAGTACATCACGGCGGTGAGGCCTCTTCGTTCAAGTTGGAGGTCAAGACCAACTGGAAGCTGGCGGTTGAGAACTATTGCGAAAGCTATCACCTGCCCTGGGTGCATCCCGGCCTGAACAGTTATTCGCGACTTGAAGATCACTATAACATCGAAATGCGCGGGCATTATTCCGGTCAAGGCACGCTGGTCTATCGACAACTCACTGACCATGACGGCACCACATTCGCCGATTTCGACGGGCTAAGCGATCAATGGAATGAGGGCGCAGAGTATGTGGCCGTGTATCCAAATGTTCTTTTGGGTGTGCAGCGTGACCATGCCTTTGCCATTGTCCTGGAACCGGTTGATCACGAAAATACCGTTGAGCATATCGAGCTTTATTATGCCAAAAGCATCGAAGACACACCTGAACATGATGGCCTGAGGGCGGCAAACGCCCAGCAATGGAAAACTGTGTTTGAAGAGGATGTGTTCGTTGTTGAAGGGATGCAAAAGGGTCGGCACGGAATGTTGTTCGACGGCGGTCGGTTCTCTCCGGTGATGGATGGTCCGACCCATAATTTCCATCACTGGGTTGCGACGCAGATTGAAAGCGGTCGCGCCGACTGAACCAGCTGTCTGGCCATGCTTGACTGGCCAGATGCGACGGAGACCCGATGGACAGAACAGAATTGGATCGCTTGCTACTTGAGGCGCATGATCATGATGATCCTGCCGCGTTGGTCCGCTATTACACTATTGCAGCAGATGAATGCGAAGCGGTGCAAGATATCGACGCGGCCTGTTTTTACCTGACCCACGCCTTTGTATTCGCCCTGGAAGCCGGGGCCTCTGAAACAGATGAATTGAACCACAGACTGGTCGAGTATGGACGTGCATAGTGGTGGGCATCGGAGACTAACCTTGGTTTATATCTGTTCAATCCCACGTGAAATTTAAACCCGTTGTCTTGGGTTCAGTACTGGTAACACATGACGACAAGACCAAAATTTTGGATGACAGACTCATGAAGACAAATGCACAGGCAGTGGTAATCGGCGGGGGTGTGATTGGGTGCTCGATCCTGTATCACCTGACCAAATCGGGGTGGTCAGACGTGGTGCTGTTGGAACGGGATGAACTGACATCCGGCTCGACCTGGCACGCGGCGGCGAACATCCACGGACTGCATGACAGCACCAATATCAGCCGCATCCAACACTATACGATGACGCTGTACAAAGAGCTTGAGGCTGAAACCGGCCAAAGCTGCGGCGTGTTCCAGCCCGGCTCGTTATATCTGGCCCAAACCGAAGAGCGCGAACACCAGCTGAGGCTACAGGCCGCCAAGGCCAAGCTGTACGGGATGAATTTCTATGAGATCAGTATCGAAGAGGCGCAGCGTCTGAACCCGCTGGTCAATTACGATGGCATCCGATGTGTCATGTACGAACCTGATGGCGGTAATGTTGATCCCTCGGGGGTCACCAACGCCTACGCTGTCGGAGCGCGCCAGCGTGGGGCCGAAATCCACCGCTTTACGCCGGTCACTGCGACAGATCAGCAAGAAGACGGCACCTGGATCGTGCGCACCCCTAAGGGGGACATCCAAACGCCGTGGGTTGTGAATGCCGCCGGTCTGTGGGGCCGCGAAGTTGCCATGTTGGCCGGGATCGAGCTACCCCTGCAACCGACCGAGCATCAGTATTTTGTCACCGAAACCATGGCTGACGTCGCGGCGCATGATACCCGCCTGCCCTCGGTCAGTGACCGCGATGGCGAGTACTATTTGCGGCAGGAAGGTCAGGGCCTTTTGGTGGGGGCTTATGAAAAGGATATGAAATTCTGGGCCGAGGACGGCACACCCCTGGATTTTGCCCATGATCTGTTTCCCGACGATCTGGAGCGGATCGAAGAGAATATGATGAACGCCATCGAACGCGTACCTGCCGTGGGCGACGCTGGGATCAAACGGGTCATCAACGGACCGATGATCTGGTCACCGGATGCCAACGTTCTGATGGGGCCAGTGCCCGAGGTCGACGGCTATTTCTGCTGCAACGGCATCATCCCGGGTTTCTCGCAATCGGGTGGCATGGGCCTGATGGCGGCGCAGTGGATCATCGAAGGCGAAACCCAATACGACATGTTCGCCTGGGACGTGGCGCGGTTCGACACATGGGCTACGAAAGATTTCACCAAGGCCCGCGTGCAGGATCAGTACGCACACCGCTTTGCCATCCACTTCCCAAATGAAGAACGCAGCGCAGGACGCCCTGCCCGGACCCGCCCGATTTATGACAGGCAAAAGGACATGGGTGCCGTCTTTGGCCTGAATGTCGGATGGGAACACCCGCTGTGGTTCGCAGAGGCGCCCGGCGCCACGGACACCAACGGATTCACCCGCCAGAACTGGTGGGAACCGGTGGGCGCGGAATGCCGGATGCTGCGCGATCGGGCCGGGATCATCGACATCTCAAACTTTGCCAAATATGTTTGCAAAGGTCCGGGAGCCGAGGGTTGGCTTAATGCCGTATTCGCAAATTCCATGCCGAGATCGGTTGGTCGATCCTGCCTGACCCCGCTGATCTCAAAACGTGGTGGTATTGCTGGCGATTTCACCGTGACGCGCTTGGCCGACGACGAATTCTGGATCATCGGCTCGGGCATGGCCGAACGCTATCACAAACGGTTCTTCAAACAGGTTCCTCTGCCCGACGGCACCCGTTTCGAAAGCCGCACCGAAGAGACTTGCGGCTTTAACGTGGCTGGACCGAAATCGCGGGAAATCCTGCAACGGCTTACGAATACCTCGCTCAGCCCCGAGGATTTCCCCTTCATGCGCTCGCAACAGATCGAGATCGCCGGAATTGCGGTCCTGGCGCTGCGTGTCTCCTTCACCGGCGATCTGGGCTGGGAGGTGCATTGCGCCGCGAAAGATCAGCTCCGCCTGTATGAGGCGCTGATCGAGACCGGAAAAGAGTTCGGCGCAGGCCCAGTTGGCAGCCGCGCACTGATGTCGCTGAGGATCGAAAAGGGCTATGGGTCTTGGGGGCGCGAATACAGCCCCGAATACTGGCCACACGAGGTCGGGTTGGACCGGTTGTGCAAATTCGACAAATCGTTCCTGAACAAAGATGCCGCAAATACTGCCATGACCTCTCCGGCCAGAGAGCAGCTTGTCCTGCTGCACCTGGACGAAGCCGACACCGCAGCTTCGAACGCTGACGCGACCGGAGGCGAACCCATTTTCATGGACGGGCGCGGAATTGGTCGGGTGACATCGGGCGCTTATGGCTATTCCGTGGGTATGTCGCTGGCCTTGGGCTATGTTTCGGGTGCCGAGGCAGGCGATAGGGTCGAGGTCATGGTATTAGGGCGCCCGCATAGGGCAACGATCCTGAAAGAACCGCCCTTTGATCCAACTGGGACGATCTTGCGCGGCTAACCCAGTCCGCATTAGATCCTTCAAGCGAGCTGTGGACATTGCCTTCGGGTTGTGGCGCTATCCGGCCAGTAATCTGATCTGCTCCATCCAGAGGATAGGCTGATGACAATCTTCCTGACTATTGCGCTGTTCATTGCACTGTTTCTTTTTGCGATGAATCTTTGGACCCGCAAGCTGACCCGTGACGGCCGGATGCGTGTCCCACAACAGGGGGTTATCATTTCCGTGCGCGGCGGCGATATCCACTATGTGGAAAAGGGCGACCCTTCCAATCAGACGGTTGTGCTCATTCATGGGCTGGCCGGGCAGTTGCAACATTTCACCTACGCCATGATGGATAAACTGGCCGAGGATTTTCACGTCATTGCCGTGGATCGCCCCGGTTGCGGATACTCAACTCGTGAGACGGCAGAGCTTGGGCGGTTGCCCGAACAGGGCCGCATGATACATGAATTTCTAGAGGCAAAGGGGGTCAGCAACCCAATTCTGGTCGGCCATTCGCTGGGTGGCGCGGTTTCTCTGGCGATGGCGCTGGATTACCCGGACAAGATCAAAGCGCTGGCCCTGCTAGCTCCGCTTACTCAGGCGATGCCCGGGCCGCCCGCCGTGTTCAAACCGCTTGAAATCCGGACGGCATGGCTGCGCAGTCTGATCGGCAACACGATTGCCGTCCCGCTGGCCGCAAAAACCGCACCGCACACCCTTAGCGCGGCATTTGCGCCAGAACCCGCGCCCCAAGACTTTCTGGACCGCGCCGGCGGCGCTTTGGGGATGCGTCCATCCGCGTTTATCAGCGCCTCACAGGATGTGATCGGGATTGAACAGAGCATGCCGGCCCAGGTCGCCCGTTATGGCGACCTGAAAGTGCCTGGCTCCATATTGTTTGGAGCACAGGATGCGCTCTTGTCAGCCACGCAACACGGTGAATCAATGCAGGCGTTTGGTCTGAGTTTTGAACAGATCGAAGGGCTGGGCCATATGATCCCCCTGACAGTCCCGGACATCTGCAACAACTTCATTCGCGGCGTGGTACAAAATACAGAACCCAGGGCGACGGTTGTGCCGAATTCGGATTAGTCCCAGCTAAAATATTCCCAACAAAGGCGCCATTTCCCTCTTGACCCTCCCCAACCCCTCCCTTAAATCGCCATTCACTCATGGCGGAGTAGCTCAGTTGGTTAGAGCAGCGGAATCATAATCCGCGTGTCGGGGGTTCAAGTCCCTCCTCCGCTACCAAATTCCCATAACATATCAGTTAGAAACGTGAACTCAGCGTTGCTCTCACGTACCGCAAACATGGTTTGGGTGGCATTTTGGGTAACAGCAGACGAATTTTGTGTTCAAAAAGAACTGGGAATCGTCACGAAAAAGCGGGAAACGCCACACGCCGCAACCAGTCCCATTTCGCTCCAAGAGTTGAGATGCAGGCTCTCAGGGGCACCGGTGTAATCGCTAACTTACCCGCCGGTACCGAAGAAGTTGAGTAGACTTCTTAGTGATCAAGACGAAAGCAGCTTTGCACACACAGCCTTTCTTTCTCCATTTACAAATAATAACATTCATTTTATTGATTGTGTATGGATGGAAATACATTTTCTCGCCGCACTTTCTTGTACAGCGCCGCTTGCCTTGGGATGCTTGGTACTCAATCCAGGATCGTGAGGGCCGAGTTGCAACTCGGCTCTTCAGCTCGGATTTCAACCGTATCAGACGGGTACCTGTCATTGCCACCGGAAATGATCTTTGGGTCCATGCCGAAAGAAGAACTCGAACAGCTTCTGAATCGCAATCGAGTGGACGCGACCAAGTACGAGCCAGAGTGCAACGTGGCGCTCTATCGTGATGGTATAAACACGGTGCTATTCGATGTCGGAGCTGGGCCGGATTTCATGCCCACGTCTGGCAAACTTATGGAAACTGTTGAAACAATCGGCCTGTCGCCCGAAGACGTTTCGCACGTGATTTTCACCCATGCGCACCCGGATCACATCTGGGGCATTTTGGATGACTTCGACGACCTGCTTTTCCCCAACGCGACGCATCACTTTGGCCGTAAAGAGTGGGACTATTGGTGGAACCCTTCAACGGTAGATTCAATAGGAGAAGATCGCGCTGCGTTCGCTGTAGGCGCGAAGCGCCGGATGGCAGAAATTGAGGATCAGGTGGCGTTCTTTGACGACGGACAAGAGATCCTTCCAGGCATTGCCGCCCGTGCAAGCTTTGGGCACACACCCGGCCACATGGCGTTTGAAATCCGCAGCGGCAGTGAATCCGTGATGATTGTCGGCGATGCGTTGGGAAATCCACACGTGGCTTTTGAACGGCCTGATTGGCACAGTGGCACCGATCAGGATCCACAGGCAGCTGCAGCAACTCGTAGTTTGCTGCTAGATCAGATTTCTCGCGAGCAAATGAAGATAATTGGCTTCCACCTGCCGAATGGTGGAATCGGCCGGGTCGAAAAAACTGGCTCTGCGTATAAGTTCATTGGAGAACCAACATGATACGAACGCTTGCGATTGCCTTGGCCTTGGCCGCACCAGCTTGGGCAAGCGAGGAAATTGCAGACCAATATCCGCAAAGCGTGCTGTATTCCAAACCGGTCGAGTATATCCCTGGCGTCTATTCCGCCATTGGCGCAACCGCACCACCAACCTACGAGAACTCTGGTCACAACAACAACCTCAGCTTCATTGTAACCGGTGAAGGTGTGGTCGTCATAAACGGCGGTGCAGCCTATGTCCTTGCCGAAGCGCTTCACAAGGAAATTCAGGCCATCACGGATCAGCCGGTCAGACTTGTCTTCAACGAGAATGGCCAGGGGCACGCGATGCTTGGCAACGCTTACTGGTCAGAACTCGGCATTCCGATCATCGCACATTCAGAAGCAGCGGCCGAATTCGAGGAATATGGCCCGCAAATTCTGCAGGGAATGCAGCGATACAATCAGGACAAGGCAGACGGAACATTCCTGGCCGGCCCAACCGAGACATTCGATGATGAATACGTGGTTGAGATGGGTGAATTCCGGATTGAGGCAAAGTACCTCGGCCCTGCCCATAGTCCCGGCGATATCTCGATCTGGTTGCCGAACCAAAGCCTTGTCATTGCGGGCGACATGGCGTTTCACGAACGCATGCTGCCAATCTTTCAAGACACCTATACAGCGGATTGGCTTGAAACTTGGGACACCGAATTCGAGGCTTTAGATGCCACTTATGTTATACCGGGACACGGCCATCCTACGAACATGGGTCAGGTGCGCCGCTATACACGCGACTATCTGGTATATCTGCGTGGCAAAATTCAAGAGCATATGGATGCAGGAGGTGATCTGGCTGAGGCTTACTACGTCGATCAGTCACCTTATGCCAACCTGGACACGTTTGAAGAACTGGCCACGAAAAATGCAGGGCGCGTTTTCGAACAGATGGAATTCGAGTAGCTCAGGAATGTTGCGAAACAGGGATTAGCATCAATAGTCTATGCGTGCTGATCGCCCCGACCCACATGAAAAATACGGCAACCCATGCGGTCAATGACAGAGCGGACCCTCCTGAAAGCCCGGCACCCACCGCGCAACCTCCCGCCAGCATGGCCCCAAACCCCATGAGAACAGCCCCTACGAGGTAGCGTTCCATCGGAGTATCCGAGCCAAATCGTTCGATCCTCCACTCCCCTGCAGTCAAGGCTGAGCCTGCCGCGCCAATTACTACGCCTGGGACAAGGCCGATACCGAAGGACAACACAACGTTTCGACTTGCAACCAACGCCATTAGTGTGTCCGTGGCCGGTCCGGTAAACGTGACAGAAGACACAGGCACGACTTCAAAAGATGCTTGTGCGATGGCAAATGTTATCAACCAGCCGAGCGCCACAGCCAGGCCAACTCCTGCGGCCGCTATGATCCTTATAGGCGCGACTTTCCGGTGGGACGCAAAGACAATGGCCGACACCAATCCCAACGCTGCAACGGCTGTATAAACCGTTGGCGAGAACCCAAGTATTTCTGAAAGATCACGCGGCGCGCCTCCTGGGACAGCCCAGATACCAGACAGCAACTCGCGGGCGGGACTAAGAACACCTGTGTAGGCGGCTTGAGCCACTAAGGTCAAAACCAACCCCGTAACCAAGGCGCGCAGATTACCGCAGGAGGCTAATACCAAAAGGCGAGATGCACATCCACGCGCCAGAACCATGCCTGCGCCAAACATCGCTCCACCAATTACCGCGCCGCTCAGGCTACCTGTCGACGCGATTGCACGTGTCTCGGAAAGGTCTAGCCACTCAAACGCGATAAGCGCCTGTACCAAGGCGAGCGCAGTGGTGAAGGCGATCAGCCAAACCGCCAAGCGGGGACCTAACTCGCCTTCAGCGACTTCGACTGCCGACGCTCTTAAACAAAAGTGAGACTTCTGAGCCGTCACGCCAAACAAGATACCGACGAGCACTCCGGCAAATGCCAAAGCGCCAGAGTCTCCCAACAGATCGATGAGTCTCTCCATCAACAGAAACTCTCACTTCGTAACGTGTGCATCCTTGTCTTCGGTCAAGTTGTCATTGCGCGACCATTGGCCTGCGCGCCAACTGGCATTGCGTCCACAACTCACCCAATGCAGATACCAGTCGATCCACGTCTTCAGTTGAATGCACCGGCGACGGTGTAATCCGTAGACGCTCCGTTCCCTTGGGAACGGTTGGATAGTTGATCGGCTGGATGTAAATTCCATAGTCACGCATCAGTACATCAGAGATGAAGCGACACTTAACCGGATCGCCGACCATGACCGGAATGATGTGACTTGGGTTCGGAGTATGGGGAATACTCAGTTCGTCCAGCCTGTCTCGAACTTCGCGCACTCGCTGCTGGTGCAGATATCGTTCCGCATTGCTTCGCTTCAGGTGCCGAACCGAGGCTGCCGCACCTGCGGCTACGGTCGGAGGCAATGCAGTGGTAAAGATAAACCCGCTGGCAAAGGACCGGACGAAGTCCACAAGCTCTTTCGACGCCGCGATGTATCCACCGACGACACCGAAGGCTTTGCCTAATGTCCCCTCGATAACGGTTAGGCGATCCATCAGGCCTTCACGTTCGGCGATGCCACCGCCGCGCGGTCCATAAAGCCCTACGGCGTGAACCTCATCCAAATAGGTCATCGCGCCATAGCGATCCGCCAAATCACAGATCTCGGCAACTGGCGCTATATCACCATCCATGGAATAGACGCTTTCGAACGCGATGAGCTTTGGTGCGTTGGCTGGTATGTCAGCAAGTTGCCTTTCAAGGTCTGCAATATCATTGTGCTTCCAGATCCGCTTTTGACAACGGCTGTGGCGAATTCCCTCTATCATCGAGGCATGGTTCAACTCGTCTGACAGTACAGTGATGCCAGGAATGCGGGAGGCCAAAGTTCCCAAAGCCGCCCAGTTTGAGACGTAGCCGGACGTAAATAGCAATGCCGCCTCTTTGCAGTGCAAGTCGGCAAGTTCCTGTTCCAGCAAAACGTGCTCATGAGTGGTTCCAGAGATATTCCGCGCACCACCCGCCCCGGCACCACACTCATCAA
Source organism: Ruegeria sp. CDSA221 (assembly GCF_059611825.1). Classification (NCBI taxonomy): domain Bacteria; kingdom Pseudomonadati; phylum Pseudomonadota; class Alphaproteobacteria; order Rhodobacterales; family Roseobacteraceae; genus Ruegeria; species Ruegeria sp. CDSA221. The sequence goes on from NZ_JBXWPK010000003.1 coordinate 47,233, forward strand.
TCGCATGGTGCATTGCTGCAAGAATGCAGGGGTGTTGACCCATGCCAAGATAATCATTTGAGCACCAGACAGTGACTTTTTCGGGACCGTCTTCTGCGTAATTGCGCGCGGTCGGGAATGCACCGCACTGCCTTCCGAGATCCGCAAAGACCCTATAGTTCCCTTCCTCTTGAAGCTGGTCCAGTTGATCACGAAAAAACTGCTGATAGTTCATTTCAATTCCCTACGGCCTCTTCGACGATCTCGGATAACAGGGTCTGAACCTTTTGCATTGGCCCGTCAGGGTAGCCTCGATATCCCACCATCACGCCACTGTCGTCCTCGGCTACAAAAATCCCGTAGGGGCAGAAGCCGATATTCATAGGGTCGGCTTCCATCACCTCGCGCGAGATTTTTGCCGAGCAGAAAATGAAGATGTCTGCGGCCGCAAATATCTGCTTGTCACTGCCGACATCAGCGCCCGTGCGATTCAACATGTCGCCTACGTGGCTTACATGGTCGATGACCAGTCCCTGTCCAACAATCGCGGACTCGACGGCGAAGGTTGCATCATCAAAACTGCCGTCAAATGGGGCGGTGATGATCTCTTCCGCAAACGCATGGCTCACCAGAACAGTGGAAAACGCGGCTACAGCGATAAAGTGTTTCATGATTTTAATCCTCCTCTTGAGCCGCATCTTCTCAGATTGCTCATCAGGGTCTTTGACACCAGTCAAAGCCCCTGAATACCTTAACCGAACATGTCTGAAGTGATACCAGCGTACCAACCCAGCGACTCTTCATAAGTTGCTTTTCTCAAGTCCGCATCTTCGCCGGTCTGGCTGATAAAGCCGTCCACTTTGGCAATCTTTTCGGGAGTCGCTTCGTAAGTTGCGCCAACCTTGACGCCATCATCGGTGTCGATGAGCGACCAGCACGTGTTGGAGAACTTGGCCGGAAACACTTTGGACCCGGTCAACGCACCTCGCACGGCATTCGCACAGACTTTCGCCTGACTGTTGGCCGAGAAGCCGGATTTGGGCATGTCACCCTGTTGGCTGGCGTCACCAAGAACGTAGACATCCAGGTCGGCTTTGGAGGACATATCCGCGGCGTTCACGGGTGCCCAGTTGCCATCGGTCACCCCTGCCATTTCCGCAATGCGTCCGGCTTTCATCGCTGGGATCACGTTGCAGACATCGACCTTGGTTTCTTCGCCGTCGATAGTAACGGTCATTGCATCCGGGTTTACGGCGACATTGCCGCCGCCGAAATCTTCGCCGATCCAGTCAACCATTCCTTCGTAGTGGTTGGCCCAACCTTCTTGGAACAATGACATCTTGGAAAACTTCGGTTTCGGGTCAGCAACGATGATCTTTGCTGTCGGGTTGTTCGCCTTAAGAACATGCGCAACCATTGAAACCCGCTCATACGGTCCGGGTGGGCAACGGTACGGATTCGGTGGCGCGACCATTGCAAAGGTACCGCCTTCGGGCATTGCCATGATCTGCGCCTTGAGAAGCTCGGTCTGAGATCCAGCCTTGTACGCATGCGGCATTTTATTTTGCGCCGAGACGTCCCAGCCCTCGACCGCACCATCAACAAAGTCGATACCCGGGCTCAGGATCAGCTTGTCATATGGAACAGACCCGCCACCTGCCAAGGACACCGTCTTGGCATCGCGATCCACCCCTGTGGCCCAATCATGCACCACGTTGATGCCGTAGTTCGCGGCAAGCGTGCCATAGCTGTGGGCAATGTCCGAAAGCTCCTGAAACCCTCCCAGATACAGGTTTGAGAAGAAACAGGTGTAATAGGTCCGCGACGGCTCGATCAACGTTACGTCGATCTCACCATTGCTGTCTTTTGCGATGTAGCGCGCAGCAGTTGCACCGCCCGCACCGCCGCCGACAATTACCACGCGTGGTTTGCCTTGCGCCAACACCATCGGTGCCGATAACCCGGCTGCTACCACCCCGGCGGCTCCAAGAAATACTCGTCTATTTAGCGTCATCGCGTTTCCTCCTCTTGGACACAGTCACTATGGATTATTGAAGTAGGCAGCCAATGCCGCGATCTCGTCATTGCTCAGCCGTCCGGCAATCATTCGCATGACCGGGTGTGGCCGCTGTTTGTCTTTATATGCGTGCATGGCGACCACGAAGTCTTCGTCAGGCCAGTACACGATCGAGGGAATGCCCTCATCGCCTCCGTCGATCTGATGGCACGTTGTACATTCGCTGCTGAGATATGCGCCGTACTCCGGATCTCCTTGAATCGCCAAGATCGCGGGGTCGATAGAATGATCCGTGCCCTTCGCCGTCGGGTCCGCTTCTGGGATGTCCTGAGGATTGTCGGAAAAATCCCGCAAATAGGCGATCACGTTGGCGCGGTCTTCCGGGTCTTTCAGGCCACCAAAACTCATCCTGGTGCCTGACGCGAATGCACGTGGGTTTTCGATGTACGCAGACAGTGTGTCAGCGTGCCACTCCAGACCCGAGCTACCCGCGCGCGCAAGGCTTTTGGAATAGCTAAAGCCATCCAGACCAGCTGCCCTGCGCCCAAAAATCCCATTCAGATGCGGACCGATTTTGTTTTCGGCCCCCTTTCCAACCTGATGACAGCCTTTGCATTTGGCAAACACAGCTTTCCCTGCCTCAGCATCGCCAAGGTCTTCTGCAGCGTAGGTCGATGAAGCAGCAGCCCCAAAGAACGCGGCACAGACAAGCGCGTTCGACAAACGCATCGTCAACTTCCAAACGTCTTTAGATAGATGATCAAAGCTTCGATATCGTCCTGTTTTCTGAGACCTGCAAAAGACATCCTTGTGCCTTTCATGTATTCCTTGGGCTTCGTAAGAAAGGCAGTCATTTCTTCATCGGTCCAGACTAGTCCTGCCTCCGCAGACGCCTGCATCGCTTTGGAGTATTTGAAGCCCTCGACCGATCCAGCATTAGCTCCGATTACCCCGTTCAGAGCAGGCCCAGTGCTGTGCTTTGCACCTTCACCAATTTGATGGCAGGATTTACACTTCTTAAAGACTTTCTCTCCGGCAGCAGCCAGTTCTGTAACCTCGTCTGTCACTTCGGTTTCTTGAGCGGCCGGTATGACTGCGGCCTCTTCATCAGGCTTTGGCGCTGCAGTTGGAATGAACGAGGGGCCTTTCGCCGAAAACGCCGGCAACTCATCCGGGCTGGCATTATTCATGACCGAGTTCGAACCACCCTCCGCGGGAGTCTCAACCAGAAAAACAGAACGCATCGTGACGGCGGTCTCTGCCTTGCAGTTCTCCATGCAAGGCTCTTCGCGCCATTCAGTGTATTCGGTCTCGGGTCGTACATCGACTACGAAACCGTCCATATTGTACATTTTGAACTCGGAGAAGTTTTCGTTGTTTAGCTCGAAATCGTCATCCACCAAATCATTGGAGTAGAGGATGTATGCGACAATTGCGTAGGTCTCATCCGCTGTCAGCGTGCCCGCTTCACCAAAGGGCATTGAGCGGGAAATGTAATCCCAGGCAGTCGACAAATGTGGCCAATATGACCCAACGGTTTTTACAGGATCTTCGTCTGCAAGCGTGTCAAACCCACCGGCCAGAACAGGCCAGTTATCGGCACCTTCGGCAAATTCACCGTGGCACGACGCACAGCGGGCCACAAACACCTCTTCTCCGGTCCAGACGTCGCCTGAACCTACGGGTAGGCCACGCCCATCAGGCAAGACGTCAACGTCCCAGGCCGCGATCTCTTCCTTCAGTGCCGACCGCCCAAGCCCAAGGCTGCTCTCGCGGATGGGCGCGGTAGCCGTCAAGTTCGCACCATTGGCGACCCGTTCTGCCGCCGCAGCCTGGATTTCTTCGACTTTGATCTCCAGTTCGGCTGCTCGTTTGGATTCTGCTTCCGCATTCTCCTGGGCAACTGCTGCATGCGCCTCAACCTGCCCTATCCGGGTCTCCAATGTCTCAATCTTCGAGTGGCCGTAGTTCCGGTTCGCGAAAGACACAGCTACCGCAAGCACCAACGCCGTACCGCCAAATACAGGCAGGAAAACATGACTAAGAGACTTCAACATTCTCGGCGATCCCTTCTGCGCTCACGTACCAAGTCTGGATACAGTTGTTGTGGTAGACCGAGTTTTCTCCGCGTTTTTCACGCAACTGGTCTTTGGTTGGTTGCACATAACCGGTCTCGTCTATCGCCCGGGCCTGCAAGAGCATTGGCGCCCCGTCCCAGTTCGTATCGAGATAGAAACGTGTAAGAGCCTTGGTGTCGCCCTGCTTACCAAGACGCGCTGTCTCCCATGTGATTCCACCGTCCTTTGACACATCGACCCGTGTAATTTGTCCGTGGCCTGACCAGGCAAGCCCGGAAATGACCAGCGGACCCGGTCCGTGTTTGATCGGCATTTGCGGGCTGGGTGAGGTGATGACAGATTTAGCATCCATCACCCAAGTCCATTTCTGGGCCGTGCCATCGACGTAAACATCGGTGTATTTTGATGTTTCTTCGCGGCTTTCGACCGCCATATCGACAACCTCGATCCGGCGCAGCCACTTGACCCACATGTTGCCTTCCCAACCCGGCACCACGAGACGCACAGGGTACCCATGCTCCATCCGCAGCGCTTCGCCATTCGCCTTGAAGGCAACCAACACGTCATCCAGCGCTTTTTCCATCGGGATAGAGCGGCCATTGGACGACGCATCTGCGCCCTCAACATAGACCCATTTGTCAGGTGAGATGTCGGCACCTGCTTCCTGCAACAGCGCGCGCAGCGGAACACCGGTGTATTCCATGTTGTGAATCATGCCATGAGTAAATTGGACGCCGTTGAGTTGCGCACCAGCCCACTCCATGCCCGTGTTCGCCGCACATTCGCAGAAATACACGTGGTTTTCGCGCGGGAACCGCTCAATGTCTTCGTATGTAAAGACAAGCGGGTGATCAACCAGCCCGTTGATCATCAGGCGGTAGTCCTCCTTGCGCAGCTCAATCGCACCTGAATGGTGACGCTCAAAGGCGCATCCCTGCGGAGTGATCGTGCCATCGAGCGCGTGGATCGGCGTGAAGTTGATCGACGAAATCGGAGAGGCGGTCAGCCATTCCACATTGCGGCGCACGACATGGGATTCAAAGCTGATCGGCATGCCATAAGGCGTCTCATCAACACCTGCCCCCGTATAAGATGCCCAATCCTGAAGCTCTGTTATCAGTGGGTCGGGTGTTTCTGCCGCTGCCGCACCTGCAACGGATCCTGCGGCAACCGCGGCACTGCCTTTCAGGAAGGCCCGGCGGGACGGTTTGAACGCGTCATCCATATCTCTTAGGTCTCCATCGGTTTCTTAAGCGCCGATTACTTCGACACTGGTGTTCTCTTGCACCGTTACGGTGCCAAGGTTGCGAACATGGTTTTCGACGACATCCCAAATCGGCGGACCCTCGGTGCCTTCGTTGACGCTGGCCCAACCGGCCACGACATAGGACTTGGCCGGGTCGATCGCCTCACCGGTTTTCAACAGCGTCATGTCGCTGATCCTCTGCCCCTGCGGCTTGGTTACGTCAATCCGATAGCCCAGCCCGCCAACGCGGACCATGTCGCCACCCTGCTGGTAATAGGGGTCGGGATTGAACAGATTGTCGCCGACATCTTCCAGGATGACATGGATGAACTCCCCGGTCATTTCTGTGCGATAGGCGTTCGGATAGGACATCGAGGTGACGTTCCAAATATCCTCGCGCGTTATTTCCTGTCCCGGCAGGATTGACGGCCCCCAACGGACGCCGGGCGACATTGCGATATCTGCCTCACGCTCATTGATCAGAGCATCGCAGATCAGGTCATCCCAAGTGCCGTTGAAGTTGCCGCGGCGGTACAGCAACGAGTCCGTTTTGCCGATCACCGCACTCAGCGCCGCCTCATAAGGCGCGCGCTGATCATTTATCAGAGCAGTGATCGCAGGATCTGGTGCAATAACATCAGAGAAAATCGGGATAAGCTTGTGCTTTAGCCCCATCATCTGCCCATCCCGCACGTCGAGGTCCACACGGCTGACGAATTTGCCGTTCGATCCAGAGGCGATGATATGCGTTTTACCCACCAGAACCGGCTCGGGCAGCGCGTCATGGGTGTGGCCACTGAGGATAACGTCTATCCCCTGAACGCGACCCGCCATCTTCTTATCCACATCAAAGCCGTTATGGCTTAGGACAACAACGACATCGGCGCCGGCATCGCGAACTTCGTCCACCATTGCCTGCATGTTCTCATCCCGGATCCCAAACGAGTATTCGGGGAACATCCATCCCGGATTTGCAATCGGCATGTAAGGGAAGGCCTGTCCGATCACCGCAATCTTGGAACCGCCCCGATCAAAGAACTTGTAGGGTTTGAACATCTCTGCGGGTTCATCCCATTCCGCATCAAAAATGTTCTGCCCCAAGGCGGCAAAAGGCAAACCTTCGACAATCTCATTGACCCGATCACTGCCCAACGTGAACTCCCAATGGAAAGTCATCGCATCGGGTTTCAACGCATTCATGACGTTAACCATGTCCTGACCGGCCGTCTGATAGCAGGTGTAAGAACCGTGCCAAGTATCACCCCCGTCAAGAAGCAACGCATCAGGACGGTCCGCTCGAATGGCGTTGATGACAGTTGAGACCCGATCCAAGCCACCCACCCGACCGTAGGTCTTGGCCAGTGACTCAAAATCAGTGTAGGTCAGCGCATAGGCCGACGGGCTTCCATCTTCTATCCCGTATGCCTTGCGGAACGCGGCGCCAGTAACATGCGGCATCTGTCCTCTTGCATCGCCAATACCAAGATTGACTTCGGGTTCACGGAAATAAATTGGTTTGAGTTGCGCGTGAATGTCGGTGACATGAATCAGGCTGATATTGCCAAAGGTCTCGAACTCTAACAGTTGATCCTGCGTTAGACTTTGCTGCGCAGCAAGTCTGGCCCAGTTGCCAAACCCGGACGCTCCGAACAGAGCCGAGGCCGCCATTGAAACCTGCAAGAAGTCACGTCGAGAAATCATCTATCAACTTTCCTATTACACATATAAATGTGTGAATGTTATATAAGTGAAAAACCCGCTCCGGGCATTGCCCAAGCGGGTCATTCGTTATTGACGTACAGCTGGGGTTTCGACTGAAAGCCCGTTGCCACGCGAAGCGACATAGAGCTCCAGTGCCCGGAACTCGTCCGACCCTTCGGCAAAGGTTTCCGCACGCGTATCGCGAATACAACCGCGGAACCGATTGTGGCGCGAGATCAGTTTGGCCTGCTTCAAACGATAGGTAGGGAATCCATTTATCATACCCTGGCTCAGGTGATCCGCTCGGATCATATTGCCCCAGTTTTCTTCATGACAGTTGGCGCAGCTCAGTTCCAACTGACCGTAGCGGGTATAATAGATTTCCTTGCCCTCTTCCCAGAATGGCGCGGCATCACCATCAATAGCAACGTTCATGGGCATCCCGCGTGACTGCAGACCGATCAATGCGACCATACCCTGCATGTCACCACCAGACCATTTCCAGGCATCGGCCTCCATGCGATCGGTACGGCACTTGTTGATCAGATCTTCCATAACCATTAGCTCGCCGCTTTCAGCATCGACCTTGGGCATGGACGCCTGCAGTCCTTTGAAGCTTTCCACTCCATCATGGCACGAGGCACAACTTTCACCTGCAGCACCATCAACTGTCTCATAGAGGTCGGCTGCCTGATCGACGAAGATCATTGCCGGATTGTCAAAATCATCAATCTGCAGTGCCTGAGTTTCATCTGTGCGGAAATGCCAACCCGAATAGATCGTGTCCAAATTCTCCAGATGCGCCGCGGCCTCGGTGACCGAGGTCATATTCAGCTCGTCATTGATCACAAGATTATCTTCGTCCGGTCCAGCCATTGCTGCCATTGGGAAAGCCAGAACAGCCGCGATCGCCGTAAGTGCCTTGGTATTCATTACGTTCCTCCCTTGGTGGGCCAGCGCCAGAAATCACAACCAGCGCTAACCTTCCTTAGTGGTCGAGCCGTCAGGCGATCTCGATCGTTTTCTTCTCGTCGTAAACTGAGCCATCATCATCGTACCAGGTGAAGACAAACTCACCAGCCTCGGGCACGGTTGCTTCGAACTGGAAGTACGGATTTGTCGAAATCGCTGGCTCCATAGTCACATCAATCACCATTTCACCGTTAAACTCGCAAGTGAAACGGTTGATGATCGAGCGCGGGATGACGTTGCCTTCTTTATCCTTGCGCTGGCCGCTTTCCATCTTGTGGCTGATTAGTGTCTTGATCGTAACAGCTTCGCCAGCAGCGGCTGTCTTTGGAACCTTGACGCGGGGCTTTACACCGGATGCCATTGGTTAATCTCCTGTTCTTCAGGGCGCGTGGCGATTAACCGCCGCAACCGCCGATTGTCACTTTTACGGTCGCGGACGCTTTGGCAAAACTGCCATCTGCCATCTTCGCCACGGCAATGACATCCTGCGTTCCGGCAAGACGGATGCGGGTTGAAGCGGCTTGTTCAGCAGCCAGCGGGCCGAAATTGAACGTTGCCACACCCGGTTCGGGGTTGCCTGCGGCCACGATCAGAATTGCAGCTGCGCCCGGAGCACTGACTTCGATTGGTACGGTGTTTCCGTTTTCCGCGATTTCCGGTGCCGTCAGTGTAACACCGCCATCAGCCACATCTGCCCCGCCTGAAAATGCAGAGATCGCATCTTCAGCAGCTGCATTCGCTCGTAGCGGCATAATTGTCAGGAACGCGGCGCCCAGCCCAAGGGCCAGAGTCTCGCGGCGAGAGAGTTCCATTTTCAATCTCCTTTGAATCTTCGAAAAGCCACGCCAGAAGGCGAGATTATTCCTCTTTCAGTGTCGCTAGAAACGCGACCACGTCCTCAATTTCCTGTGCAGTCAGGATCGTCGTTAGAGGCGCCGTTGGCGCTTTGCCCGTATAGGCATCGCCTGGCCGGATATAACCGTCATCCTTGTAGAACGCCGGCATTACCGTGCCTTCGAACGTCATTTTTGCGTTTGCGACTAAACCGCGAAGCTCTGCTTCGGTCCAACGATCACCGGCGCCATCCAGCATCGGGCCAACCTCACCATGGAACGGAATGTCCGCCAAAGCTGAGACCGCGTGGCATGCCACGCAATTGCCTTTGGACTTGTCGCCAACGATGAGTGCACCGTTTGCCGCGTCACCATTAACATCGGTCAGAGAGACCTCGATTGCACCATAGTCGTCATAGGGTACGTCTTTCGGACTTGTCTCTTCGGCAAATGCGGCAACGCCCATCATAGCGGATGCCAGTGTTAAGAGTCTCAGCTTCATGATCCCTCCCATTTGCTACCGCGCCTGTGGCGCTTTGCGACCCAAAGACTTTGTGCACCGTAGTCGACGAACATGGTTCATCGCAACATCAAATTCATCATAATGAATTTTTTTATCTGTAACGTCCAATCTCACTCCTGCGAAATATTGTTTCGCTCCTGAATGCGCCGCGCGTGATACCTTTGGAAATCTTCGCCATTATCAAGTTCATATCGCTTCTGATCGACCCAGGTGAAAAGGTCTAAGGTTGTTCCCTTGGAGAATGCTCCCGGCATTACAGCAACGGCAGCATCGATGGCTGAGGCAGCCTCGGGCACCTCTTCCGGCAGAAAAACAAGCGTTGGGGTAAACAGAATCCCCCATTTGCGCATCAGCGCTCTTTGCTCACTCTCTTCTCCGTCAAAATCAGTGGCAGTGGCGCTTCCATGCAAATCCAGCTGGACGACAAAAAAGTTCTCTTCGATAAACGCCGCCAGGTCGGGCTGTGGGAAAACCTCTTCGTGCATCTTTTTACAGTAGATGCAGCCCCGTTGTTCAATGAACAAAACCAACCGCTTACCTTCACCTGACGCCTCTTCAAGATCCTCGCGAAGATCTTTGAACGTATCACGCATCCACGGTGTTTTATGCAATCCATCGTCGCCCAGATCAGCAGCGGAGACTGCAGCCCCTATCATGCATGCGATCAAAACTGACAAAGTGCGTTTCATGTCTTCCTCCCGGATTAACCAATGGCCGCAAGCCAGGGCATATAGTCCAGCATCCATTGTGCGATGTGATTGATCGAGTTGGTTGCGATCAGGACCCCGAACAGGATCAATAGCCCCCCCATTGCCATTTCGATCTGCGGAAAGTGCTTCCTGAACCGCACCATCCATTGCATGAAGGGGCGAACCAAAAAGGCTGCCAGAACAAACGGTGCTGTCATTCCAACCCCGTAAACGAACAGAAGCCCCGCGCCCCGCCAAGCCGTTTCAGTTCCGGCCGCTGTAAACAGAATTGCAGCGAGCACCGGCCCAACACAGGGCGTCCAGCCGAAAGCAAATGCCAATCCAAGTACATATGCCCCAGTGAGGCTCACGTTTGATGTCTCGCCAATATCTGCACGAAACTGCCGATACAGGAACCCGATGCGAATTAACCCCAGGAAATGCAGGCCCATCGCTATGATGATGGCTGCAGCAATCCAACGCAGAATATCGAAGTATTCTCGTACCAGCTGACCAAATATCGAAGCCGTGGCCCCGAGAGCCATAAAGATGGTTATGATTCCTGCCGCAAATGCGATTGCAGCAAGCGTTGCCCGGCGGCGAACCTCGCCGGAAATAGCGGATGTCGCAGAAATCTGCTCCATCCCGACACCAGCCAGATAACTAAGGTAAAACGGCACAATTGGCAGGATGCAAGGCGACAGAAAGGACAAAAGTCCGGCGACCAAAGCTCCTGCAAAAGTAATGTCGAGCATGGTCAAACCTGTCCTGACGCGCTATTATTCACACATTCAAAATTATAAAGATATGTCACTGCGGTCAATCGGAGCTTTGGATGCGCCACCTAATCCTACGTTTGCTTGCGATCACGTTGCTTGTTTTTCCCGTGGCTTTACGGGCCGAAATGACACTTCTGATGGCAGAAGAAGATGGGTGCATGTGGTGCGCCCGCTGGGACTCCGAAATTTCAGAAATCTACCCTAAGACACCCGAAGGAAATGCAGCACCGCTTCGGCGTGTCGATATCCGCGCAGCCATGCCTGACGACATCACATTGGAACGGCCTCTCTACTACACACCAACCTTTGTTCTGTTGGACAATGGCCGAGAGGTCGGACGAATCGAAGGCTATCCCGGTGAAGATTTTTTCTGGGGTGTGTTGGGCGTTTTACTGCGTGACGCTGGGATACTAATTGAGACCTCTGGATAAACTGCAGTATATTACATAAACTGTTTTGAATGCGTGAAGCCATGAAAGCGAGGCGATCTTGTTGGACAAATCTTCGAACCTGCCTGTGTTCTCCAAGGACATGTGCGCCGAAGACATGGACAGAATGATGGAGAATGCTCAGACCGCGTCAAATTTCCTCAAGGCAATCAGCCATGAGGGGCGCCTGATGATTTTGTGTTATCTGTCGTCAGGGGAAAAATCGGTCACGCAGATGGAGGAAATGCTCTCAGCGCGTCAAGCCGCGGTATCTCAACAACTCTCCCGCTTACGCTTCGAGGGCTTGGTGAAGACACGACGCGAGGGGAAAACGATCTACTACAGATTGGCTGATGATCGTTCGACCCAAATCCTGGAAGTCGTTTACGACCTTTTCTGCAGGGAGAAGTAGAAGCCGGTCAGAAAGCCGCCAGCTTTGGGAGGAGACTGGCAATGCTCGAAGCATTGGGAGACACAAATACCGTTGCTCTGATCGGTTTGATTGGTGGCATCGTACTGGGATTGGCCGCACGCATCGGCCGTTTTTGCACGTTGGGTGCAATCGAAGACTACCTTTACGCGGATGATGACCGGCGGCTTCGCATGTGGGCAATGGCAATCGGTGTTGCGATTGTCGGCAGCCACACAGCTATGGCATTGGGGGGACTTGACCCTGTCGGAACAAGGTATCTTGCGCAGACCTGGAACCCACTCGGTTCGATCGTGGGGGGCCTCATGTTCGGGTACGGAATGGCCATCTGCGGTAACTGCGGCTATGGCGCGCTGGCAAGGCTGGGAGGTGGTGACCTTCGATCATTCGTTATTGTTTTGATCATGGGTCTTTCCGCTTACGTCGTAATGTCCGGACCCCTCGCCTATCTGCGGGTATGGATATTTCCAGAGGAAATGGATCTCAATGGCCCCCAGAGCATTAGCTTTCTTGGCGAACGGTTGACCTCTATTCCCGCTTGGCTCATTGGCACTGTTATCGGTGTGGCTTTGGTGTTTTTTGCTTTGGCAAGCCATCGCTTCCGCCGCACTCCGGCACAGGTGTTTTGGGGGTCTGTAGTTGGACTGGCAATCGTTTCGGGCTGGCTTGGCACGAATTGGGTTGCAACACATGGTTTCGATGGTGAGCCGGTGCAAACCCATACCTTCGCGGCACCCCTGGGTGACACAATATTCTACCTTATGACTGCGTCCGGAAACACTTTGTCCTTTGCGGTCGGATCAGTCTCCGGCGTTCTCATTGGCGCGTTTCTGGGGTCGTGGTCTAAGGGCCATTTCCGATGGGAAGCATGCGAAGATCCACGTGAACTCAAGCGACAAATGCTGGGCGCTGCGATTATGGGTCCAGGTGCGATCATCGCGGTTGGTTGCAGCGTCGGTCAAGGCATATCTGCATTCTCACTTCTGGCCTACAGCGCGCCCGTAACATTCGCTGCAATCTTTGCAGGCGCAGCACTTGGATTGAGACAGCTCGTGTCTGGACTGTCCTTCATAACTGAGCGTTGAGTTCACAGTTCAAATCAGTAGGATTCCGGGCTTGCACCGGTGCAGCTGATGCGCTGCACCAAGACCTAAAGAAACCCGGTTAATTTGTGATGGTGCTGGCGACTCTGCCATCACAAAAGCAAGCCAAAACGCTCTCTTTCCGACTTCGTCCTCGATCTCGCTTCTAAGGACATACCAAGGCTTATCGAGCCCTTGCTTCAGCCTGTTCTCTGCGCCCTCAGAAGGTCGGGACAAACGCGCAAACGAAAAATGTGTTATGATGGCCCCTTAGAAAAGGGGGCTACTATGTACAATCCCGTATCATCTATCTCAAAATTTCGGATCGGCTTGTCGGCTTTGAACATCGCCGAACAGAAGTCAATTTTTGACTGCCTTCCCGCCGCTGTTCAGGCGGCAGTGTGGCAAGACCGGCTTAGTGAAGGCATTGCGGCACTGTCTGACAAGTCTCAGTGCCGATTACTTTCCGAGCTTCAGGAGTTACTCAATCCTGACTGCTACTCGGAAGACAAAACGAACCATACGGCCACTTCTCGTCTTGATGAGTTGTCGCCTGTGATCGAGAAGGTTTTTCCAGATCACTCGGTGTTTCATAAATATACGCAACAACTCGGCGACAATGCTTGCGATAGCCCGATTATCGAAATTGCTAAAGGCGCGCCGCCTACCTGCACATGTTCGTCTTCGAGATCCTGTATGTGGTGGCACAATGATTGTGGGGCAATGCAGGAATGTCTTGCCGGTGGGTGCAAGAAGACTAACGTTGGATGCGGGGTCCTCTGGCTTCAGACATGCGATGGCCTTTGCACTGGGAACTGGTGCTGAAGAACACAGGAAAGCCCAACCTATTCTGGCAGCAAAGCCTTTGCTTTCTTTGCCGAATTACAGGCCAGTATTGAGGTCTAAATCAGGCGCGTCGCGCGTCACGGTGTGACGATCAACCTTCCCGGATTTGTCGATCTGAACAATCAGAGATTCAGCACGTTGAAAGCGGTCAAAATAAGGAAAGGTGACGTGGTCCAGATGCGTCATGTCCTGGCACTGCATCTGATAGTCTGCCCTGAATTCGGTATGCACATTTGATCCGTTGTCTACGACCGGTCCCAACCCTTCACCAGACAGGGTGACATTGGCCGAGACAGTGAAACACCCCGCCTCTTCAGGCAGACTGAACAGATCAAGCGGGTTGGACAATTCGGAAATGGCTCCGGCGACCGAGGCCTGATCGCCGTCGGTTTCCGCTGGGCCTTCGAACCCCAGGACGTCAAGACCAGGAACCACAAGGGAAATTGAAATCCCGGCTTCCGAAAAGGAAACCGCCAATCGTCCCTGCCCATGCTCGTGCTGATTTGCAACCTGGGACTGAGGCAACGCGTTTACCGGGAAAAGCGTTAATACAAACACTAAGAACTTCATGACCATGGAACCATCTGAAAAGAATCAACTAAGCGACTCTAAACTGAAAAAACATTCGCGCAATCGCGTCACAATACACCAAAGCCCACTAGAATTGGGTAGGAATGAGCTATTTTCGCTCACAATTTACCTGACTATAAAACTCGGGTTGACTTAGTTGACTATTTCTATCAGTTATTTGGTCGAGCGTCGCATCGCGCGAACCCATTGTTATCTGACAAGAAAGACTACCCCCCAATGAATACCCCCCTGATCCTGACAAGCGCCGTGGCTCTGATGACCGCCACCTCTGCTTTTGCAACCGAGACCCCCTCGAAAGCAGATGTTCTGAATACCTACGCCAATATCGCCGAGGCGAAGTACGATGACAGCCTGATTGCAGCCAAATCGCTGCAGCGCGCCGTGACCGAGCTGATTTCCGAACCAAACGACGCAACACTGAATGCCGCCCGTTCCGCTTGGATTGCGGCCCGCGTCCCTTATCAGCAGACCGAGGTTTATCGGTTCGGAAATGCGATCGTTGATGATTGGGAAGGTAAAGTGAACGCATGGCCCCTGGATGAGGGCTTGATCGACTATGTAGAAACAACCTACGGCGGCCCGAGCGACGAGAATGAGTTCGCCGCATTGAACGTCATCGCCAACCCAAGCTTTGAACTTTCAGGCGAACCAATCGATGCCAACGAAATCACTCCGGAACTGCTGTCGGGCACCTTGCACGAAGCAGACGGGATCGAGGCCAACGTCGCCACTGGTTACCACGCGATTGAGTTCCTGTTGTGGGGCCAGGACCTGAACGGCCACGGTGAAGGCGCGGGTAGCCGTCCATGGACGGACTATGCCCAAGGTGATGCCTGCACCGGCGGTAACTGTGACCGCCGCGCCCAGTACCTTGAGGCCGTGACTGAACTGCTGGTCACCGATTTGGAATGGATGGCGACCCAATGGCAGGACGGAGGCGCGGCCCGAACTGCCCTGACCGAAAATGAGAGCGCAGGAATAAGCGCGATCCTCACCGGAATGGGCTCGCTGTCCTATGGTGAGCAGGCCGGTGAGCGGATGCGTCTTGGCTTGATGTTGAACGATCCCGAGGAAGAGCATGACTGCTTCTCGGACAACACGCATAACAGCCACTACTATGATGGTCTTGGCATTCAGAACGTCTATTTAGGCAGCTATACCCGCATCGACGGAACTCCTGTCAGCGGCGCATCGCTTTCGGATTTGGTGATTGCCTCCGACCCATCTCTAGACGCCGAGATGAAGCTGAAGCTGGCCAACACAATGCAGGCGCTGGGTCGGATCAAATCCACAGCCGAGGCCGGGTTCGCCTATGACCAGATGCTGGAACGCGGCAACGAAGGTGGCGAAGTTTTGATCATGGGCGGTGTGAACGGGCTGGTGGACCAGACCAAGACAATCGAGCGGATCGTCACCATTCTGGACGTCGATCAGATTGAGTTCGAAGGTTCTGAAAGCCTGGACAACCCGACGGCTGTTTTCCAGTAAACCTAGCGGTTCGGGGGCGGAGGACTATCCCGCCCCCAACTCATTTTCGGCTAACTGACAGTATGCCGCAGGACATGCACTTAATAACTGACTAATATAGTAAGAATACAAACCAGAGCGCCACCTCCATGATTGTCTGCCATTGCACCAAGATCACAGACACCGAGATTCATGCCGCCATCGACTGGATGCGCGTTTCCGACCCTAGGGCAGTCATAACCCCTGGCAAGATCTATCATGCCCTTGGAAAATCAGCGGATTGTGGCGGATGCATGCCGCTTTTCCTAGACACCATGCGCTCCAGCGATAATCTGGAAGTCCCCATGCAGCTTTGTGCATTACGCACCAAGGCATCACAGGAGAGTGTAGATGAAGGGCGATCCCAAAGTCATAGAATACCTCAACAAATCTCTGCGGCATGAACTGACGGCAGTCAGCCAGTATTGGCTGCATTACCGTCTGCAAGAGGATTGGGGCCTGACCCACATGGCAAAGAAAAGCCGTGAGGAAAGCATCGAAGAGATGGGTCATGCCGACAAGCTGATCGAGCGCATAATCTTTCTGGAAGGTCACCCCAACCTGCAGAAACTGGACCCGCTTCGGATTGGACAGACCCCGAAGGAAACTCTGGAATGTGATTTGGCTGCCGAGAATGATGCGCGTGCCCTGTACGTTGAGGCCCGTGAATATTGTCGAGAGGCGGGCGACTACGTCACTATGTCTCTGTTCGAGAACCTGATCAGTGACGAAGAAGGCCACATCGACTTCCTCGAAACACAGCTTGATTTGTACGAAAGGATTGGCGAAGCCAATTATGCGCAACTTAACGCATCGAAAATGGACGAAGGCGAGTAAGCTCTCGCTTGTGGCGGTGGCTGCGATTGCAGCCACCCCGATCCTGTCCGCTGAACTGCAGGATCTGCATCTCAACTTCCAACCCAGAACCGAAGATGAAAAGGCCCGGATCGCGGATGTGATCGCCGCGCCCACGGATTTCGACGCCGCGCAACGGTTCGAGGACCTGCCCGCCGGTGCCGCAACCGTAAGGGCACGTCAGGACGCAGATGCATTTTCGCAACCTTCGGGCAATCTGAAATTCGAACAGGAACTGGATTTCAAGGTCGGCAACGGGCTGTTCAAGAAAATCTGGGTGTCTTCGCCTTCCTCGACCCTGGCCTCGGACGGCTTGGGGCCATTGTACAACGCGCGCTCTTGCCAACGGTGTCACATCAAGGACGGGCGCGGCCACACACCAAATGGGCCCTATGACGGGGCTGTTTCGATGTTCCTTCGGGTCTCAATCCCCGGTGGCGGCACAATCGATGAAATCGCGGACTACATCGCCACTCAGCCCGAACCCAATTACGGCGGGCAGATGCAGGATCTGGCCCTCGCGGGCCACCCCGCCGAGTACCGGCTGGACATCACCTATGAAAACCTTCCTGTCGCGCTATCAGACGGCGAAACGGTCATTCTCCGCAGCCCGACCTATACCGCGGCGGATCTTGGATATGGCCCGCTGCACCCCGAGGCGATGCTGAGCCCGCGCGTGGCCCCACAGATGATCGGTCTGGGATTGCTTGAAGCGATTCCGGTCGCGGACCTGCTGGCAAAGGCCGACCCGGACGACGCGGATGGCGACGGCATCTCGGGCCGTCCCAACATCGTTTGGTCAGCCGAATACGACGCGCCGATGATGGGCCGGTTCGGATACAAGGCCGGGATGCCCACGATCATGGAGCAATCAGCGGCGGCTTTTGCCGGGGATATCGGGATTTCGAGCCCGCTTTTCCCTACAGCCCATGGCGATTGCACCGAATTGCAGGCGGATTGCGTCACCGCTCCCCATGGCGACAACGACGACCGCGTGTTCGAGATTGACCAGCAAGGCATGGACCTTGTGGCGTTTTACAGCCGCAATCTCGGCGTCCCAGGGCGGCGCGACATTGATGACCCGCAGGTCCTGCGCGGCAAGCAGGTGTTCTTTGATACCGGCTGTGCCTCGTGCCACACGCCATCCTATGTCACCCACCGGATGGACGACCGACCCGAGCACAGTTTTCAGCTGATCTGGCCCTATACGGATCTTCTGTTGCATGACATGGGCGATGGTCTGGCCGACAACCGACCCGAAGCACGCGCAACAGGCCGGGAATGGCGCACGCCCCCGCTTTGGGGGGTCGGCCTGACGGGGCAGGTCTCTGGCCACACACAATTTCTGCATGACGGGCGGGCGCAGTCGCTGTTGGAAGCTATTTTGTGGCACGGCGGAGAGGCACAACCGGCGCGCGACACCGTTGTGTCTATGCCAAAACCCGACCGCGACGCTTTGATCCGCTTTCTGGAGAGCCTCTGATGCGTGCCCTCGGCCTGGCCATTGCCCTTATTCTGCCCCTGTCAGCCTTGGCGCAAAATCCCAGCCAGATCCTGACAGATGTTGTTGAAGGGCACATTCTTCCCGGATACGCACAGCTATCTGACGCAACAGCTGCGCTGGATGCGGCAGCGCAGGCGGATTGCACAGCCGTTTCACCGAACCTTCGTGCAGCCTATCACCTGGCATTCGACCGCTGGGTCACGGTAAGCCACTTGCGCTTTGGCCCCTCCGAGGTCGATGACCGCGCATTTGCGATGGCATTCTGGCCAGACACAAAAGGGTTTACACCCAAAACCCTATCCGGCCTGATTGCCACCCAAGACGCGGTGGTTGACACCCCCGAGGCCTATGCCGAGGCTTCGATCGCGGGACGCGGGTTTCTTGCGCTTGAAATGATGCTATTCGACCCAGCCCTCGCGGATCAGGGCGACAGGGCCTATCGATGCGCTTTGATCCGGGCGATTGCTGCAGATATAAACCGCAATGCCAAGGCGATGGATCACGACTGGCAACCTTTCTCTGCCAACCTGACCATGCCCGGCGGAGACAGTCCTTACCGGTCTGCTGATGAGGCCATGCAGGAACTTTACAAAGCTCTGATCACCGGATTGGAATTCACCGCCGAAACACGCCTTGGGCGCCCCATGGGCACCCTAGAGCGCCCCCGCCCCAATCGGGCCGAAGCGCGCAGGTCTGAACGGTCACTACGCCAGGTTGAACTGTCATTGATCACGCTGCGCGATCTGGCCACCCGGCTGTCCGCAGATCATCCGCAGATTGCCGCTGATTTGGATAATGCGTTCGACAAGGCTATCATCCGCATGCGTAAGTTAGACGACCCTACACTGGCCGGAGTCTCAACGCCATCCGGTCGAATCCGGGTAGAGGCTTTGCAGCAGATGATCAACGACATCCGCACGATTGCAGCAGCCAAGCTGGGCCCGACCTTGGGTATCAGCGCCGGGTTCAATTCGCTGGACGGGGACTAAGCCATGACAAACCGCCGTCAATTCCTTGCGGGCCTGGCTGCAGCTAGCCTTGCCCCAACACAAGGTTGGTCGACTGTCGGCGCGCCGGATTTCCTGGCGGCGGCGCTGTTTCCGGACGGTACCTATCGGCTGGCGGGCCTGAGTTCTGACGGCGGTATCTTATTCTCTCTCCCCCTGCCGGCGCGCGGCCATGCCGCTGCGGCGCATCCCTCACGCGCGCAAGCCGTGGCTTTCGCCCGCCGCCCTGGCACCTTTGGCGTGGTGATCGATTGCAAGAGCGGAACCCAAACCGCACGGATGGATGCTCCCAAAGGCCGCCATTTCTATGGCCATGGCGTGTTTTCCCGGGATGGAACCCATCTGTTCACCACCGAAAACGACTATGAGGCCGGTGAGGGTGTGATTGGCGTCTGGGACTCGGAGGACTACACGCGGTTGGGCGAGTTTTCTTCGGGCGGGGTCGGGCCGCATGATATGCGGCTCATGCCGGATGGGGAAACTCTGATCATCGCAAATGGCGGCATTGAAACACATCCTGAAATGGGCCGAACCAAGCTGAATCTGCCCATCATGCAACCGCGCCTAAGTTATCTGAGTCTGTCAGGCTCGGTCCTGGAACAGATAGAGTTGCCCCGGACACTGCATAAAAATTCGATCCGACACCTTGCCGTTCGATCCGACGGTCTGGTCGGGTTTGCAATGCAATGGCAGGGCAACAAGTCAAACCACCCGCCTTTGCTGGGACTGCACAAAAGAGGCGAGGCTCCGCGCCTGCTTGCAGCCCCGGAATCGGTGCAAAGTGCCTTGCAGGGTTACGCTGGCAGCATTGCTTTTGCCGGGGACGGCAAAACCATCGCCATCACTTGCCCTCGCGGCAACAGTTTGCTTCGGTTCGACAGCTTGACCGGTCAACTTAACGACACGACCCCGCTTGAGGATGTTTGCGGCCTGGGTGCCGGGCCTTCCGGTTTTGTTTTCACCACAGGCACCGGGCTGGTCGGAGCGCTTACTGCCAAGGCCCGCATTTCCGCCCGGCCGGATTGTCAGTGGGATAACCATCTGGTTCCCGTTGGTCTGCCTGTATAAATTCGGAAATACCCGTCACATAGATTACACTTGGACGAATCGAATTGCTGCCGTATTGGCGGGCGCGAAGCAGGCACCCTAGGTTAAGGACAGACTTGATTGAAACAGACGCCCGACGCACCGCATTCCATCTACGGGGTTGAGAAATGGGGCAAAGACCTCATCGAGGTGACGGAAGACGGCGAAATCGGTCTGCGCAATCCCCTTGCGCCCGAGGCCGAGGCGATCAGCCTGCCCGGCATCCTGCGTGATCTGGACGATCGCGGCATCAAGGCCCCGATGATCCTGCGCGTCAGCTCCTATCTGGAGCACGAGATTGTCCATATTAACGAAAGCTTTGCAGAGGCGATTGCCCGGGTTGGGTACAAAAGCAGCTATCGCGGTGTCTTTCCGATCAAGGTCAACCAACAGGCTCAGGTGGTCGACCGGATCGTCGAGTTTGGGAAGAAGTACAATTATGGCCTTGAGGCTGGCTCGAAACCGGAACTTGTGGTCGCGCTTGCCCATCGTCTGGCCAATGAGGCGCTGATCGTCTGCAACGGCGTCAAGGATGCCGAGTTTATCCAGCTGGCCATCCTCAGCCGCAAAATCGGGTTCAATACGGTGATCGTGCTGGAAAGCCCGAAAGAGGCCGACACGGTGATCGAAGTCTATAACCAACTGGGCATCGAACCGCTGATCGGGGTACGGGTTAAACTGACCAACCAGATTAGCGGGAAATGGGAAGAAAGCTCGGGCGACCGTTCCGCCTTTGGCATGAACACCGATCAGCTGGTCGCCACGGTGGACAAGCTGAAGGCCGCCGGATTGCTGCACTGCCTGAAGCTGCAGCACTCGCATCTTGGATCGCAGGTGCAGGACGTCAATGACGTGCGCCGCGCCGTGGGTGAGGCCTGCCGATACTATACCGAACTGACCCGCGAAGGCGTACCGCTGACCCATCTGGACTTGGGTGGCGGCATGGGCGTGGACTACACGGGCGAAAAGAAAGCCGCCGAAAACTCGATCAACTACACGGTCGAAGAATACTGCGCCAACGTGGTCGAAACCGTCGCCTATGCCATGGATGAAGCCGAGGTCGAGCACCCCACATTGGTCACTGAAAGTGGGCGCGCAATCGTTGCGACCTCATCCATGCTGGTGTTCAACGTGCTGGAAAGCACGCTTTATGACGCGCCAGACGGCCCTGAGGTCGAGGCGGATGATCATCACCTAGTCTCGGACCTTGCCGCCGTGCACGGATACCTCTCCAGCGACCGTCTTCAGGAATGCTGGAACGACGCCACTTTTTATCGCAACGAGCTGCGCGCCCTGTTCCGCCGCGGATATATCGACCTGCGCCAGATGGCGCGCGCCGAACGCATTTATCTGTCACTGATGGCCCGCCTCAAGGCGTTGGCTGCCAGTGATGAGCTCGACACGGATGTCGACGAACAGTTGGAAAAAGTGGCTGATATCTATCACTGCAACTTCTCACTGTTCCAATCGCTGCCCGACGTCTGGGCCATTGACCAGCTACACCCGATCGTGCCGCTGCAGGGTCTGAACGAAACGCCCGACCGCCGCGCGGTGCTGTCCGATATCACTTGCGACAGCGACGGCAAGATCGACCGGTTTATTCTGGCCGAAGGTGTCTCGCCCAGCCTGCCGGTACATTCCCTGCCCGAGAATGACGAATACTTCATGGGCGTCTTCTTTGTTGGTGCTTATCAGGAAACGCTAGGCGATCTGCACAACCTGTTCGGCGACACCAACGTGGTTACCATCGACCTGCGCTCCGATGGCGGTTTCGATCTGCTGCACGAGCAAGAGGGCGACACCATTGGTCAGGTCCTGTCCTATGTCGAGTTTGATCCGGCCGACTGTGTCGCCGCCTTCCGCAAAATGGTGGACGAGGCGATCTCGACCGGTACTCTGCTGGCCAAAGACCGCAAGACCCTGATGAGCGCCTATCGCGACTCGATCAACGGCTACACCTATTACGAATAACCCCCGAGAGGAGATGACCCCATGGGAACTTTGAGTGGCAAAACGCTGGTTGTCGGCGCGGGCGGCGTCTCTCACGCTGCGGTGCACAAGATGGCGATGAATTCGGACATCTTCACTGAAATCACGCTGGCCAGCCGCACCAAGTCGAAATGCGACGCCATTGCCAAGGCCGTGAAAGAGCGTGTGGGCGTTGACATCGCTACTGCGGAGCTGGACGCTTATCAGGTCGCGGACACGGTCAAACTGATCAAGGACACCGGTGCCGAGGTCCTCGTGAACCTGGCCCTGCCCTATCAGGACCTCGTGCTGATGGACGCGTGCCTTGAGGCGGGCATCCACTACATCGACACCGCGAATTACGAGCCCGAGGACGAAGCCAAGTTCGAGTATCACTGGCAATGGGCCTATCAGGATCGGTTCAAACAGGCGGGACTGACCGCCATCCTCGGTTCGGGCTTTGATCCGGGCGTAACGTCTGTCTTTGCGACGTGGTTGAGAAAACACAAGCTGGATACGATCCGCCAGATCGACGTTCTGGACGCCAATGGCGGCAGCAACGATCAGGAATTCGCCACCAACTTCAACCCCGAGATCAACCTGCGTGAGGTTCTCGCCGAGGTGCGCCACTGGGAAGGCGGCGAATGGAAACACTCCCCCGCCATGACCCATAAGGTCGAGTTTGACTTCCCCGCCATCGGCCCCAAAAACATGTACCTGATGTATCACGAGGAGCTGGAGAGCCTCTCCACCCACTTCCCCGAGATTGAGCGTGCCCGCTTCTGGATGACCTTCGGCGACGCCTATATCACCCATGCCAAAGTGCTGGAAAATGTCGGCATGACCCGCATCGACCCGGTAATGCATGACGGCAAGGAAATCATCCCGATCCAGTTCCTGAAAACCCTGCTGCCTGATCCCGGCGATCTGGGTGCCGAAACCAAGGGCAAGGCCTGCATCGGCGATATCGCCACGGGTCAGGCCAAGGATGGCACGGGCGAGAAAACCTATTACATCTATAACATCTGCGACCACGAGGAATGCTACGCCGAGGTCGGCAGCCAAGCGGTTAGCTATACTACTGGCGTTCCGGCTATGATCGGTGCCGCGCAGGTGCTCAAAGGCAACTGGACCGCGCCAGGAGTGTGGAACATGGAACAGCTCGACCCGGATGATTTCATGGACATGCTGAATGAACATGGTCTGCCATGGCAGGTCCACGAACTAGACGGCCCGGTCGAGTTCTGATCCGCAAAGCTTCATCTGGCCCTAAATACCTCGGGGGGTCCGGGGGGCAGCGCCCCCCGCCCTCTCCAAATTCGGAGACGGCTGATATGTCCGACATGATGACCACACAAGCAGGCGATGCCGGTGCTTTCCGCAATTTCGACCTCACCCGCGTGCCGACCCCGTGCTTTGTGGTCGACGAAAAAGCAATTGAGAAAAATCTGGCGATCCTGTCCGATGTCGGCAGCAGGTCCGGTGCACATGTCCTCAGCGCGCTCAAAGCGTTCTCGATGTTCTCGCTGGCCCCCTTGGTCCGCCAACACCTTGGCGGCACCTGCGCCAGCGGTATCTATGAAGCCCGTCTAGGCCGCGAAGAATATGGCGGTGAGGTCGCCACTTACTGCGCCGGGTACAAAGACGCTGACATCGATGAAATCCTGTCACTGTCCGACCACATCATCTTCAACTCACCCGCACAAAAGGACCGGTTCCTGACCAAAGCACAGGCCGCCAAAGTTCAGGTCGGCCTGCGCATCAATCCCGAACACTCCGAAGGTGAAATCCCTAAATACGATCCCTGCGCGCCGTGTTCGCGTCTGGGCACGCCAGTCAGCCATCTAAGCGCTGAAATCATGGCCGGGGTCGATGGCTTGCATATGCACACCCTCTGCGAACAAGGGTTCGAGCCCTTGCGACGCACCTGGGAAGCCGTTGCACCAAAACTCGCCCCGTTCCTGGGTCATCTCAAATGGCTGAACTTCGGCGGTGGCCACCATATCACCCGTGACGACTATGATCGTGATGGGTTGATCGCGTTCATCAAGGCGATCCGCGAAACCCATGACGTCGACGTCTATCTTGAACCCGGCGAGGCTGTGGCACTGGATGCGGGCATTCTGGTGGGCGAAATTCTCGACCTGCCGACCAATGGCATGACCCTTGCGATCACCGACATTTCGGCCACCTGCCACATGCCGGACGTGATCGAAGCCCCCTATCGCCCGGCCCTGATGGACGAGGCCGAGGCAGGCCATACCTACCGTCTGGGCGGCCCGTCCTGTCTGGCGGGGGATGTGATCGGCGACTATACGTGGGACAAACCGCTTGAGATCGGCCAACGCTTTGCCTTCCTAGATCAGGCGCATTATTCGATGGTCAAGACCAACACCTTCAACGGTGTCCCCCTGCCCACAATCGCCCTGTGGAACAGCGAAACCGACGCGTTGAAAATTATCAAACAGTTCGGCTATGACGACTTTAAAGAGAGGCTCTCATGAGCGTTTTCCTCGACAGTGAATTGACCACATCGGAACGGACCGAAAACGCCCGGTTTCGTGTAATCCCAGTACCGCTGGAGCGCACGGTATCCTACGGCTCGGGTACAGCCGGTGGCCCGGCGGCGATCATCGAGGCCAGCAACGAGCTGGAGCGCATCACTGGCCTTGCCGAGCCTTGCACAGCGGGTATTTTCACTGAGGAACCTTTGAACTGTGACGGCCCTATGCCTGCAGTGATGGAACGCCTTGCCCTGCGCACCGAAGCCGCCATTCGCGCTGGTAAAGTGCCGGTTACTCTGGGCGGTGAGCATTCTCTGAGCTACGGTGCGGTGATGGGTGTGGCCCGCGCGTTGAACCAACCGATCGGGATCGTCCAGATTGATGCGCATGCGGACCTGCGCAACACGTATCAGGGTGAAAAGCACAGCCATGCCTCGGTCATGCATCTACTGGCCGAAGAAGGCGTCCGACTGGCCCAATTCGGCGTCCGGGCCTTTTCGACCGAAGAGGCGCAGAGCCGGGTGAAGAACAGCGTGTTCCACATTGATGCCGAGGAGCTGGTCACCGGTAACATCAACGCGGTCGATCTGCCCAAGGATTTCCCCGAACTGGTCTATGTCAGCTTTGATGTCGACGGGCTGGACCCTTCGCAAATGCCGGCCACAGGAACACCCGTGCCCGGCGGCTTGGGCTATTATCAGGCGCTGCAACTGGTCGAGCATGCCCTTCGGGGGCGCAAATGCGTGGGGTTCGACGTGGTCGAGCTGGCCCCGAACGGCAATGCCGCCTGGGACTTTACCGCCGCGCAGATCGTCTACCGTCTGATGGCCGCCTGCTAACCTTCGGCGGTTTCGTTCAACTCCATATGCCCCTCGCCGCGGCTTAGGACACGGCGCAGCATCGGCTCGAAGAACTCCAACGGTTTGGTCGGGTAATCCGGATCGAACGCCTTTTGGTCGTATTCATGGCAGAAATAGCGGCATTCCTCCCAATAAGGACTGTCGCGGTACTTGTCTCGGGCGTTGCGGTCTCCGCCCAGGTGGTGATTGTAGTAATAGCCCTGGAACACGCAGTGATGTTTGAGGATCCAATGGGTTTTCTCGCTGACATAGGGCTTCATCATCGCCGCTGACAGCTCCCCATGGTTATAGGGAGACAGGATATCGCCGGTGTCGTGGATCAGCGCTGCGACGACCAGCTCTTCTTCCGCCCCATCCTCATAGGCGCGCGTCGCGGCCTGCAGGCTGTGCTGATAGCGGTTCACGGGATAGGGCGTCCATTCCTCGTCCAGCGAACGGATCGCATCCAGTATCCTGTCCGGCAACGCGGCGTTATAGGCCTCTTCGTATTCCATGACGGCGTCCCAATCGGCCTTGGTCGCCTCTTCAAAGCTGGTCCAGGTGGGTTTGTGGGTTTTGTCCAGCATGGTCCGGTCCTTTTGACTGATCATCCAACCGCAGCCTAACGCAGAAAACCTGAGCGAAAAAACGAATTAGCTTGGCCGAAGAACATTGCGCCGAAATGCGCCGTAACTTCAGGCTTGGGACAATACCCGCGAGTGTTTTCTTGCGCGCACGCGCAGAAGCGGACGACCTGCAATCAAAAGAAACAGGCACGAGATCAATATGCCCATGACAGCAGGCAAATAGAGCAATAGCCACAATTTCGGGTCTTCGATCACCAACGGGGACACAAAGCCGCGCATACCTTCCAAAAGGACCAGAATTATGAATGCTCCAAAAATCTGTGGCCACAGGCCAAATCTGGAAAAGCTGCCCAACATAAGGGTTGCATAGCCCGCCATTGCGACCGCGATACAAATGGTGATCCACGAAAATCGCTGATGCAGCTCGTCGATCAACGCGCCCTCAGTGAACCCTTCTGCTGCCGCGATCGCAGCCCGGTCGCGCAACAGCTCTGCGGTGGGAATGGCCTCGAGGCTTCGCTCGGCCGTGTTGTCGGTACTCGTCAATTCTGAGATGTCATAGGACGCGTCCTGAAACAGTGTAGACGACAGGGTACGTCCCTGCCGGTCCTGACGCAGGGCAACCCCGTCAACCATCACCAGATGAATGCCCGAGCCGTTATTGACCAGATAAGCTGTTTGGCTGGAATAGCTGACCGGGCTGGTTTTATCCCGCCGGTCCGAAACAAAAACTTCGCGCAAAGTCCCGTCCAGATCAATTCCTCCAATATAGACGGTCACGTCACTTGCAGGATGCAGGAATTCGCCTTCATTCAATAACTGCGCTGTGACGTCACCCGCCACTTCGGCCTGCCGTTTTTCCAATAGATCGACCGAGGCCGGGCGCAGGAAAACACTGATCGAGGCCATCATCAGACCAGCAACAAGACCGAACAGAACCACAGCGCGAGCCAGCCGCCACGGGCTGGAACCTGTGGCCAGCATCACCGTAAGCTCGCTTTCACGGCTCAGGCGGTTGGTGGCATAGACGGCCGCTGCGAACACGGCCATGGGCATCACCGTGCGGATCAGCGTCGGCAAAGTAAGAGCGGTAAATTCAAGAAACACCATGGCCGATTGACCACCGCTGATGACACGGTCAAACAGGCTGACCGAGCGGGTGATCCAGAAAACCCCCACCAGAATCAGAGTGAAAAAGCCGAACAGAATCAGCAGTTGCCGCAGGAAATATCCATCGAAGCGCGACATGTATCCTCATCCGGCTACCTGAAATTCGTTTGAACAATATGCCAATCCCCTGACCGAGGAAACCGCATAGCCCAAGAATTATAGAATTTGAGCCGTGCGGACTAAAACGGCTTATGCCACATCGGAATTGGCACCCCGGTCCAGAATGCTTACCTGCCTGGATCAGTCCAGCGTTTCAGACAACGATCTGAGCAGGTGATTGAGCTGATCGCGCTGTTGCAGGGACAAACCCTGAACCAGGCGCTGCTGAGTCTCTACATGATCCGAAACGGCGGCCTCGATCGCTTTGAACCCATTTTGGGTAAGACGGATCAGGAAGCCCCGGCCATCCTCAGGGTTTTGCACTCTTTCGACCATCCCCGCCTTAACCAGTTGATCGACGCGATTCGTCATTGTGCCGGACGTCACCATTGTAAGCTCCAATAGCTCGCCAGGTGAAAGACCCTCTGGCTTGCCAGACCTTCGCAACGTGGCAAGGACATCAAAGCTGGCAGCGTTCATGTCATGAAGAGCCCAAGTATGCTCCATCGCCCTTCGCAACTGAACCGCCAACCGCGTCAGTCGACCAACGGTTTCCATCGGCCCCACATCCAGGTCGGGCCGGGCACTGTTCCACTGCGCGATAATTCGCTCCACATGATCCATGAGTTCTGGCTAGCCCAGCTTTATCTTGACGTCAAGATTTTACAATATATCTTGACGTCAAGATAAAGGGATTCGCCATGAGACACCAAACCGACATCGCCCTAACTGCTGTTGCCCCTTTGATCTGGGGTAGCACCTATTATGTTACGACCGAATTTTTGCCCGTCGGATATCCGATCACGATGGCCGCGCTGCGTGCGCTGCCTGCCGGACTGCTGCTGCTAGTTTTGTCCCGTCAACTTCCAAGGGGTCATTGGTGGGGCCGCATATTCATTCTGGGCGCGCTCAATTTCACCGTGTTCTGGACCCTGCTTTTCGTCGCGGCTTACAGGCTCCCCGGTGGGGTCGCAGCCACTGTCGGCGCGGTACAACCTCTTATTGTAGTCTTCCTGTCGGCATTTCTGCTGAACACCCCGGTTGGGCTGAGATCGGTCGGCGCAGCGCTGCTGGGGGTGATCGGCGTCGGGTGCCTTGTCCTCGGAACAGCTATCAATCTTGATACGGTTGGCCTGATCGCTGGACTGGGTGGCGCCCTTTCGATGGGGGCAGGAACTGTCCTGACGCGCAAATGGCAACCGCCAGTGCCGCTGCTGACATTTACCGCTTGGCAACTAACCGCCGGCGGGCTGTTGCTGGTGCCGCTTGCACTGATATTTGAGCCCGCCTTACCAGCGCTTGAAACAAACAGCCTTCTCGGAATTGGATATCTGAGCGTCATCGGGGCTGCCCTGACCTATATCCTGTGGTTCCGAGGCCTCGCCCGGATCGAACCCTCTGCGGTCTCGGCACTTGGCTTTCTCAGCCCGTTATCCGCCGTAATGATTGGTTGGGTCATGCTTGGGCAAAACTTGACCTTTGTGCAGATCGCCGGTGTCTGTATCGTACTTCTGGCGGTCTGGCTGGGGCAAATGGGCAAGCGTACCGGCCGTTCGATTGTCACCATCAGAAAGCCCGCCTGAAACTCCAGGCATCGATGTACGAGTTTTGTGCTAAACTGTGTGCTGTGCAACGCCCCGGCAAGAAAGGTATCACGTGTCAAAAAGCCGAGTAAAACCGCGCTATTTTGCCATCGCCCTGCTGCCGGTATGTGTTTTCGCAATCCATAAACTGATCCAGAACCAAATGATCGCCAATGAACTGGACGTTCCAGTGAACTTTGTGTTGAGCGATAGCTCTTGGCAGGAAGCCGTTGGTCGGTTTCGGTTTCTTGCCGCGTCCTGGTTCTTTTTATCGCTGGCCTTGTTGCCCGTGGCAGTCTTGTTCCGGACCCTGTCACGCCCGATCGAAAAAAACACCCGGATCGCGGCAATCGCGATTGTAGTCGCCATCGTGTTTCTGGCTCTCGTGCCGACCATTCAAAAGCATATGACCGACCAAAGCCCGCAGATTTACCACCAAATCGGCAAAGCCGTTTTTGAAACAGCATTGTCGCAAGGCACCTTACCGGCATGTTCCGGTTCGGAAGATAGCTGGATGTTTGGGAAATGCGGGCAGGCCCCTGTTCTTTCACTGTTCAACCGTATTCTGGACCTGGTGAATGCAATGGCCGGCCTTGCGATCGGGTCGTTGATTGTCGGAATGATATTGTGTCTTGGTCGGCATGAATCTCAGGACATCGAAGCAACCGCAGCTGAGCTGGCGCAAAACCTGCGGCAGATGCGGCAGCAGCTCTACCTGTCCAGTCTGGTGCTGACCTTCGGCATGTTCTTTGCCGCAAGCTGGATGTACTGGCCCTTGCCCATGATCGCTGAATCAGAAAGGGCCGCCTATAGCGCATTGCTCAACGCATCGGCCTTGTTCACCGGCACATATTTTTGCTTGCTAATGCTCAGCTACTTTCTTCCCGTGGCAGTCCTTCTGGACGGAAGAATTTCTAACCTCGCTTTGGCTGCCCGAAATCAGGGCGGCACAGACCAGGCATTCGACATTGATGACTGGAGATCGTCGCATAAGCTGACAGAAGGCACAGGTGACATCATCCGCGCCGGCTTCGCCCTGACGGCCCCAATCTTGGCCGCTTTTGCCGGTGGCATATCACCGATTTTGGGTTAGACCGTGATTTGTTGAGCAACCAGAACGCGGTTTATCGCATCGGTCGATTGCTCTGCTGGTCCAAGTTGTAACAGCTAGGCTGCGCAAAGGGTCACTCGTGTCCCATTCCGCCCAAGCTGGCACAAACTTCTGGCAATGGAGAGAATGGCAGGGGCAGCAGGGTTCGAACCCGCGACCTACGGTTTTGGAGACCGTCGCTCTACCAACTGAGCTATACCCCTAAGGTCCGCCTCAAATATGCCAGCCGCGCGGCGGACTCAAGAGGCTTTTTCAGATTCCTCCTCAGTTATGCGCACGACAAACAAGTTGCGTATGGCGTTGAGTTCTATAAGACACGGTTTGATCAATATGAGGGTCACCATTAGTGAGTATCCGCAAGAAAATCGCCGATAGCGAGGCCGTCCTGAATTGGACCGCCCGCCGCATCGCGAGCTATATTCGGATGGTCAACCGCAACACCCAATGGCAACGCATCGGCTATGAAGAGCTGGACCAGCTGGCCGATCAGGGCGAACCGGTCATCGTTGTCCTTTGGCATCAGCGACTGGCACAATCGCCCTATTTCTTTCCGTTGGATAAGGGGCGTATCTGCTCGATCACATCCTCGGCACGCGCTGGCAGCATGGTGGGTCGGGTGCAGAAACTGTTCGGCATGGACACCATCGCCATGACCAGCAAGAACGCAAACAACATCGCGGTGTCACGCGAAGTGATCGGCAAGATTAAGCGCGGCATTTCCATCGGTATCGCCGCTGACGGCCCGCGCGGTCCGGAACGGGTGCTGTCGACCGTGCCTCTGGTTTGGGCACGCACCTCGGGCAAGCGGGTCTTCGGTATCACCTTTTCTGCCCGCCACGGCAGCGAGGCCGGTACCTGGGATCGCTTGCTGATGCCGCGCCCCTGGCGCAACAAAGGCGTGTTTCTGTGCCGGGAATGGACCGAAAACGTTCCCCGCAAGGCCAGCGAAGAAGAACTCGAGACCCTGCGGTTAAGCCTTGAGGCGCATATGAACGACATCACGGCCGAAGCAGACAGGATGGTCGGGCGCGAACCCTGGTTACCCAAGGGCTAACCGCCGCGCAGCCTTTGCATCAGATACACTTCGCTGCCTTCGGGGATCGGTTCGGTCAACCCGCTGGCGATCACGCGCCCATTGATTGAGATGGATACACCGGCATCTATCGGCGCCTGAAGCTGCGGATGTACCCGCGCGAGCGCCTGCAACAACTCGCCGGTGGTTTTGGCCTCAACCTCGACCACCTGTTGACCCCCGGTCAAAGACCGGAGGCCGGACCACAGGTGGACCTCAACCATTGTCCTTGAGCGCCGCCAGAATGCGCGGCGGTGACATTGGCAGTTGTTTCATCCGCACACCCGCAGCGTTCGAAACTGCGTTGGCGATGGCTGCCAGCGGCGGCACGATGCCGGTCTCGCCCACGCCGCGCACACCAAACGGGTGGCCGGGATTGGGCACTTCGACGATCACCGTGTCGATCATCGGCAGGTCGCTGGCGACCGGGATGCGATAGTCGAGGAAGATCGAGTTCTGCAGACGACCATCCTCGCCATAGACATATTCCTCGTTCAACGCCCAGCCGATACCTTGCGCCGCGCCGCCCTGATATTGGCCTTCGACATAGGTCGGGTGGATGGCCTTTCCAGCGTCTTGGATGACCGTATAGCGGGTGATGCTTGTCTTGCCGGTCTCCGGATCGACCTCGGCATCGACGATATGGGTGCCAAACGACACGCCTGCGCCCTCGGGCGTCGCTTCGAAATGGCCCGAGATCGGACCGCCGGTCGCGCCCATATCAGCGGTGATATCAGCCAGCGGCATCGGGTCGAAATCACCTGCATTGGGGCCCGAGGGCACCGCGCAGCCGTTTTCCCATTTCACCGCATCCACCGGGATGCCCCACTTGGCCGCCGCCCGTTCGCTGAGCTTTTCGACCGCGTGCCGGGCCGCCTTGATCGTGGCCAGCCCCGAGGCATAGGTCACGCGCGATCCGTGGCTAACGTCATTGTATCCCAGCGTCGCCGTGTCCGCGATGGTGACGCGGATATTCTCGTAGGGAATGCCCAGAACCTCGGCTGCCATCAGCGCCATCGACGCGCGCGAGCCGCCGATATCGGGCGTGCCGACCATCAGCTGGGCCGAGCCGTCCTCGGACAGGGCAAGCGACACCGATGTCTCGCCGCCGTGGTTGAACCAGAATCCACAGGATATCCCACGCCCCTGCCCTGGTTTCAGTGGCGCAGAATAGTGCGGATGCGCCTTGGCGGCCTCAAGCGTTTCGACCAGACCGATGCGTTCGTAGCGCGGGCCATAGCTGGCCTTCGTACCTTCATAGGCGGCGTTTTTCAGACGCACGTCCACGGGGTCCAGACCCAGTTTCTTGCACAGCTCGTCAATCACCGACTCAACAGCAAAGGCTCCCATCGGTGCACCGGGCGCCCGGTAGGCCGCTTGTTTCGGGCGGTTGGCCATGACGTCATAGCCCACCTGCTTGACGTTAGTCAGGTTATAAGGAGCAAAGGCACACATGGCCGTCATATCACCCGGCGCGCCGGGGAAGGCCCCACCCTGCAGGCGGAACACGCCTTGCGCTGCGGTGATCGTGCCGTCTTTCTTCATCCCGATCTTGATATCCATCGACGCGGAGGCCGTCGGACCGGTGGCCCGGAATACCTCGGATCGGGTCATCACCAGCTTGACCGGGCGGTTGGCCTTGCGGCTCAGCGCCAGCGCGACCGGCTCGATGAATACGGTTGTCTTGCCACCAAAGCCGCCGCCAATCTCGGACGCCGTCACCCGCAGTTGCGATGTTTCGATCCCCAGCAAAGCCGCACAGGTTTTCTGCGCGATCCAGTGCCCTTGGGTGGTGCACCACAGCTCACCCTTGCCGTCATTTCCCAGCGTCGCCAAACAGGCATGAGGTTCGATATAGCCCTGATGGGTTGCCTCGGTGACGAAGCTGTCTTCAACGACCAGATCCGCCTCGGCAAAACCGGCTTCGACATTGCCATGCCCGCTTTCGTGATAGCGCACGACGTTCGGGTGCATCCCTTCGGGCACGGAATAATCCGCCGCCCCCTCGCGTATAACCGGAGCGTCCGGAGCCATCGCTTTGTCGACATCGGTCACATGGGGCAGCACCTCATATTCGACCTCAATCAGTTTGAGTGCGTCACGCGCCGACAGCGCCGAAGTTGCCGCAATAGCTGCCACCGCGTGGCCGTCATACAGGGCCTTCTCGCCTGCCATAACGTTTTCCAGCACGTTCCAGAACTCACCTTCAAGACCGGGCTTAAACGGCACCTCAGCGAAATCGTCACGGGTCACAACGGCTTTGACGTCTTTATGCGCTTGGGCCTTGGAGGTATCGATCTTTACGATCCGCGCATGGGCATGGGGCGAGCGCAGAATAGCCCCGTGCAACATGCCCGGCGCGGTGGCGTCAGCGCCAAATTTCGCGCGCCCCGTGACCTTGTCCAGCCCGTCAGGGCGGTTCGGTCGGGTACCAACGAAAGTGAATTCAGATTTGCGATCGTCGAGTGCCATTATGAAGCCTCCCGCAGTTCAGCCGCTGTATCCATCACGGCGCGAATGATCTTGTCATACCCAGTGCAGCGGCAGAGATTACCAGCCAACCAATACCGTGTCTCTTCCTCGGTCGGGTTCGGGTTCTTTTCCAGCAACGATTTGGCCGCGACCAGAATACCGGGGGTGCAGATACCGCATTGAAGAGCAGCATATTCAATCATCTTCTTCTGCAGCGGATGCAAAATGTCCCCGTCTGCAATACCTTCGACCGTCTCGATCTGTTTACCCTCTGCTTCGATCCCAAGCATCAGGCAGGAACAAACCAAACGGCCATCGACAGTTACCGAGCAGGCACCGCAATCGCCGGTGCCGCAGCCTTCTTTCGCACCGGTAAGGTTCAGCTTGTCGCGCAGACAGTCCAGCAGCGTCTCGCGTGGGTCACACAGGTATTCGACCGTGTCACCATTGACGGTGGTGGATACGTGGAACTTGCTCATGCTTGCTCTCCCTTGGCGCGGGCATAGGCGATTTTCGCGGCGCGTTTGGCCAGAACCCCGGCCACTTCGGTACGGAATGCGATTGTGCCGCGCTTGTCGTCGATCGGGTTACAGGCAGTAGATGCGGCAGCGGCAAGCGCGTCCAATGCAGCATCGTCAAGGGTGCTGCCCATGATCGCCTTGGCGCAGTCTTCGACAAGCAGAACAGTCGGAGCCACGGCACCCAGAGACACGCGGGCCTCGGTGATTGTATCCCCGTCCAGACGGAGATTCACACCTACGCCAACCACCGCAATATCCATCTCGGTCCTTGGGATGAACCGCAGATAGGCATCACCTCCGTTTTCGCCGCGTGCAGGAATATTGACCGCCGAGATCAGTTCACCCTTGGCCAAGGACGTTCTGCCCGGGCCGGTCGGAATATCTTCGACGGCAACCTCACGGGTGCCACTTGGTCCGGTGACTGTCACGGTCACGCCCGCTGCCACCATGGCTGGCACCGAATCCGCCGCAGGCGAGCCATTGCACAGGTTGCCAGTCAGCGTCGCCCGCCCCTGCACCTGAGTCGATCCGATCAAATCCATCGCTTCGACCACGCCGGGCCAGTCGAGGCCCAACCCAGGATGTTCGCTCATTTCCGCACCCGTCGCCGCCACGCCCAGCGTCCAGCTGCCGTCAGCATTGCGGGTGATATCGCTTACGCCATTGATTTTCTTGATGTCTATCAATGTATCAGGCGTCACCAATTCCGAGCGCAACTGCACCAGAACATCGGTGCCACCGGCAAGAAACCGTGTAACGCCTTTTGCATTTTCTGCCAGAGCCGACGCCTCGGCAAAGCTGGCAGGGCTGTGATAATCCATGATTTTACCTCGCGCCTGTTGGTCAGGATCCACTGGGGTTCGCAGGGACGTTAGTGCAGCAACACACTGGCGTCCATGGCAAGAACGACCTATTTTTCGATCCCGAAATGTCGTTTCCAGACCTCGGATCAGAGGTCGATCTCGACCACCCCGCCCGGGTCCGCAGCACGGCTTTGGCACAGGATGATTGCGCCTTCGCGCTGCTTGTTCGACAGCACGAAATCCCTGTGCTCGATTTCACCCGAAATCACACCGCATTTACAGACGCCGCAAATTCCGTCCGAACATTTCACGTCGACCTGAATTCCG
This sequence comes from Ruegeria sp. CDSA221, assembly GCF_059611825.1. NCBI lineage: Bacteria > Pseudomonadati > Pseudomonadota > Alphaproteobacteria > Rhodobacterales > Roseobacteraceae > Ruegeria > Ruegeria sp. CDSA221. Next base: position 82,441 of record NZ_JBXWPK010000003.1, read on the forward strand.
GCTTCGTTCAGCACCTGCGCCGCGTGTTTGTCGGCGGGAACCTGCAGCTCTCGCCCCGATCTGGCCAGTTTCAGCGTGAAAGAATGGTTCTCATATTCGGGCTGCTCGGGAACGGAGAAATACTCCAGGTGCCGCGCCTCGTCTGGGAACCCCTGACGTTCCGCTGCCTGTATCACGCCTTCCATGTACCGATCCGGGCCGCAGGTATAGACGTGCCATCCTGCCTGATATCCCGACAGGATTGACTGTAAATCAGCGCGCGTGCCTTCGTCCGAGAAATGATAGTGCACGTGATCGGCCCAGGGCATTGCGGCCAGATCGTCCAGATACCCCGCCCCGGCGCGGGTACTGGCCGAGTAATGCAGGTCAAAGGGTTTGCCCAGACTGTGCAGGCGGTGGGCAAAGGCGATCATCGGCGTGATGCCGATCCCGCCGCCCATCAGGAATGTCCTGGTGGCGGTCTCATCCAGTTCGAAATGGTTGATGGGTTTCGAGATGAAAACCTTGCGCCCTTCGGTAAAAATCCGGTGCAACAGGGCCGAGCCGCCCCGCCCCTCATCCTCGCGCAAGACACCGATCTGATAGGTCGCTGGGTTCGCCGGATTGCCGGACATTGAATATTGCCGCAGGAACTCTGGCGCGACCAGCACGTCCAGATGGGCGCCTGCGGTCCACTGAGGCAGCGGCGCGCCATCCAGCGTCGCGAACTCATATTTGGTCACATCATCCGTCATCCGGTCGACCATGCTCAGCTCGACCCGCATGACAGGGGCATCACCTGCGATCGAATAGTTGTGAACAACAGACATGTCCCCGGCGGCCTTGCGTGCCTTGTACTCCTCTGCCGTGACCATCGCTTCATAAGCTGCAATCCCGGCTTCGCGGTCCATGGCAAAAGGATAGGGCCAGGGATGCGGGGCCAGATAGGCGGGATAGACCGCCAGCGTCTGATCCTCATATTTCAGGGCAAGGTCCGTCTGCAGGTTGCGCCGGTTCAGCGGATGCTGGGTCGGGCGATACGCGCCGTCGGGCTGCAATTCGATATCCCACCACCATTTCTTGGTGTCGTTCAAGCCACCATTGCCCACCGCATCGTCCAGTTTCGCCAGCGCTGGCGCGGCTTGGGGGAAGTTCATCGCGGCCCAACGGAAGGGACGTTCCTTGAAGATGCCTTCCAGATTCCATGGGCAGGTTTTCATGCACCGCCCGCACATCGCACCACCCGATGTTGTCACCCGGTAAGTCGCGCATTTCTGGCTGTCGGACTTCCAGATTTCATAGCCGTTGAACATCAGTTTTGGCCCGGCGGTGATCGCCCCCGAGGGGCATTCTCGCGCGCATTTGTTGCAGCTTTCACAAAAACTCTGCAGTCCGAAATCTATCGGCTTGTCATGAGCCAGAGGCATATCTGTTGTGACCGCACCGGATTTCAGACGCGGGCCCAAATAGGGGTTCAGGATGACCTCGCCAATCCGGCTGACCTCTCCCAGTCCCGACAACAGCAAAAGCGGAGGCTGCAGCACCTCGCCATCCATCACCGTATGGGCCTTTGCCTTGTACCCAAGGTTGCGGATCTGCTGTGCAACGACCCCACCCAAAAGCGAGAACCGCAGATAGGCGCGCATGGATTGGGCCACTGCAATCCAGTCGTCACCACTGGACCCTTCCATGGTCTCGTAACCCTGATCAATGATCATGCTGATGGCTTGATCATGCGGCGGCGTGATCTCTTCTCCGGCAGCATCATGTGAATACCACGCCCAATCGGGGCACCGGCTGAGACCGACGGCATCCGCACCCAGAAAATAGGTCGCGGCCTTGATATTGGCGGCGTTCCGGGCGGCATCTGTCGGTGGCGTGGTCTGGGCACTGTCGCCATCCTGCAGCAGAACAAACGCGCCCAGCGCGCGCCGTTGCGCGAAACTGGGGGCCGCCTTGCGCACATAATGCCCACCCTTGGCGGCGTCCTGCAGAGTCTTACCCATGTCGCCGAATTGCGCCCGGGCAAACATGTCAGCCCGTTTGGGGACGCGTGCAACGTTTTCCTCGTCAATATAAGTTGTCGGCGTTTCGACACGCTTAAGCTTTTCGAAGGGATGCGCGCCGTCGACATAGCGCCGTTTGGCATAGGAGTCTCGGTTCAACGCATTCTTGGCAAAACCCGCCCCCAACCACCATGCCGGCCCTTGTGTGCGAAACCGCGGTTGCTGGGCCATCGGGCACAGCGGGCGGTCATGGGCGATCTCCATCTCGGTCGTCACTACGGCCAGCCCGAACCGAGTCCCAAGCCAAGGGGCGACAAGCTTTCCGCCTTCAACCGTGGCAAGACCCGCAGCGACCGCCAGTTTGCCCAGATCAACGTCCGACGACATCGCCGTATGCGCCCGCGCATCAAAGCCAAGCAGGCGGATGTAGTTGGCAATAACCACCGCATTTTCGGTCGCCAACAAACAAGCGCGATGATCCTGCGCATCCACGATCCAATCAGCTCCGGGCTCGGACGGGTCCGGGTCACGGTTGTGTTCATATAGGAACACGATTGCATGGCGGTGGCTGTCAATCGGTTTGGGTGCAGCCTCGATACTATCTTTCAAATCCGCCATGATGACGTCAATACCCGAGGCCAGTGTCTTGGTCTGCCGAGTTCTTAAGGCATCTGACAGCCGGTCGATATCGGGATTACGGCGTGGCGCGGATAACAGCGCGTCGGACGGCAGCGGACCGCATCCGATCATCGACGCATCGTTGAAATAACCAAAGGCCTTCAAATGGTTGGCACGTTCGCGCGGCTCTGACGGGATATCGGCCATTGCCGTGTTCACCAGCCCGTTGCGGATCGCATCCATCATAGCCTGAAATTCACCCATCGCATTAACGATGCTTTGGGGTTTGTCGGGTCGGCGAAAGCTAAGATCGCCCATAGGCGTCACCTGCGAAAGGTCCGGCATTGTGTCCTGCCGCGCCAACCGCTCTAGCGGGTAGCCGCCCATATGAACTGGCCTGTTCCGGTCTGAAAAGAAACGGATTCCCATAGCGTGCCTCCCCTTGCCCGTCTGACCCTTAATGCCCGGTAGACAGCAATACCATTCATACTTAATCATAAATAATATGAATAAAAATGATTTCACTGATTTGGACGGCAAAGTCCTGCGGGTCTTTCTGACAATACTCGAGGAAAGCTCGGTCTCGAAAGCAGCCGATCGGCTGGGGGTCACGCAATCGGCAATCAGCCACACGCTGTCCAAACTGCGGCAGGTGCTGGGCGATCCGTTGTTTGTACGTTCAGGTCAGGGCCTGACCCCGACCGAACGGGCCTTGTCCCTGAAGGACCCTATTCAAACGGTGCTGGACGGGATGCGTGCCTTGACCGACGGTCGCCCCTTTGACCCGTTATCCGAACAGATCGACATTCGCATCGCCACAAATGACATGCCTCGCGAAGTGATATTCCCAAGGCTGTTGCGCGACACACGCGCCGAGGGTGCACGGCTACGGTTAGAGTTCATCCCATCGGGCGTTCCCGATCCGGACCTGTTGCGCAGCGACCGGTGTCAGTTGATGGTCACCCCTCTGCCGCCGGATGGGCCGGACATTTACCAGAAACGGCTGCTCGAAAGCCCGCTGATGATGTTTTATGATGCCAGCCATTGCACCCCGCCAAACAGTTGGCAGACCTACTGCGAGAGCGACCATATCGAGGTGCGCTTTGCCGATGGCCGCAACGCCCGTGCCGTCATGCGGGGTGTTGATCAAAGCCAGATCAGAGCGCCGATTGTTACCCTGCCCCATTTCAACGCGATACCAGCCTTTGTGCGGGGCAGCTCGTTGATCTCGACCGATACCGCCTTGATGAGACAAGGTCCTCTGGCCGGGTTGGACTGTGCGCATTTGCCCTTCGAATGCACCCCGGTTCCGCTTTACATGGTCTGGCACCAAAGGTCGGCCAATGATCCAGCGCATCGTTGGCTGCGCAGAAGGATCGAAGCCATAGCAGCTGACATCAGCGCGCCTTGATCAAATGGGTCAGTGCAGCACCGGTTTCAAAGTAGGCGTGACGCAGGCGGGTCCAGCGTTCAGTATGTTCCGCCACAGCGGGAACTGGCAGCAACGCCGGATCCCCTGCCAAAAGGCTCTCAGCCGCCATACGGCCAAACATCGTGCCCGGCCCGATACCTCGGCCTGAATAGCCATGGATCGAAACCGCATCCGGTCCGATCCGAGTGATCTTGGGAATGTGATCCGAGGTCATCGCAATGCGGCCATGCCATCCCTGCTGCAAGGGTTGATCCGCAAGCTGAGGATAAAGCTCTGACAGTTTGCGCTTGATCCATCCGGTATGCGCGGCGCTGCCCGCATGTTCTAGATTGCCCATTGCGCCGAGGATAAAGCGCCCGTCGTGATCCATTCGGAAAGAGGTCATGATCAGGCCGGTATCCCAACATCCTTCGGCTCCGGGCAAAATACTGGCGCGCAGATTGTCGGACAAAGGCGCGGTGGCGAATTGAAAATACGAGACAGGAACATAGGCCGGCGACGTGTCGGGCAGGTTTTTATGATACGCGTTGGTGGCCTGGATCACTGATTTGGCGCGCACCGTGGCCTGCGTGGTTTCCAACAGCCACTGGCCATCGACATGGCGCATCGTCATCACTGGGCTGTGCGTGTGAACGCGTGCCCCGGTTGCGGCAGCCGCGCGGGCCAGACCACGCACATATGCCATCGGCTGGATCGTTCCGGCGCGCGGATCGAACAGAGCTCCACGAAAGGTGGCGCTGCCCGTGCGCTGGTGCGTCTTGTCCGACGACAGCAACTCGACCGGAGCGCCTGCCTGACGCAACTGTGCATGGCGTATTTTCAAATCAGCAAGACCAGAGCCAGAATGCGCACAATGCAACGTGCCCGCGCGCATCGGCTCGCACTCAATCTCATGTGTCTGGATCACGCTGAATACTTCACTTGGGGCCGCCGCAAGGATTTCGATCAGACGTGTTCCGGCCGCATCCCCCAGATGAGCGCAGATTTCCGCAGGGCGTACCCAGAGCCCGGCATTAACCAGCCCCACATTGCGCCCAGACCCCCCATGCCCGATCTCTTGCGCTTCAAGCACACAGACCGAGGCACCGGCCCGTGCGGCCGTCAAAGCCGCGGAACAGCCAGTATAACCGCCGCCGATCACCGCAAGGTCCACAGACAAATCGCTGGTCAGCGGGGCGCTCTCCACATGCTCGCGGCAGGTGTGTAGCCAAAGGGATTGATCGTAGTCGCTCAATGCGGACTCCTTGCGGTATCAAAAACCATTAGGACGCGGGATCAGGTCGTCGCAAGAGCCCTTTGATCCTCACGCCCCATCGCGATCAGGAAAGGCCGCGCCTCTTGCTGCGACTGAAACGCTGCCCGATCGCACATCCCCTGCCACCCGGCCAGAACCAGCGATTGCGCAACGGCACCGCCCAAAGTCGCTCCGGGGCCTGTCACGATGAACAGGTCAGGCGCGAATTCGCGCGCGGCGGTCTGGATTGCGCGGGTGAAGTCATAGGCCGCGGTCACCTGATGTCCCAGGGTGTAATCCCACAGTGCCTGCGTGTCCGTCGCACCCGGCCACCAGATTTTGCCACGCCCGTCGATCAGAGGCCGGTCAGGCTGTTTGAACAGCTCCGCACCAAGTTGCGTGCGCCCTTCCGCAGCCACCGGAGCTTGAAGGTGGGTGTGAAATGCGGCGTGATTTGCCAACCTCATGGGGAACCTGTCTTGCACACTCGGCCACGATGCCTTGAACGCGCGCAAGCCCTCTTCGTTGCCCGCCAGAACCAGCATTCCACCCAGATCAATCGACAATGCCAGAACCTGACCGTCCTGCGCGTTGATCCGCGCCACATCGGCCAGCAATTCAGCCTTACGCTGTGGGTCATCCGCCCAGCTATTGTCTGTGAATGGGTATACGAGCTGCCCACCAATTAGGTGGTCCTGCATCAGCGTCCCCATTGTATTCACCACACGAAAGCCATCCTCGGGCGACACCGCGCCTCCGGCGGCCAAGGCGATGTACCAGCCCATCGAGTTGCCGGTGACGGCGACCACCTCAATGTCATCAGCAAGCGCCTGAGCATCGGCCAAAGAGGCCGCATAAATCAGGGGTGAGGCCACATCACCGCGCGAGTACTTACTGACCGTGAACCGATCAGCACCGTCCAGCGCCGTGACTGCCGCTTGCCCCGCATTGGCACGGATGGCGTCAAAATTGCCAAACATCTGCATTCGGCTTGCGTGATGACGGTGCAAATAACCCAGCTCGGCCTTGTTATAGGTGCCCCGACCCGGGCAGATCACAACGGCGGTACGGGTCATGAGCGGTTTCCAGTCAGATTGAGCGCAGCGGCGACAATATTATCCTTTGACGGCAATGGCGCAGCATATGCAGGCCCGGTCGCGATAAAGCTGTCTTCTGCCACTACGCGGGCGATTGATGTGTCGGGGCTTTCTTCGACGAAGAAAGTTGTCAGCGCCTCTGACTGGCTTCCGGTCCGGCGGCATTCGTCAACGACCAGAATATGCGCACAGGTTTTGGTGGCCTCGCGCAACGCTTCTGCAGGTAATGGAGCCAACCATCGCATGTCGATAATCCGGGTTCGGATCCCTGCGGCCTCAAGTTCGGGCAAGGCTTGCCGCGACAGGTAGTGGCCGTTGCCATAGGTCACAATCGCCAGATCGGTGCCGTCCCCCTGTACACCGACCTCGCCCAGGCGGATGCTGCGATCCGGCGAAGGATAGGTCGTCATCCATCCGGCATCTTGTGCCTGATGGAGGTCGCGCATCGGATAAAGCGCAATGGGTTCCAAGAATACCACGACGCGCTGCTCTTCGCGGGCCAGCCTTACGCATTCTCGAAGCATCTGCACCGCGTCCGAACCGGTCGAGGGGCAGGCAATGATCACACCAGGAATATCGCGCAGAACGGCCAGAGAGTTATCGTTATGGAAATGCCCCCCGAAACCCTTCTGATATCCCAGCCCGGCGATCCGCAGGACCATCGGATTGGTAAATTGCCCGTTCGAGAAAAAGGGCAAGGTCGCGGCCTCGCCCCTGATCTGGTCCTCGGCATTGTGGAGATAGGCCAGAAACTGAATTTCAGGGATCGGGACAAAGCCGTTATGCCCCATACCGATGGCCAGCCCCAGGATGGACTGTTCGTCCAACAGCGTGTCGATCACCCGATCCGGGCCGAACCGCTGTTGCAGCTTTTGGGTCACGCCATAGACGCCACCCTTGCGTCCCACATCTTCGCCCATGCACACGATCTCGGCGTGTTCCAGCATCAGATCGGTCAGTGCCCAGTTGATCAGACGGCTCATCGGCTGGGGATCATCCATCGCGCGCATGTCGCCGCCAAAAGCGGCTGCACGGGCCTCGGCCCCCGGACCATTGGTGGGTTTGCAGGTCCGTTTCGGCGGGATCAGGCTGGCCATGACCTCGGACGCGGTGGTCAGATGCGGGCGGGTCACAGCCTGTGCCGCGACCCTGTCGGTGCGGGCGCAAGTGTCTTGATAGATCTTCAGCGCCTGATCCGGCGATAGCGCCCCGGCCTGATCCAACAGCCGCACCGAATGCAGCAGCGGATCATTTGCCTCATCAGCTTCGACCTCGGATTTCGCCATATAGGTCGTCGGGACGTCTGCGCCCGCATGGCCATAAAGCCGAACGGTTTTCAGATGCAGGAAGGCAGGTTTGCGACGGGTGCGCACGTAGTCTGCCGCCTCTTTCGCAACCGCGTAGGTCTCAAAAATATCCAAACCGTTGGCCTGAAAATATTTGATCCCCGGCCGGTGCTGCATCGACGCTTGAACCCATCCCTTTGGCGTTCTGACCGAGATACCGATCCCATTATCCTCACAGACGAACAACAGGGGCAAAGGGGTCGACTGTACGCTGGTCCACCCCGCCGTATTGATCGCCCCCTGCGCAGTCGAGTGGTTGGCCGATGCGTCCCCGAAGGAACACATGGCGATCCCGTCCGTAGGCAGCTCACGATGCTCGGGCGGGTGCCGCCGCGCCGCGCCAATCGAATAGGCCGCACCCACGGCCTTGGGCAGATGGCTGGCGATGGTCGAGGTCTGCGGCGGGATCATCAGCGCCTTTGAACCCAGCACCTTGTGCCGGCCACCCGAGATCGGGTCCTCTTTCGAGCAGGCGAAACTCAGCAACATATCCCAGGCGATTTGCTGGCCCGGCACTTGTTCGGAACGTGCGATCTGAAAGGCGGCATCCCGGTAGTGCAGAAACGCGATATCCGTGGGCCGCAGCGCGTGGGCGACAGCCGCCATGCCTTCGTGGCCGGACGAGCCGATCGTGTAGAACCCCTGCCCCGCCTTCTGCATCGCGCGGCTGGTCCGGTCCAACGCCCGGCTGAGAACCTGCGACCGGTACAGCGACACCGCCTCGGTATTGCTAAGTCCGGGGCGCGGGGCTGCGCCGTCAGGCAGGTGGCCTTGCGCCACACGTGTCAGGAAATTCTCATGAACGATCTGAGCGCGATCCATGGCGGCCCCTCTACTTCAATCTGGCGGTCGCAACAGAAATGCGCCGCAACCCTTCTTGCAGGCTTTCGGTGGCGTAAGCAAAAGAAAGCCGCAGATGGCCCGGCAAACCAAAGGCACGCCCCGGCACCAGTGCCACCCCGACTTCGTCCAGCAGATACCGGCAGAATTCGTGATCGACTGGCATTTCAGCCGGTGTTTTGGGAAAGACATAGAACGCGCCATCCGGAACGGCACACTCCAGACCCGCGGCATTCAACCCAGTAACCACAAGATCACGGCGCGCCCGCATCGCCTGCAGGCGTTCGCCCAATAGCGTTTGCGGCCCGGTAATCGCAGCCAATGCTGCCGCCTGTGCGATGGAACATGCGCCTGATGTAATCTGCCCCTGAACAGCGGTCATCGCCTTGATCAAGGGTGATGGCCCGATTCCCCAACCGATCCGCCACCCGGTCATCGAATAGGCCTTGGAAACTCCATTTACGGTCAGCACTCTATCCGCCAGATGCGGCACGGCCTGAACAAATGGCGTGAAGGGAACATAGGTCAGGTGTTGGTAAATCTCATCCGAGATCACCCAAACATTGGGATGCCTGTCCAAAACACGACCCAGAGCCTGCATTTCCGATTCAGTATAGACCGCGCCGGTCGGGTTTGAGGGCGTGTTCAGCAAAAGCCAGCGAGTGCGCGGCGTAATTGCGGCCTCAAGCTGTGCTAGGGTCAGCTTGAACCCCTGAGAAACCGGACAGTCCAGCACAACCGGAATACCGCCGGACAGCCTGACCATATCCGCATAGCTGGTCCAGAACGGCGCCGCGATAATAACTTCATCCCCGGGATCGAGCGTGGCCATCAGCGCCCCGGACAAAACCTGTTTAGCACCGGTCGAGACGATCACGTTTTCCGGCCGGACACTGGCCCCGACGGCGATAGCCGCACGGAGGTCCGGCGCCCCTGCCGTCGCCGGGTACCGTGTTTGCCCGGCCAGCGCCGCTTGATGGGCCGCTTCGACCACATGTTCAGGGGTCGGAAAATCAGGCTCGCCAGTACTGAGCGCGACCACATCGACACCCTGCGCCTTAAGGCGCGCAGCCTGCTCAGAGATCTGAACAATCTCTGATAACTCAATCCCGCGCAGCCTGTCTGCACGCCTAAAACTATCTGCTGCGATTTCCCTGGACACTGCCAACGTCTCTCTTGACCAAAATATTCATTTGGTATCGGGCTGGCGGGCCCTAAAAGCCAGTGATATTCCATCCGAAAGGTATGAGGAATTATCATATGATCGCCCCCCGTCGTTTTCTGCCATCTATCCCCTCTCTGCTGGCACTCGAGGCCGTTGACCGCCTTGGCAGTGCTTCAGCGGCAGCGGAAGAGCTTTCGCTGACCCAAAGCGCCATCAGCCGACAGCTCAAGTCGATGGAGGAACAGCTGGGCATCGAACTGATCCAGCGAACCCAGATGCGGCTGCAGCTTACCCCGGCGGCAAAAGAATACGTTCAGGTCGCGCGCAAAAGCTTGCACCAACTGGCGCAGGCCTCCCTAAAACTCAGAGCCAATCCGACCGGAGGATCGCTGAACCTGTCGATCCTGCCGGCGTTTGGGATGCATTGGCTGGCGCCGCGTCTTCAGGACTTTGCTCGCCGACATCCCGAGGTGACCGTCAATCTGAACACCCGGCTTCGCCCCTTCGATTTCGAAACGGAACATTTCGACGCCGCGATTCATTTCGGGCGTCGAGATTGGCACGGCGTCAACTACCTGCCGATCATGCGTGAAAATGTTGTACCGGTTTGCGCTCCGGAAATTCTGCCCAAAAACCCGGAACAGATTGACTGGCTAATGAATGCCCCGCTGCTGCACCTGGAAACGCGCCCTGATGCCTGGGAGCAATGGTTTGCCGCACAAGGGCTTGTGGCATCAGGGCTTGGCGGCATGTTGTTCGACCAATTCTCGACCATGGGACAAGCCACAATTCATGGGCTTGGGGTGGCGCTGCTGCCCAGCTATCTGGTCGAAGACGACCTGAAAACCGGGCGACTCGTTCCCGCCTGGAAAGGCCCGGGCGTCAGTCTGGGCGATTTCTTTCTGGTCTGGCCGCAATCCCGGGTGGCATCCGAGCCGCTGAAGTCGTTCTGTTCTTGGCTGCAAGGCCAAGTCGACCAAATCTCGTGACCGGGCCATTCCGACCACCCTAGAAAACTGCGGGGAGGGAGCGTTCGGAACAGGATTATGTGTCCAACGACCGGGCAATGAGTTCCTTCATGATCTCATTTGTCCCGCCATAGATCATCTGAACCCGCGCATCCGCATAAAGCCGAGCAATCGGATATTCCATCATGAACCCATAGCCACCAAACAGCTGCAGACATTCGTGCATGATCTCATTCTGCACCTCAGACCCCCAGTATTTGGCCATCGACGCGGTCGATGCATCCAAAGTTCCAGCCTCAAGCCGGGCAATACAATCGTTGACAAAACTGCGCAGCACTTCGGCCTTGGTTTTACACTCGGCAAGCTTGAAGCGGGTATTTTGGAAATCCATCACGCGCTGACCGAAGGCTTTGCGCTCCTGCGTGTATTTCACTGTTTCGGCAATCGCGAAATCAATCGCACCCAGGGCACCGATTGCAATCGTCAGGCGTTCCCAGGGAAGTTGCCGCATCATCTGGTAAAAACCCTGCCCCTCTTCCGCACCAATCAGGTTTGTCATCGGGACCTTGGCGTCCTCAAAGAACAGCTCGGCCGTGTCATTGGACTTCATGCCCAATTTCTTGAGGTTCCGCCCCTTGCGGAACCCATCTGCGCCCTGCGTTTCGACCGCGACCAACGATACCCCTTTCGACCCTTGAGTCTTGTCGGTCTTTGCGGCCACAAGGATCAAGTCCGCAGATTGCCCATTGGTGATAAAGATCTTGGACCCGTTCAGACAGTAGGAGTTACCGTTCTTTTCCGCAGTTGTGCGGATCGACTGCACATCCGAACCGGTTCCGGGCTCTGTCATGGCCAGCGCGCCGACCATCTCGCCCGAGGCGAGTTTCGGCAGCCATTTCAGCTTTTGATCTTCGCTGCCATAAGCGGTGATATAGTGGATGACAATCGACTGGATCGCATAGCCCCAACCGGAATCTCCGTGCGAGGTCTGGGCGTACATGGTCAGAGCATCAAATCCCATGCCACCACCGACACCGCCGTGTTCTTCGGTGATCGCGCCAGCCATCAGTCCCATGTCACCGGCCTTGCGCCAGAACGCACGATCAACAACCCCGTTTTCGGTCCAGCGCTCGATATTGGGCACCAGTTCGTCCTGCATGAAACGGTTCGCCATTTCGGCAAACATCTGGTGCTCTTCGGACACCCAGCTGGATGTAGGGGTAATAAGAGACATTGCGCATCCTCCAAGATCAACTTGCCGCCAGCGTAATTTGGACCGCCAATTAATCCAATGCGTTGGATGAAACGCTACGCAACGTCTTTTGGAAGATTTCGCCGGGTCACGGGATCGGTGCGGCCAACGCGTTTTCCAGCAAGACCCGCGCTGCAGCTTTGGCATCTTGCGCGGGATCACAGCTTTTCAACAGAACCGCCGTCACGATTGCCCCTTCTTTCAGCAGAAGAATCTGACATCCCAGGCTTTCAGGGTCGCAGGCACCGGCTTTGCGGGCCAGATCCGTGAAATATTCCAACAACAACCGCTTGTGTTCCGCCGCCTGCACGTGGATCGGGTGCTCTTTCTCCTGGAATTCGGCGCCAGCCTTGATGAACATGCAGCCGCGAAACCCGTCTTCGGCGAACCACTCGCCCAGTGCATCAAAGCTTGAAATCAACTGGTCCGCAGGGGTGTCGGCCAATTCCTCGACACGACGCATGAACCAGTTGCGGAAATTCTCGTCCCGCAGACGCAAAGCCGCCAGAATCAGATCTTCCTTGGTGCGGAAATGTTTGTACATCGAAGTCTTCGACACACCCGTCTCAGCCACCAGCTTGTCCATGCCGGTCGCATGAAAACCGTCACGATAAAAGACCTTCAGGGCCTTGCGGACCAGCTCATCCCTTTTGTTTGGGCGCATGATTCGCCTCCTATACGTACCGATCTGTACATAATTGTACCCTCCATAATCCGCAAGGGCCACCAATGTTCAGGAAATTCTCTTTATTTTCCACCTGTATAGAGAAAAATTTTAGATATTTTACAGGCGCCCCTTGCAAAGAGGTACCGATCAGTACACCTTAACGACACGATGTACCGATCAGTTAACTATGGAGCCGTCATGAAACGCCGTACCAGCCCCTTCAACCGCCAGTACATCCCATTTCTGTTGACCCTTGCGCTGCTCGCTGCATCGCTGACCTGAAAGATCATGACATGAGCCGCCCCCCTCTACCGCCATTCACTGCTGAGACCGCTACACAAAAGGTCCGCATGGCTGAAAATGCTTGGAACAGCCGCGATCCGGATATCGTGACGCCCGCCTATACCGAGCACAGCCAATGGCGGAATCGGGCCGAGTTTGTCGCGGGCCATGCTGAAATTCACGCGCTTTTGACCCGCAAGTGGAGAAATGAGCAGGAGTACCGGCTGATCAAAGAACTCTGGGCCTATTCGGAAAACCGTATTGCCGTGCGCTATGCCTATGAATGGCGGAACGACAGCGGCCAGTGGTTCCGCTCATATGGTAACGAGAACTGGGAATTCGATAGGGATGGTCGGATGGCCAAACGCCATGCCTCGCTGAACGACCTTCCGATCAGGCAACAGGATCGGGTTTTCCTTTGGCCTCTTGGTCCGCGCCCTGACGACCATCCCGGCCTGTCTGATCTGGGCCTGTAGAAAGGACCTATTATGCCACGTGCATTTTCCAAACTAACCTTCACGCCTGCCGTTCTCACCCATCAAGAAAGGATGGGATCGGCAAAAACCTATGCGAAATTCCTGAAAAGCGGCCCTGTGCAGGGTCACGAAATCAGAGCTGCCGAAAAAGTGTTCATCGAGGCCCGCGACGGGTTCTACCAATCAACCGTGTCCGAGACCGGCTGGCCATATGTGCAGTATCGTGGCGGACCCGCGGGGTTTTTACGAGTACTTGATGCGCAGACCATTGGGTATGCTGATCTTTCGGGCAACAAACAGTATATCTCGCGCGGGAATTTGGATGGCAATGACCGGGTTGCGCTGATCCTGATGGATTATGCCAACCAGCGACGCCTGAAAATACTTGGGCGTGTCGAAATTGCCGAAGGCGCTGCGGCGGCTGCCAGCCTCTCCCCCGAAGGCACCAAGACCCCGGCCGAACGCGCCGTCATTATCAAGGTCGAAGGTCTGGACTGGAATTGCCCTAGTCACATTACCCCACGATTCACCGAGGCCGAGCTGCGCCCCCACCTGAACGAATTGGGCCAGCAGCTGGCCCAACTTCAGGCGGAAAATGACCGGCTGAAACGGGAACTGGAAAATAAGAAATAAGCCCCAGTGCCAAGCATTCCCCAACTTGTGATTTAAGGACTGACACCATGATAACGTTAACGCTGCACCGAGCCTTCATAGTCCTGTTTGGTTTCGCTCTGTCGATTGCCTTTCTTATGCTGGGATTTTTCGCATCTCCCGAAGCTGTTCGGACATCCCCGCCCGCGCTTTATAATTCGCTGCTGCTGGAAAAACTGGCCCAAGACTAAGAACCGTACGGCCCTCGAAACAATAGATTGTGCCTAAATCATGATCTCTGCCCTTGACCTTCCTGTGACTGGAACCCCCATCTAGGGTTGGAAACAGGACAGGATGAGTCGATTGGCCACTCCACATACTATCAGACTGAAGGTCACCGGAATGAACTGCGCATCCTGCGTAGGCCGCGTGGAATCTGCGTTGCGCAATGTTCCCGGGGTTACCGAGGCTTCGGTCAACTTCCCAACCGAGACCGCACAGGTCACTTATGACGGGCCGATCAGCGACCTGACCGGCGCGCTGGACAAAGCTGGTTATCCGGTGTCAGTGGCAGAAGCCGTTCTGCAAATTGACGGTATGAATTGTGCTTCTTGCGTCGCAAGGATTGAACGAGCACTCTGCGCAGATCCGGCCGTCATAAGTGCTCGGGTCAACCTGGCCACTGAAACCGCGACCATTCGTTTTGCCGACGGGGCAACTGATCCTGTGAAGCTGGCGCAGCTAAGCACCAAAGCGGGCTATCCGGCGCATCCTTCCAGAATGGCCGAAAGCAAAGATGAGAAACCGGGTGAAGCCTCTGCGCTGATTCGTACCACCCTGATCGCTGCGGCGCTGGCTTTGCCCGTGTTTATACTCGAGATGGGCGGGCACATGATCCCAGCCTTTCATCACTGGGTTCAGGCGACAATCGGGATTCAGACCAGCCATCTCATCCAGTTTGTGCTGACATCGGTTCTCCTGATCGGCCCCGGAAGGGTGTTCTATGCCAAGGGTATCCCGGCCTTGCTGCGCGGGACACCTGATATGAATGCGCTGGTCGCGATGGGAACCGGTGCCGCCTATCTGTATTCCGTCCTGGCCACCTTTGCGCCTCAGGTTCTGCCGCAAGGCAGTGCAAATGTGTATTACGAGGCCGCCTCGGTCATCGTGGTCCTTATCCTGCTGGGTCGCGCGATGGAGGCGCGGGCAAAAGGCCGGACCGGGGCCGCCATTCGCAAACTGGTCGGGCTTCAACCGAAAACAGCCCGGCTAGAACAGGACGGGGGCACGGTCGATCGACCCATATCCGAAATACTGGTTGGCGATGTGCTGCAGATCCGACCCGGAGAGCGCGTCCCAGTCGATGCTCAGGTGTTGGACGGCACCTCATACGTGGATGAAAGCATGATTACCGGCGAACCCGTTCCTATAGGGAAATCGGCCGAAGATCAGGTGATAGGGGGCACGGTCAACGGCACGGGCGCGCTGCGCGTGCGCGCCACGCGGGTTGGGTCCGAAACGGTGCTGGCGCAGGTGATCCAGATGGTTCAGCAAGCTCAGGGTGCCAAGTTGCCGATACAGGGGCTGGTCGACCGGATCACGGCGTGGTTTGTTCCCGTTGTGATTGGCGTTGCCCTACTGACCATTGCGGTCTGGCTGGTCTTTGGCCCCGCTCCTGCCTTGCCGATGGCATTGGTCGCAGGTGTTTCGGTTTTGATCATTGCCTGTCCTTGCGCCATGGGGTTGGCGACTCCGACTTCGATCATGGTGGGGACTGGGCGAGCCGCCGAACTGGGCGTCCTGTTTCGCAAAGGCGATGCGTTACAGCAGTTGCAACAGGCTAAGATCATCGCTTTGGACAAGACCGGGACGCTGACACTGGGGCGTCCTGAACTGGCGAATGTCACGACCACGAATGGGTTTGACAGCGACACCGTTTTACGGCTGGCTGCTGCGGTCGAGTCGCGATCCGAACACCCGGTTGCCTCGGCAATCACGCGGGCCGGACCGGCGGACCTGCCCTCGATCTCCGGCTTTGAATCGCTAACAGGGCTGGGTGCGCACGCGTCCGTTGATGGGCACGATCTGTTGATCGGCTCACCCAGATTAATGGCGCAGAACGGCATTGATCTATCCGCGTTGAGCCAACAGGCCGACCAGCATGCCGCCGAAGGGGCAACCCCCGTATTCGTCGCGATCAACGGTCAGGCTGCGGCACTTCTTACGGTCTCGGATCCGGTCAAACCGGGCACGATCGAAGCTTTGCACAGGCTGCACACGATGGGCCTGACATTGGCGATGGTCACCGGGGACAACGCCCTGACTGCGCAGGCCTTGGCAAACAAGCTGGGCATCGATCATGTCACAGCCGAGGTCCTGCCGGACGGAAAGCTCGCCACAATCAACGCCCTGCGCGACCAGTTCGGAGAGCTGGCCTTTGTCGGAGACGGGATCAACGACGCCCCGGCATTGGCTGCGGCGGATGTCGGCATTGCAATCGGAACTGGCACGGATGTGGCGATTGAAACGGCGGATGTGGTGCTGATGTCGGGCGATCTGCGCGGGGTCGCCAATGCGGTTGAAATCAGCCGCCGTACTATGGGCAATATCCGTCAGAATCTGGGCTGGGCGTTTGGATATAACGTTTTGCTGATCCCCGTCGCCGCCGGGCTGCTGTATCCTTTTGGCGGCCCGCTTCTTTCCCCGGTTCTGGCGGCTGGAGCCATGGCTTTGTCCAGCGTCTTTGTCGTCACCAACGCGTTGCGACTTCGCAGGGTTCGCGCCAGCCTGCCCGAGGAATCACAAACGGCGGCTCCACAAATGGTGACGTCATGAATATCGGCGACGTTTCCAACCAAACCGGTCTCCCGGCCAAGACCATCCGCTATTACGAAGATATCGGACTGATCAAACCGCTGCGCGATGATAATGGCTATCGCCGGTTCCGCAGTCAGGATGTGCACAAACTGAACTTTTTGGGCCGGGCCCGCGCATTGGGATTTACGATCGAAGATTGCCGGACCCTGATGGCCTTGTATGAGGATGAAACCCGCGCAAGTGCAGATGTGAAGAAGGTTGCCCGCGCGCATATGGTCCAGATCGAAGCGAAGATCGCCGACCTTAATGCGATGCGCGATACGTTGGGTCATTTAATTGACGCCTGCGCCGGCGACGACAGGCCTGATTGTCCGATCCTGAAGGATTTGGGAGGACAACCCTGACGCGGGGTTGCCCTTTGTCTTCAGCTTTGCTTTGTCTCTGCCAAACAATCCGGCTTGCGGCATCTGACCGGGCCTGGACAGCAGAGAGGTTCACCAAATGGCAAAAGTTGCGTTCCTTGGTTTGGGTGTCATGGGATATCCAATGGCCGGCCACCTGCAGGCTGCAGGTCATGAGGTCACGGTTTTCAACCGAACCACCGCTAAGGCCGAGGCTTGGGTCGCCCAATATGGCGGCTCAATGGCCGCTACCCCGCGCGAGGTGGCTGAGCGAGCCGAGTTTGTCATGGCTTGTGTGGGCAATGATGATGACCTTCGCATGGTCTGCACCGGCGACGATGGCGCCTTCGGCGCAATGTCAAGCGGCGCGGTTTTCGTCGACCATACGACCGTCTCGGCAAAGGTAACCCGAGAGCTTTATGGCGCGGGCAAAGCCGCAGGGATTGCCTTTGTGGACGCGCCGATTTCGGGCGGTCAGGCCGGGGCTGAAAACGGCGTTCTGTCGATCATGTGCGGGGGGGATCAGGCTGCCTATGACGCGGCCGAGCCCATTATGCAGGTCTATTCCAAAATCTGTCGCCGCATTGGGGACAGTGGCGCCGGTCAGATGACCAAGATGTGCAACCAGATCGCCATTGCCGGACTGGTTCAGGGCCTCAGCGAGGCGCTGCATTTTGCCGAAAAAGCCGGGCTGGATGGCCGGGCGGTTGTGGAAGTGATCAGTCAGGGGGCCGCAGGCAGTTGGCAGATGGCGAACCGCTATGAAACCATGTTGGACGATCATTTCGAGCACGGTTTCGCGGTGGACTGGATGCGCAAGGATCTGGGAATTTGCTTGGATACCGCAGATGAAACAGGGGCATCCCTGCCGGTGACGGCTTTGGTTGATCAGTTCTATAAGGATGTGCAGAAAATGGGCGGGAATCGGTGGGATACGTCCTCGCTTATTAAACGGTTGCGCGCATTGGGGTAACGGGAAAAGGGGGCTGTCTGCCCCCTCTTGGCCCGCAGGGCCATTTCACTCCCGAAGATATTTTTAGCCAGATGAAAAGGACCCCGGTTTACTGGGACAGGGTTTCAAATGAACGACATCATCGCATTTTGGGCTGATGCTTTGCAGCAAAATTGGGGGCTGGACGCACGGCTGACCCGATTGGACGGCGAATACGATCTTAATTTTCTGGTCCGGGCAACCAACGGACAGGATTATGTTCTGAAAGTCATGCGCCCCGGATGCGAAGCAGAGCTTGTGGACCTGCAGGTCAAAGCCTTGGAACATATCGCCTCAGAAGCACCGGGGCTGCCATTTCCCACAGTGTTTCCCGATTTGTGGGGGGATTATCTGCCCCGAATCGAAGATCACGAGGGGGTACCGCGCCTTGTTTGGTTGCTGGAATGCCTACCTGGGCAATGCTACGCGAAATCGGCACCCAAATCCGAAGAGTTGATCCTAAAGCTGGGTCGCGTTCTGGGTGCTACAGACCGCGCATTAGAGCGGTTCACGCATGAGGGTTTGGCCCGGGGCGATTTCAAATGGAATCTGACCCAGGCAGGATGGATCGAACAGCATCTGGACACCGTTAGTAGCCCCACGCGACAGGCAGTGCTGGCCGATATATGTTCCGAATTCAATGCGATATCGGGCAAGTTGGCAGGCTTGCCCAGTCAGGCGATTCATAATGACGCCAATGACTATAACGTTCTGGTCGAAGCAGAGCTTGGCCAGCGCCCGGGGGTGTCGGGCTTGATTGACCTTGGCGATATGTGTGCCGCGCCACGCGTTTGCGATCTGGCGATTGCCGGGGCCTATATCGTATTGGATCATCCGCAACCCGAACGCGCATTGGCGGCACTGGTGCGCGGCTATCAGGCGGCAAACCCCCTGCGCGCGGACGAAGTCGATCTGATCTGGCCTCTCTTGCGGATGCGACTGGCTGTGTCGGTTGTGAACTCGACCCTGATGGCCCTTGAAAACCCGGATGATCCTTATGTCACCATCAGTCAGGCGCCGGCCTGGCGGTTTCTTGAGGACCACAGCGTCAATGGCGGATTGATGCCAGCGCGCCTGCGCGTCGCCTGTAGTCTGCCGGTCACCGATGGGGCCGAACGCATCCATGCCTATCTGTCCGCGCATCGTGGTCAATTCGCCGAGATGTTTGGACAGGGTCTAAAAGATGTGCCCATTGGCTCGCTATCGGTCGAAAACTCTGTGTGGCCGCAAAACCCATTCCACATGCCCCTGGCCGAGGCGGCACGTGTTGGCGAGGAAAATGGCACAGACTTCTGGTTGGGATATTACAATGAACCCCGCCTGATTTACGCTGAGCCGGGGTTCCGCAAAGGGCCATGGAAAGCTTCGGACCGACGCACCGTGCATCTAGCGGTGGATGTGTTCGCGCCTGCCGGCACTGTCCTGAATGCCCCGATCAGTGGCCGGGTCGAGGCGGTCGAGAACCGCGACAGTCACCTTGACTATGGCGGGGTGGTGATCCTGCATCACGAAACACCCCAAGGCGATCCGTTCTATACACTCTACGGACATTTGGACCCCGAGGTCTGCGACAGGCTGAACCCGGGCGATCCAGTCGCACAGGGAGCGGCGTTTGCACGGCTTGGGGATGTCACACAGAACGGGGGCTGGGCCCCACATGTACATTTCCAGCTGGCCCTGACTACGAACGGGATGCAGGTCAACTGGCCGGGTGTTGGCGACCCTGACGAGCTTGAACTGTGGCACGCCGTCTGCCCGAATCCGGCGGCTCTGCTGAACCTTCCCGATGACAAGGTGTTCTATCGGCCGACCGATAAACAGGCGATCCTGCAGGGACGGCAGGACCACTTCGGAGGCAACCTGTCCCTGACCTATGACGATCCAGTCATGCTGGTACGCGGTTGGAAGCATCACCTGTTTGACGAATGGGGTCGCCCTTATCTGGATGCGTATAACAATGTACCCCATGTGGGCCACGCCCACCCGCGCATTCAGGCTGTCGCAGCAGATCAGCTCAAGCGGATGAATTCCAACACCCGGTATCTGCATCCGGCCCAGACGGCTTTTGCCGATAAGGTTCTGTCCAAGCTGCCCGATCACCTCGAGGTCTGCTTCTTTGTGAATTCCGGCACCGAAGCCAATGAGCTCGCCCTGCGGCTGGCCCGCGCCCATACCGGCGCCAAAGGGATCGTGACGCCCGATCATGGGTATCACGGCAATACCAACGCCGCGGTGGCAATTTCGGCCTATAAGTTCAACAAACCGGGCGGAGTTGGTCAGGCGGATTGGGTGGAACTGGTTGAGGTCGCGGATGACTACCGAGGGTCTTTCCGGCGCGACGACCCCGATCGCGCCCAGAAGTTTGCAGATCTAGTGGACCCAGCTATTGCAGCCCTACAGGACAAAGGTCAGGGCGTTGCCGGTTTCATTGCCGAGACCTTCCCTTCAGTTGGCGGGCAGATCATACCACCCAAAGGCTATCTGCCCGCGGTTTATGAGAAAATCCGCGCCGCTGGGGGTGTCTGCATCGCCGACGAGGTGCAGACAGGTCTGGGGCGTCTGGGCAAATATTATTTCGGCTTTGAGCATCAAGGCGCGCTGCCGGATATCGTGGTCATGGGCAAACCCATTGGCAACGGTCATCCATTGGGCGTTCTGGTTACTACCAAAGAGATCGCCCGCAGCTTTGACAACGGGATCGAGTTCTTTTCGACATTTGGCGGATCGACCCTGTCCTGCCGCATCGGCAAAGAAGTTCTGGATATCGTCGATGATGAAGGCTTGCAGGACAATGCCCGCCTGATGGGCGACAGGTTGATGACAGGCCTGCGTCAGATCGAAACCGATTTCGGATCTGTCGGTGATGTGCGCGGCATGGGCCTGTTCGTTGGAGTCGAACTGATCAACCCCGATGGCTCTGAAGGCCGTGAGATCTGCAAATATGTCAAGAACCGGATGCGCGACCACCGGATTCTTATTGGCAGCGAAGGCCCAAAGGACAGCATCCTGAAAATTCGCCCGCCGCTGACGATCGAAGCGGAAGATGTGGACATGATCCTGTGGGCATTACGGGATGTGCTGGCAGAAGTTGGTGATTACAGCCCGCCACCCTCATGCGATCATGACCATCACCACGCAGGGTGCGGCTGCTGCTGAGGGCACGGAACCCCGGCGCGCATTCGCCGGGGTTCTGCACCTGCCCTGCTGCTTAGTGCAGCGTGGCAGTGGGGTTCTGATGTCTTGAGGTTGGCATCGGGATCGAGACCGTCATGCGTCGCAAAGCCAGCCCTAATTCCTCAGACAAAGCGGCCAATGCGGGGGCAAAATCGGGACGGACGATCAGGGACGCCATCATCATAGCGTCTTCGCGCGCGCCTTCTGATGCCGCCGCAATCATCTGGGCGAAACAGTTTTCATCCGCGCCAAGGCAGGCACAGCCCAACCCATGCCGGATCAGCGGGCGCCGCCCGTGATGGGCACAAAGCGAGCACAGCCGGTCCAGCGTCAACATCGCTGCCCGGCCCTGATCCGTGCCCAGGGCGATCTGAAAGTCCTGCGCCGCATCCATACGCGTTTGCATTCCGTCCCCCCAGAGGCGCAGGTACATGACCGCACCGGCCTCGACAGGGCTTAGGTCGGACAGACGACCAACGGTCGCGCCACCCCGGGCTGCAGGCGCGCTCATTTCGTCAGGATCAGTTTGCCCGCGCGCGTGATGCGCAGGGTGTACAGCTGATCGCCCAGCTCGATATGGGCCAGATTGCCCCCTTTGGTCAGATCTTCAGCCTTATGTGCAGGCAGCATTGATACGGCAAAAGACTGGCTGGGATTCGGGTTCTGAACATTCATCAGGATCACTCCGGAGGGTTTCAGGCAATGCGCCTTATCGGTTTACTTTTCGGGTATCTGGCTGGCCCGATTCCGGGGTTGCTGACGGCTTGAAATATAATCTGATTATTTTAGTCAGGTATGTCAAGCCTCAATATCCCACTCTCGCAACCGGGTTGAATTGCACTGCCTGAACACACCAGTTAGGACTTGCGGTGCAGCTTCAGAGGCAAGGATTTCAATGAGCGCTACAATTATGTTCGATTTGGACGGAACACTGGTCGACAGCCTTCCGGACATCACCGCCGCTGCGAATGCAATGCTGCGGGACACTGGTGTCCCGCCCCTGCCCCAGGACACGATCAAACAATTCGTCGGCAATGGCCTCCCGAAATTGGTAGAACGTATGATGTTTCATTGCGACCTGCCTATGGATCGCCATGCCGAGCTATCGGAACTGACGCTGACCCACTACAACGCAGCCTCCAGCGACAAAACCGTCGTTTACCCTGGCGTGGCCGAAGCGCTTGAACAGCTGCGCCAGATGGGTTGTGTTCTGGGTGTTTGTACAAACAAACCCAAAGCACCGGCTGACCATGTTCTGAAGTCGATGGGCCTGACCCATCATTTCGATGCCACCCTGGGTGGTGACAGCCTGGCCACGCGCAAACCAGACCCAGCCCATCTTGAGGCAAGTTTTAGCGCAGTGGCCGCTATAGGTCCGCGCCTGTTCGTGGGTGACAGTGAGGTCGATGCAGAAACCGCTGAACGGGCCCAGGTGCCCTTTTTGCTATTCACGGAAGGCTATCGGAAAAGCCCGGTTTCTGAACTGTATCATACCTGTAACTTCGCCGACTGGCACGAAGTGCCTGCGCTCGTAAGTGAGCTTTTGGGGGAATTGGGTTGATGTCCCCCAACTAGTGAGGGGCCGGCCGAGGGGGTAAGTAGCCAGCCCCTCAAGGGGGAAAAGTGGTAGGTCCTTGGAAACTCCTTGGATGATTTGAAGTTAACGAATCGCTCCAATCAAAGATATAGGGGGTTTCCCGTAGCCCTAGATAGAGTGTTGAAATTAAATAATAAATTATCCGTAAATTCTAGAAATTCGTTGAATATTGTCATTTTCCGTTGGTGACCCGGACCCAGGACACCGCCAATCGAAAGCTGAACAACGAAAACGGGCGGGGATGAACACCCCGCCCGACGGTTCAGAACAATTTCTGAATCCGCATGTTCAGATTGCCAGATATTCCTCGCGCAGCTGTGGATTCTCTAACACCTCGCTGGCGGCTCCATCAAACACGATGCTGCCCGTATCCAGAATGATCGCACGGTCCGCCAATTCCAGGGCGCGCACCGCGTTCTGCTCGACAATGATCGTGGTCATACCCTGCTGTTTGACGTGAAGCAGAGTCTTTTCGATCTCATCCACGATCACCGGGGCAAGCCCTTCATAGGGTTCATCCAGAAGCAACACCTTGATGTCCCGTGCCAAAGCCCGCGCAATCGACAGCATCTGCTGCTCTCCGCCAGACAGGGTAATGCCTTCTTGCTTGCGGCGCTCACCCAGCCTTGGGAACAGCTCATAAAGCCGTTCCAGCGACCAGCCGACAGGTGGAGCGATCTGGGCGAGTTGCAGGTTCTCTTCGACCGTCAGACCGGGGATGATACGGCGATCCTCGGGCACAAGGCCAAGGCCTGCGGCGGCAGCCTCATAGCTGGTCATTTTGTGCAGCGGCTTGTGATCCAGCCAGATCTCACCATGACGCACCTCGGGGTCACTGACCCGCGCGATGGATCTGAGCGTCGAGGTCTTGCCAGCACCATTCCGGCCCAGCAGGGCCAGAATTTCACCTTCGTGCACGTTAAAGCTGACGCCCTGCACGATATAGCTTTCGCCATAGTATGAATGCATGTCCCATACGGACAAAAACGCAGGGGCGGTGCTGGCCATATTGGCGTTTTTCGAAAAGTCAGGTTTCTCGTTCATTGCTTTTCCTTACGCGGCCTCACCCAGATAAGCTTCGCGAACCTTGGGATGCCCGCGGATGTTTTCTGGCGTATCTTCGACCAGAGGTGTTCCCTGCGCCAGAACGGTGATGCGCTCGGCCAGGCTGAACACCACATGCATGTCATGTTCAATGATGGCGATGGTAATGTCACGCTCGTCCTTGATCTGTTTGAGCAGGTCGATCGTGTTGTTGGTATCTGCCCGGGCCATCCCGGCGGTGGGTTCGTCCAGCAAAAGCAGGCGCGGGTTCTGGCTGAGGCACATGCCGATCTCAAGTCGTCGCTTGTCCCCGCGCGACAGCGATGCCGCGTGCATCTCGCGTTTGTCAGCCATGTTCATCTCTAACAGCATCGCCTCGGCCTGCTCGACAATCGCCTTTTCACTGGAGATGGTTTCATAGGCGTGCATCCGAAACGCGCCGTCCCGCATCGCAAAGATCGGGATCAACATGTTCTCCATCACAGTCAAATCGCCGAAAATCTCGGGCGTCTGGAACACACGGCTGATACCCATCTGGTTGATCTGATAGGGTTCCAACCCCAGAACAGAATTGTTGTCGAACAAAACAGAACCGGTATCCGGCATCAGCTTTCCCACCAAACAGTTCAGCAAGGTTGACTTGCCCGCACCGTTCGGGCCGATGATCGCGTGGACCGAGTTTTCTTCGACGTTGAGGTTCACATCCGACAGCGCCTTGAGGCCACCGAAGCGTTTGCTGACGTCTTTGACTCGTAGAATTGCCATGGTGCCCCCTTATTCCGCTGGCTCGGTTTTGCCCTTCGGGGCATCATCGGCGCCCGGTTTCTTACGCTTGAACCAACCCATCAGCCGCTGACCACCTTCAACCAGCCCACCCGGCAGATAGATCACCACCAGCATGAACAGGATACCCAGCGTCAAATGCCAACCCTTGCCGATGAACGGATGGATCAGGAACACAACCGCGTCCTCAAGCCCATCGGGCAGGAAAGCGAACCAGCTGTGCAGAACATTGTCGTTGATCTTCGAGAAGATGTTTTCGAAATACTTGATAAAGCCTGCTCCCAGTACCGGCCCGATCAGAGTCCCTGTACCGCCCAGAATTGTCATCAGTACCACCTCGCCCGAGGCAGTCCATTGCATCCGTTCGGCCCCGGCCAGCGGGTCCATTGCGGCCATCAGCCCCCCCGCCAGACCGGCATACATGCCTGAAATCACAAAGGCTGCCAGCGTGTAGGGTTTCGAATTTAGACCGGTATAATTCATCCGCTGCTGGTTGGATTTCACCGCCCGCAGCATCATGCCAAAGGGCGAGCGGAAGATGCGGATAGAGAGATAGAACACCGCCATCATGATCACCGCACACAGGTAATAGCCCGCGTTAAAGTCAAAGCTCCAGGCACCTACATCCAACGTATAGGTCGCGCGCATGGGAATGCCGAACAGATGCGGTAGGTTCGGCGCGCTGGCCGATTGCAGGATCTGCGGATCGTCCGCATAGACCTGCAAGCCGGTCTCACCATTTGTCAGGTTGAATTTTGGGTTCGAAAGCACCGAATAGGCCAGAGCAAAGCTCATCTGTGCAAAAGCCAGCGTCAGGATCGAGAAATAGATGCCCGACCGACGCAGGCTGACAAATCCGATCAGCAGCGAAAACACCCCGGCGACAAGAACGCTGAGCGCGATGGCCGGAACGACGTTATAGCTGAGCAGTTTGAACATCCACACTGCGGAATACGACCCCACCCCAAGAAAGGCCGCATGGCCAAAGGACAGGTATCCGGTCAATCCAAACAGAATGTTGAAGCCGATCGCAAAGATCCCAAAGATCACGAACCGCTGCATCAAATCGGGATAGCCCGCGTTGAACTGCGCCATGGCGCTGCCTTCAGGGAACGGGTTCAGGATAAAGGGCGCCAACAGGGTCAGTATGGCGACGATGATCAGCAGGCTGGTATCTCTCTTATTCAGTCCCAACATGGCTTATTCCTCCATCACGCCTTTGCGCCCCATCAACCCGCGTGGACGGGTCAAAAGCACGATGATGGCGACAAGGTAGATGATGATCTGGTTGATGCCGGGGATCGTGGTCGTGGCCCAGGTGGTCGACGCAAAGCTTTCGAGCACGCCCAGCAGGAACCCGGCCAGAACCGCGCCCGGCAATGAGCCCATCCCCCCCACAACCACAACCACAAAGCTGAGAACCAGAAAGTCCATGCCCATGTGATAATTCGGGGGGTTGAGCGGCCCGTACATCACGCCTGCGAGGCCCGCGACCGCGGCCGCAATCCCGAACATGATGGTAAACCGCCTGTCGATATTTATCCCCAGCAGGCCCACCGTTTCACGATCTGCCATGCCAGCCCGCACGACCATGCCAAAGGTTGTGAATTGCAGGAACGAGAACACAGCTCCGATAATGCCAACGGCAAACCCGAAATAGACCAGCCGCCAGATCGGATAGATGATGGCGTTGGGATCGAATCCAACCATGATGCCAAGATCAACAGACCCACTCAGCATATCGGGGGGCGGGGTCTGGATCGGATTGGCACCGAAGAAATATTTGATGATCTCCTGCAGCACGATCGCCAGGCCAAAAGTCACAAGGATCTGATCCGCATGAGGGCGCTTGTAAAAATGTTTGATCAGCCCGCGCTCCATCACGTAGCCGACAAACAACATGATCGGGATCGCGAACAGGACAGCCAGAGGAACGGACCAATCTATGATTGACGCGCCAATCTCGGGGCCGAACCAGGCCTCAATATACGGGGTTTCAACCTTCAGCGGGTTGCCCAGAAAATCTTTCTGACTTTCATCAAGGGTCACGTAGCTCAAGTTAAAGAGTTTTTGCAAAGACACCGCGCAGAACGCACCAATCATGAACAGCGCCCCATGGGCAAAGTTCACAACTCCAAGCGTTCCGAAAATCAGCGTCAGGCCAAGCGCGATCAGCGCATAAGCCGACCCCTTGTCCAACCCGTTCAGAATTTGCAGAAGAATGGCGTCCATAGTCCCCACCTTTGGCCTGTCCAGTGGACTCCCCCATAGGTGGGAGAGCCCGTTTTCTAGGTCAGAGAATTTTCGTCGAAAATTCTCGCGCTTGTGTTACGCGCCCGGATTGCATTTACCCAGTTCGCCACCGGCAAACATCGGGTGCTCGGGATCGTATTCGACCTGCGCGCGTGGGGTGATCTCGACGATCTCCAGCGTGTCATAGGCGTTGGTCGGGTTCTCGTTGCCCCGCACCACCAGCACATCCTTGAAGCACTGATGATCCGCGCCACGATACCATGTCGGTCCGTTGCCCAGACCGTCGAACTCAAAGTCTTCCAGCGCTTCGGCGACACCACAGGGGTTGAAGGTACCCGCCCGTTCACACGCATCCGCATAGAGCAGAACCTGCGCATAGCAGGTCTGAGCCGAATTGGACGGCGGCTTGCCGTATTTCTCACCAAAGGATTTCACAAAGGCCTTGGTGCCTTCGTCTTGCAGCTGCCAGTTCCAGTTCATCGAACCCAGCACGCCCTTGATGTTCTCGCCAGCACCAGCAGCCATCAATTCGGAATACAGCGGCACGACAATCTTAAAGTCTTTGCCGTTGGCCACCTTGTCGAGTAGACCGAACTGAATCGCATTGGTCAGCGAGTTCACCATGTTACCGCCATAGTGGTTCAGAACCAGCACATCCGCGCCC
This sequence comes from Ruegeria sp. CDSA221, assembly GCF_059611825.1. Taxonomy (NCBI): domain Bacteria; kingdom Pseudomonadati; phylum Pseudomonadota; class Alphaproteobacteria; order Rhodobacterales; family Roseobacteraceae; genus Ruegeria; species Ruegeria sp. CDSA221. Next base: position 110,118 of record NZ_JBXWPK010000003.1, read on the forward strand.
GAGTTCAGAACCGGCGCGATATAGGACGAGAAGTCCGTCGACGCGAGCGGTGTTTTGACCGTGTTGACCGTTTCCCATCCCAGGGCTTCGGTCGAGGCCACAATCGACTCTTCCTGAGTCCAGCCCCAGTTGTAGTCAGCGGTCAGATGATAGGCCCGGCGTTCACTGCCCATTTCGGCAGCAAGAACCGGCGCCAGAGCAGCGCCCGACATGTAAGCATTGAAGAAATGGCGGAAACCGTTCGCCTTCTTGTCCTTACCGGTCGTGTCGTTGGCATGGGTCAGGCCAGCCATGAAGATCACGCCCGCTTCCTGACACAGACCCTGAACTGCGACAGCCACGCCCGAGGACGAGCCGCCGTTGATCATGATCGCACCGTCTTTTTCGATCATCGACTTGGCCGATGCGCGTGCGGCGTCCGATTTGGTCTGGGTGTCGCCGGTTACGAACCCGACCTTTTTACCAAGAATCCCGTTCCCTTTCAGGGCCTTGGACGTAAAGGTGTTCAGGCAACCGCCATCGCCCTCACCGTTCAGATGCTCGACTGCAAGCTGCTGTGCCAGCAGTTCATCATTACCCTCTTCTGCATAAGGCCCGGTCTGCGGAACATTGAAACCCAATGTGACAGACGACCCAGAAGGTTCGTTAGTATATGCAGCAGCCGACGATGCAGTAAAAATCGTAGGTAGGGCCAGACCGGTACCGGCAACAGCACCAGACTTCAGCACGCCGCGGCGTGTGACAGATTTATTAGTCATTCATTCCTCCCAGTTCCCTGTTTTACGTCTGTTGGCTCCTCTTCCAGCAAACGATTGCGCAGGTTTACGCACCGCGAGTATGGCGGGGGTTCTGAAAATTTCTCAATAACCTATTCAAAAAGCAGCTATGTTATGTAAACAAATGAACACCTAGGTGCGGATTTTTGTAAATTTTCAAACATCTTATGCTTCTTAAGAATTGAAATTAAAAGGTATTATTTGAAAACATTCCGGTGATCACCATGCAGGCAGTGCCGCTCTGCTCGGCAAGCAAGAAGTTGTTGCTAAATCTACAAGAAGTTGTTGCTAAATCTAAAGGAGAGCCCGGGCCGCATGATACAGCTCAGATGGTCACCGGGACGAGCTGACTTCCCCTGCAGATCAAGCCGTTTGAACCTGGATTCTCAAACCCGAAGCATCGTGCAAATCAAGAATTGTGACAAATTGAAAAACGGTTAATCCCTCCACGGCTGCATCGGTGAATACAGGTAACCGCCCGACCAACCGACGACCAAACAAGCGCAATAACCTTACAAAAAAGGCATAAACCACTACGCTTCGCCCCGTATTCCGCGAATAGGTCAAAGAAATAGTCCGCGGATTTTGTGCAGTTTGTTTACTGAAACGCGACGAATTGATCGTACATAATTAGGTTAATGATTTTTTAGATGAGTTTTAGACGATTATATAGAACTATAGGAATGTAAAGAATCGGTAGGAGGTTGCGCACTCTTATATTGCAAATGCGCGTTTATGTTTGTTCGAGTACAGGTTGTTATCTATGGTCCGGGGGAATGCTCAGAGCGCTGCGTGGTTGCCAAACGCGCTTCATGCCAGAGCCATCATTAATTTCATTCATTGGAGCCAGGCAGGCGTCGTTCTTGATGCCGCGCTTGAAGGTATCGTCAAAGCATTTGGCGCCGATTGTGCTGTCATCAGCCGTGTGTGGCTGAACAAGGGGGCCCATCGTGTTGCAGCACGGGCTGACACAAGGGATCCAAAATTCCAAAGACCATTGTTTCATTCTTTCGCCAACGACGCCCTCGGCCCGTTCCGGAACAAACCAAAACGCGCCTCGGTGTTTAGTCTGCGAGATGACGGGGCAGACCCCAGTGATATCTCCGCAGTTTTGTTGGATTGGATGTCGCACCGCAAGCTGGATGACATTCTGTTCATATGCCTGGACCATAACGGCGGCGAAATCGACTTTCTGGAACTTCATTTCGGGCAGAGTTCCGAACCCGGTTACCGCGAAGCCATTGAACAGGTGGCTCCGCAACTATCCGAGACCTATCAGGCCCGCCGAGCCGGACTGATCACTGAATCACTGTCTCGGCAATCAGTCACCGCACTCAGGAAATCATACAGTGAAGCACCTATTCTCAGCACCGAGAACCCAACGGGCCTGACCCGTGCCGAATGGCGTGTTTGCGTTCTTGTTTCACGCGGGCTGTCGCCCCAGTCCATTGGTGCCGAACTTGAGATCGGACCAGCGACAGTTCGCACGCATCTCAAGCATATCTATTCAAAAACGGCGCTGGACACCTTCCACATGCTGGCCCGGCGCTTGGTATCGGTAGAAGAGCGCGAGGCCCTTTTTGGGAAACCTGGCCAGGCACGTGCTTGATGCCTGAACTGGACTGGCAGTCCTGGCTGACATTGTGGGTATTCACACCGCTGTTCGTAATGATCGCCTGGACGGATTTCACCCAAATGCGCATCCCTAACCTGTACTGCCTGCTGGGCGGTGCAGTCGTGCTTGTGACCGCGCCGTTTCCGGATTGGAACCAACTGCTGCTGCGCCTTCTTGTGGCCGCAGCGTGTTTTGCGATTTGTTTCGGTCTGTTTGCTGCGGGTTGGCTTGGCGGCGGCGACGCCAAGATATTGCCAATCGTATTTGCCGCAATTCCGGTCCCGGTCGTATCGACCTATCTGCTAATACTGGCAGGCTGCATGGCAGCGGGGCTGATCGGAATGTCGCTGTTTCGGCGCTTCGCCCGACAAACTTCCCCGCATATCAAGTCGACCGCCCAGTCGCGCGAATTTCCTCTTGGAATCGCTATCGGATCATCCGGGGTGATCCTTGCAATCTGGTCGGCTACTGCGCTTTGGTTCTGACCATGTCAGCGTTTTAGGGGCCAAACGCATCCATATAACGGATCACGATCGGGGCCAGGATCAGCCCAGCGATTGCAGGCAGCATAAAACTGGCCATAACCGCCGACATTTGGACAGGCAACTTGTTGGCCTTTTCCTGTGCCCGCACCTCGCGCAGTTCACGCATTTCTTCGGCATAAGTGTTCAAAGCCGCAGCCAGGGGAACACCAAACCGGGTCGATTGCAGCACAACGCTTACGAATGAGCTCATTTCCTCTATACCTGTTCGACGCGCCATACGCATCAGCGCGGTATCTCGGTCACGCCCTGCCTGAATCTCGGAAAGCGCAATCAGCATCTCTTCGGACATTTCCGGCGCGACAAGCTGCATTTCGACCGCCACTTTCAGTAAGGCCTGATCAAAACCGAGGCCAGCCTCGATACCGATCTGAAGCAGATCCAGCATGTTCGGAAACGCATTTTCCATCAGACGCTTGCGCTCTTTGATCCGGGCGCCCATCCATAACTGCGGTATGAGATACCCGATCCCGCACAATACGCCGACATTCCGGATAATCTCGAACGCGTTTAGGCTGGACGTATATTCCGCGATCCGCGCACCCAAGTTGTTTGCCGGTTGCCAGGACATCAGGAAGAGGAAGGCCAGCGGCAGGAACGTCGCCAGCCCCAAACGGATAAGATAGAAATTCACGATTGCGTTTTTGCTGCGAAATCCGGAACGCGCCAACACCTGCCCAACTTCGAAACGTACACTGGCATCGCTGGGTATCAGGGCCGCACTCAAACCTGTCGGCGCTTCGCCCTCGACTTTTTCAGGAACTGCCCGTGACAAAGCCTGACGTGGTCGGCTTGACACCATGCGCTCTGCGGCTGTGGACCGTTCGCTAAGCGAGGACGAGATACCAAGAAACGCTACGACCGCACCTATCAGCACACAACCCAAAACCAGGATCTGCGTTGATAACTCGCTATCAAAAATCGAACTCAAATACTCCATCGAATACGCCTCTTCAAATCCGGAAATTCACAAGCTTGAACATCACAATCGCGTTCAGGACGATGGTCACGGCGATAACGCTCATGACTGGCACAAAGGCCGGAGAGTCCGCGACATCGCCATAATATGTCGGCGTCATGATGGTCATGAACACGGCAATGCCAACGGGAATGGATGACAGGATATATGCTGTCATGCGGCCTTCGGCCGAGATGGCCTTGACCTTGCGACGCAATGACATGCGCGCTCGGATCACGCGAGCCAGCGTGCGCAGGATGCCGGCCAGGTCGCCACCTGTGCCGTGCTGCATCATCAGTGCAACAGCTAGATATTGGATATCTTCTTCATCGATGCGGTCAGCCATGCTTTTGATCGCAGTTGTCAGTTCTTCGCCATAAGAGACCTGATCAACGACCAGCCCAAACTCTGTTCCAATCGGGTCAGGCATTTCTTCAGCGACACTTTGTAAGGTTGTGTTCAGTGGGTGCCCCACCTTCAATCCACGGGACATCAGGTCCAGCGCATCGGGCAACTGCTTGATCAACGCCGCTTTGCGCTTGCGCAACGTCACCCCCAACGCAACCAGTGGCGCAATCAGGAAAACAAGGGCGCAGGTGGGGACCACTTTCAACGGATCAGCCACCATAGACCCACCAATGGCCGAGATCAGAAAGGCTGCGCCACAACCGGCCAGAAACATTTCGGGAACCATGTTCAGGCCCGATACCTTCAACGCCAGAGGCAAATCCCCCACCAGCGGGAAACTCCGCAACAGTGGCTTGGCTTCCTGCGGCTTCAACAGGCTGAGGACATCCTCACCCGACTTCCCCTCGGACAGCATCTGAATCCGGCGGTTGATCGCCTCTTCGCGGTTTTCGCCACGCCGCATAAACTGACGCAGCCCTTCAAAAGCAATCAGCGCACCCAGGAAAACCGCAAGCGCCAGAACAAACCTGACATCGAACCCGGCAACTTCCATTTCCGGGCCGATCAGGTTGTTGATGTTCAGATTGGCCAGATATGACCTGATTTTCTCGAACATCCCGGACCTCCTTAGTTGAACTTGACGGTGGACAGGTCGACCCCGGCAGCCGCCAGTGCATCACTGGATTTTGGCCGAATTCCCGTAGGCATGAACCGGCCCAGAACCTTGCCGTTTTCATCCTTGCCTTCACGCTTGAAGACAAAGATGTCCTGCATGGTGATGATATCGCCTTCCATTCCAGTCACTTCCGAGATCGAAGTAACCCGGCGCGTCCCGTCTGACAGTCGGTTCAACTGAAGCACAAAGTGGATGGCCGAAGCGATGGTGGCCCGGATCGCCGAATGCGGCAGCTCCATCCCGCCCATCTGTACCATCTGCTCGACTCGAGACAGCGCATCGCGTGGACTGTTGGCATGAACGGTCGTCATCGAACCGTCATGGCCGGTATTCATCGCCTGCAGCATGTCGAAGGCCTCTGATCCGCGCACCTCGCCGACCACAATACGGTCAGGGCGCATCCGCAGCGCATTGCGGACAAGATCACGCTGGGCCACAGCGCCGGTCCCGTCCAAACCGGCTGGGCGGGTCTCCATGCGGAGAACATGTTCCTGCTGCAGTTGCAGTTCAGCAGCGTCTTCGATGGTCACGACCCGTTCGTTGCCGCCGATATAGGAAGACAAGGCATTCAGCATCGTCGTTTTACCTGATCCGGTTCCTCCGGAAATCAGGACATTCATCTTTGCCTCGACCAGACCGCGCAACAACGCCGCGGCACTGTCATTCAATGCATCGTTCTTAACCAACCGCTCCATCGTCAGCGGTACGCGCGCGAATTTACGGATCGACAAGGCTGGCCCGTCCAGCGCGCAGGGCCGAATGATCGCGTTTACACGGCTGCCATCCTCAAGCCGCGCATCCACCCAGGGCTGGCGTTCATCGATACGACGGCCAACACGGCTGACAATCTTGTCGATGATCCGCAGCAGATGGCGTTCATCCCGAAAACGCGCCGAGGTTTTTTCCAGAATACCTGAACGTTCGACGAAAATCTGCTTGTGACCGTTCACCAGAATATCGTTGATCGAAGGGTCGGCCAGTAAAGGCTCCAGTGGCCCAAGCCCAAGCACCTCGTGCATCAGTTCTTCGACCAAAAGCTTGATTTCCTCGGACCGCATGGCCCGGCCCTCGGACCGCAACAGATCAGTTGCGTGTTTGCCGATTTCGCCCCGCAATGTGTCTTCTTCGACCTTGTCGATCACAGCCAGATTCAGCTTATCAAGCAGCGAGTTGTGCATCCGGGCCTTGAGGTCAATACGGTCCATCTCGCGCTCTCGCTCCATGGCACGGCGCTCGGCGTTCTTGACCTCGATATCAGCAACATTTCCGTTCGGCTGTTTCGTGTCCAACGGCACAACTTTTGGGGATTGGGATGTTGTGCGACCCGTTCTGTCAAATTCACGAAACATTCTGCTTTACCTTTTACTTAACTAATCTTCACATCTTCGGACTTCGATTTACTGTTTGCCCACGCGTGGCGGCAGAGAAACTGTGGTTTCCTGCGCGATGCGACGGATGGCCCGTGTCAGAGGCGCCCGATTTGAGACCTCTTGCAGAGGTACGCCCCGGTCCACGCATTCACGAACGGTTCGCTCATCCTTGGGAACCCAGTGGGCGAAATCCTGTTCCAACAACTTTGCCGCTGCGCGGTGGTGCGCGGCCGGGATCAGGGGTTTCTTTTCCAGGCTCGCAACCAGCTGAATTTCCAAGGCCGGGTTTTCGGCGTGATAGAAATCCATCAATTTCCGCGCTGACCGGATCGAAGGCACTGCGACATCCGTTACCAAAAGCAGCCGGTCGGCTTGGGACAAAACCGGCGTGATCCACTCGACCAGAGCTCGCGGCAGATCAATAATCACATAATCATGGCTGCGTTTAAGGCTGTCCAAAATGGCCGAGATCTGTTCTTCATTAATGGCACTAAGGGGACCAAAGCGCGACGGTGCAGCCAGAACATCAACCCCACAGGGGGACTTGGTCATGGCCTGTTCCAGAAAGGCGCCATCGGGAATGCTCTCATCCATCGCCATCCGCCACATGGCGTCACTTTCCTCAACATCCATCAGGGCGGCAATAGATCCGAACTGAAAATCCAAATCGACAACCGCGACTTCGTTGGCGGCTTTCTTCTTGAAGAACCCTTCCTTGGCCTGTAGCTCGTTGGCCAGATTGGCAGCGACGATAGACGATCCAACCCCACCACGGGATTTCGCCACGGCGATCACTTTGCCCAGGGTTGCCTGACCGCCCCACACGGCCGGCAACTGCGCCTGACGGCGGGCCCGGATTGCGTCCACCTGCGGCACAATTTCCTCGTCGATCCACTTTCTCGGAAGAACGTCGTCGACACCAAGCTTTTTCAGCTGGCGCGCCTTTTCCAAGGGCAGATCCTCGTGGGCCAACGCAATGATGATCGCATTTGGCATACGGGCATCACAGATTTTCCGTGCGGTTTGCAGTAGGTCCCCGGAATTCTCATCCACATCGAACAGAACAACATCATGCTCTGCAGTCAGCGAGATCGCAGAGCCGTTTACCCCCGCAACGGTGTCCTGACGACCGGTGAACCGGCAGTTCGCCTGCCCCCGCAACGAGCCTTCGATGGCCGAGTAAATCTGCTCGTCCGGTGAAATCAACAATACTGAAATCTGCTTGGCACTCATTATGTTTCTCCTTACTCACTCGCCCCGGCCGCCAGATCTTCGGCGGGAACCGATGTGCTCATCGCGGGAAGAGAAATACTGTTGGGGGTATTTGACGCAGGTGTTGTGCCGTTCGACGCAAGAGCGGCCAGACCGGCGATTGGCATCATGAAGTTAAAGTTTACGTTAACAAGTTCGGCGGTAACGACCGGCGTATATGGCCCCCCTAAAAATCCAAGGCGCGCGTCATGCGAATATCCGATCTGTACGTTGGCGGCAGTCGTTCCCGGTGGCAGCAACATGCGGATATCATTCCAGACACGTGCGCCGTAATCCGTCGCGGTATTCAAAGGGCAAGGCGCAGGCAGGGCAGGCACGGCACAGACATTGCCACTGCGGCAGAGCACCCCAAATTTCGTACTTGTAGGAGCGCCGCTTGCCAGCGTGTGCTCGGTCGGCAACGCGCCGCAAAGCGGAGGCCCAAGAGTTGCCAGCCTGGATGCTTTTTGCATCGCCTTCTGCGCCATGGTAGTCGACCAGAACAACCGGCCATAATCCACAATGCCGAACATCAGCAACAGGAACAGTGGAATGACCATCCCCAATTCGACCAGGGCAGCGCCACGCTCCTGACTCCGGAAGGTCCGCAGGATATGCGACAACCGGGTCATACGCCGAACACCCGGCTCTGATCCGAAATCACCGTGTCAAGCGTGCTAACAGCCCCGCCGAACAGGCCCAGAACATTGCCCAGGATAAAATCAATCTGGATTTTCGCGGTCACTTCGACCACTGAGGTCGGGTCAATACGATAGCTGCCAGACCGCGATATGCAGGTCGGGGTTACATCCACCAGCGTTGTTCCGACCGGCAAATGCGCCCCACCGCCCAGTCGGTTGGCGACAATATCTGTGGCCATTGCATCATAGCTTGCGACGCCGCCCGCGCTGCATAGATCCAGCGGTGCGATGCGAGCGATCATGCGTGACGCATCCCGTACGCCGGCAGATGTCGCCTGATGTATCCAGGTGATCCGGCTGCCCTCGATGATCACAACAAAGAACAGCAAGATAACCGGCAGAACCATGGCGAACTCGACCATCGGCGCGCCAGACTCGCAGCGCTGAAAGCGTGAGAGGAAGCGACCCAGCGGCTTCATCGGTACAGCCTCACGACATCGCGGAAAATGCCATCAACGGCACTGCCACCAACTCCGCCGCCAACCTGTTTGACCACCTCGACGAAGATGTCGAAATCTGAGCCTGTGGATTCTTCAAGTGGCTGAAACAGAAAGACTTTTACGAATTCTTTCACCGGCACATCGGTGGCCCGCCCGGAAACCGGATTCGCGGTGCAGTCAATCGCTGCGGCGATGAACGTACGCCGCTCGGGATCGGTGCTGGGTTGGCCTGAACATTGGGCGCGGCCGGTCTCGTCCCGTCCGGTGACGATATCGCCTGACCCGGCCCGGCTGACCTCATCCAGATATACCTGATACCGGGTGTTTCCTGTCGGTGCACCCTGCGCATGCGGTGTCAGCGTACCGTCCGGTCCAACTCCATAATTCATAAGATTGTAAGCCGCTTGCCCTGACGTCCAGTTACCATCGCCAAAACGGCTGCCATTGCAAAGACCACTCACCGGGTCAAAGCAATCATCCGGCGGCATGGGAATAGTATTGGTCGACGGGTCCGGGTTGTTTTTCACACAGCCCCCGCCAGAATGGTCCCAGCCTGAAATCACATTTGGACCCGGCGCATAGTCTGGATCGTTCTTCAGTTGGTTCATGGTCGCCTGGAACATATCGAACCGCGAATTGTAGATCGCGCTGCCAATCCCGTTACGCTGACCGGGTTCGGTGTCGACACCGCGCTGAGACACGCATTTAGTCAGGTTCCCATTCGCAGCAATGAGGCAGATATACAGCTTTGAGCCGGTTAGACCGGCGCATGGCCCGTTTGGATTGATCCCGATATCCGTTGGATCCAGAAATCCGAAATTCCCCGGCCCCCAGGCCGAGTTGTTGCCGCCAGTACGCAATTTGATGGAAGCGCCGATATTGGCGCTGGAGGTCCAGCCCGACGGGATGCAGAACATCAACGGCGTTACGTCACAGGCGTATGCTGAATACCCAGCGATCGAGACTGAATTCACCTCTCCGGACGGGCCGGCGACACCCAGCAAGCTGGCCAGCGATCGGCCAAAAGGCAGGAAAACAGTCCGTGGTGTCGCGGTCACCTCGACCAAGACGGCACGCGCCGGGTCTGTCGTCACAAAGGGCGTAACCGAGTCGTTATCGTCTGGGTCTGCCGCCGGAGTCGGCAATCCGGTCAGAAAGCGAAGCGAAAAATCCGCCGAAGTTCCAAGGCTTTGGCTGCCATCCGCGAAAAACTGTTCGTCGTCGATCATGCCGGATGCCGCAGCTGTTGCACGTGTAATGGCGTCAGCATTGCCATCCAGCTCTCCTGCGGCGGCAAGCGCCACGTGGTCGGTATAGGCTTGCATGTCAGTTTGGGTAGAGGCGATACGCCCCAGATCAAAAGTCAGTGCAGCCATTCCGATCATGACGACCATGAACATGCCGACGAAAACCAGAATTGTGCCGTCTTCTTTGTCCCTGATTTTGCGTAGCGAAGTCATATCAACCTCCCTCGAAAGACCAACCTGACCTCAGTTCACCGGCTCAGTTGTTGCACTGGTGTTCCCAAAGACCTGAATTTCCTGAACGTCGGTTGCCCCACGGCGAACTTTCACAATCGGCCTGGGCGTGCCCTCTTCTAGCGGTGATTTTTCAAGGAGGATGTCGCTGAGGCGAACCGCTTCCAGCGGCTTATCCTCTTCTGTTTGCAGAGACCGCAGAGACAGGCTGAGCTGCCCGGCCTTCTGCGCCAGAGCCAACTTCTGACCTTCATCCGGGGTGACCTCGATCGTAACCGTGCGGGCAATGCCGGGTTGGTCAAGCTCTTCATCCGCGGTTTGGTCCACGCCGATGACCCGGATATTCTGCAGGATCGTCACTGCACGCAGTGTATCATTGGTGCCGCGGGTCAGAACAATGTCGACAAAGTCGCCAGGCGTAACAAATCCGCCTACCCCTGTCTGCGCGTCGACATTGATCGCCATCGCGCGGTTATTCTCGCCAATCGTCTGAACGATTGTCACTTTCTCACCAAAATCGGAAACTTTCGAGGTCAAAAGAATTTCGCCCTGCGCCAAAGCGCGCTTGGCCCGGCGAGGTTCTATGCCTGCGGCGGGCAGGACATCATCAAAGCTTGTAAAAACACCTGCAGGCACAGATGCAGTAGGCCAATCAATGGTCGTCAGCTTGTGCCCTTCGATCGGCGTTCCGAACGCGATATCTTCGGCCACGGCCACAACACGAACTATGGTTGGTTCACCCGCTGACTGATTCCGTCGGATCTGATCCTGTGCCAGAATGACTGCGCCACCCGCCAAACCTATTCCCAGGAAAGTCATCAAAAATGATTTAATACGCATGGTATCCTCCAATTCCCGGGAAAACTCAGGATAATTACTTAATTGGGCCTGACTGGCCAAACAGACCGCTTATGCAAATCAAAGGTGGTCTGGTAGGAAACTGACGCCCCACGCTTGCGAGTGGGAAGTCAGATTTTTAATGCTAGAAAAATCGGCCCGCCGTTTAAGGGGTTGTTGTCCGCTTGGCTGACGAGTTTGCATCACTAAAGTTGCTACTGGTCGTGGCAGCCAAATTGGTTAGAATTGTCCCGCCGACGACAATCGCAACAAACAGCGCGATGCCATATTCAACAAGGGTCGCGCCGCGCTCGTCTTTGCGTAGCTTCAGAAATACTTTGCGAATTCCATTCAACATTACTTGAACTCCAGACTGTTTTACCAAAGTGCGAAATCCCGCACTGACACGAGGAACACACCCCCGTTAACTAAATCGTTACTGATGAGGCGGTGCCGAAACCTCCCCACAAACGAAAAGAAATTCCCGCTTAGGGCGAATTTTCGATCATTTTGGGCGGAAATGTGTCAAATCGCGGACCGATTTACGGTGCGCGGCAGCAGATTTACCTGATCTCCCGTCAGAAAGAATCGATTGGTGAGAAGCTGCTCGGGGTCAATAAACCGGGCCCCGCGTCAAACGAGCAATCATTTGCAACCGATTGCAGCCACCAGACTAACTGGCTTAGTATCACGACATGAAAATGTCTGTCATCCCACCTTTCTTCTGCAGGTACGAAACATGAGCGTCACCCTAAAAGACGTCGCAGCTCTGGCCGGGGTGTCGCGCTCTGCCGTGTCGCGCACCTTTACCGAGGGTGCCTCGGTTTCGGCAAAAACCCGAAGCAAGGTGGAAAAGGCGGCTGCTGAACTGGGCTACAGCCCGAACGCCCTGGCCTCGTCCCTGACCACGGGACGGACAAAGCTGATCGGGCTGATCTCGAACAACTTTCACAACCCGATTTTCCTTGAAGTCTTCGATCAGTTCACGCGCGCTTTGCAGGAACGCGGTCTGCGCCCCCTGATCGTGAACCTGACCGATGAGACCGAGCCTGCCAATTCCGTTCGGATGCTGCGCCAGTATTCTGTTGACGCTGCCATCGTGGCCTCTTCGACCCTGCCGCCAAGTTTCGCCAAGGCGTTTCACGATGCCGGTGTTCCGGTTGTGCATACGTTCGGGCGCTCGGCGACCTCACCAGAGGTACATGTCGTCGGGATCGACAATGTCGAATGTGGTCGCATGGCAGCCCGCGAGCTAAAGGCGCGGGGTTATCGGCGCGTTGGATATCTCGGCGGGCCAAAAGATGCGACCTCGGCCATGGATCGATATCAGGGCTTTATGGAAGAGGCCGAAAAGCACCCTGATCTTGAGGTCACATACTCTTTCGCCGGGGCCTATTCATTTGAGGCGGGGCGCGCGGAAATGCTGGATTTGCTAAAGGGTCAACCAGCCGAAAGCTATTTCTGCGGCGATGACATTCTGTCCGTCGGTGCGCTGTCCGCCCTGTCGGATCACGGGCTGAAACCGGGCAAGGATATCGGGATCATCGGCTTGAATGACATGGAGATGTCGCGTTGGGAAAGCGTAAATCTGACAACCATCCACCAACCGATCAAGCAAATCATCACCTCGTCTGTGGATCTGGTGGAAGAGATGCTGAAAGACCCCGAGCGTTATCCCGAGGCCCGCATTTTCCCCTGCCGCGTAGTCGAAAGGGGCACGCTGCGCCCCCGCACCTAGTCAGCGGAACATAGGGGGGCGCGCATCCTTCCAGGCTCCGTCTTCATTGCCCGACGCAACGGCAGCATGGACCGCTGCGATAGACCGCACCCCATCCGCTGCGCCTGGCAACCCGTCGCGGGTTTCGCCACGAATGGCATCGGCCAGATCGCAATAGATGTTGGCCACAGCCAAGGGAAACCCTTCAGGATGTGCGATGGCCACCCGCGACAGGCGCTGGGCGTCCTCGTACAAGCCACCTTCGCCCTTTTCAATGATCTGTGTGCGGCCGCCGACCGGTGTATAGAGCAACTGGTTGGGCTGTTCCGAGGTCCAGCGCAGACCGCCGGTTTCACCGAAGACCTGAATGTCGAACCCATGTTGGCGCCCGATCGCAACGGACGAAGTCCACAAGCGCCCGACGGTGCCACGCTCTGTCCGGAAGTTGACCATGGCATCATCCTCCAGCACGCGGCTTGAGATGGTCGAGGCCATGTCGGCGGACAGCGACGTGACCTCATCATCGCAAATGAAGCTGGCCATATGCAGCGCGTGTATACCGCAATCCGCGAACTGCCCCGAGACACCGGCCATCGCCGGATCATACCGCCAGCGCACGCGTGGATTGTCGGCGTCAGTGGCATCCCCGTGGTGGCCGTGGCTGAAATTCGTCACGACCAGACGCACCTTGCCGATATCCCCGACCCTCACCATTGCACGTGCCTGGCGCACCATCGGATAAGCCGAATAGCAATAATTCACGGCGCATAGCTTGCCCGATGCTTCGGCGATGCGCACGATCTCTTCGCCTTCGTCCACGGTCATCGTCATCGGCTTTTCGCACAGAACGTTAAAACCCGCCTCGAGATAGGCCTTGGCAATTTCAAAATGGGTCGAGTTCGGTGTCGCGATGGTAACCAGATCGATGCGGTCGCTACGGTCTTTTTCACCGGCTAGCATCTCTTGCCAGTTGCCATAGGCGCGATCAGTTGCAACGCCCAAACGCTGTGCATATTCACGTCCCACGTCGGGGCGGTGGTCCAACGCTCCGGCAGCGAACTCAAACAGCCCATCGGCCTGTGCGCCAAGGCGGTGCGCAGGGCCAATCTGGCTGCCTTCACCGCCACCGATCATGCCCCATTTCAGCTTAGTCATGGTCTTAGTCTCTCTTTGGAAATTGGGTGGTGAGCTTTCAGAAATCGCTGATATCTGTCCATTGCCGCCCGTCTGACGATGCCAATGCAGCCGCCAGAACGCGGTTCACCTCGTGCCCATCGCGGAAGGTGGGCCAGATATTCTGCCCAGAATGGATGGCCTGCAGGAAATCCTTGGCCTCGATAATGATCTGATCCTGATATCCTGTGCCGTGCCCCGGACCCTGGCAAAAAGGTTCGTAATCCGGGTGCGCAGGGCCTGTCAGGATCTTGGTAAAACCGCGTGCAGCTTCGGGACCTTCGCGGCGATACAGCCACAAGGCATTCTGGTCCTCCTGATCGAACCGGATCGCACCTTTGGTACCCGAGACTTCATAGGCGTAGCCCATCTTGCGACCCGTTGCGACACGGCTGAAATAGAGGTTGCCCATGACCCCGCTTTCAAAACGGCACATCATCTGCGCGTGATCATCATTGGTAACTTCGCCGCCGGGGCGATGCCGGTGCACCGTCTCCACATCGGCCATAACCTGAGTGATCGGCCCGATCAGCGCCAACGCACCATTCACCATATGCGGAGCAAGATCGCCGATGGTTCCATTGGCCATTCCCGTTGTGCGCCAGGTTGCTGGGGCCTCGGGGTCGGCATAGAAATCCTCGGTATGTTCGCCACGGAACCATGTGACCTGACCGATTTCCCCTTCAGCAATAAGCTGACGCGCATATTGGCTAGCGGGCGTACGGATATAGTTGAACCCGACCATGTTGATTGCACCTGTGGCCTCGGCTGCCGACACCATCGCGCGGCTGTCGTCCAAGGACGCCCCCAAGGGTTTTTCGCACAGCACCGGTTTACCAAGGGCAAACGCCGCCTCAGCGATTTGACGGTGTGTCGATTGAGGTGAGGCGATCACAATGGCCTCGACCTTTGGATCCTCGACCAGCATGCGCCAGTCATCGGTGGCGCGCTGGAACCCGTAGGCGGCGCGATAGACTTCCGCGCTTGCAGATGTCGAGGCACAGATCACCTCAAGCCGCGGGCGCAGCGCGGTGTCGAACACCGCACCTACCGCTGACATCGCGACGGAGTGGGCCTTGCCCATATAGCCGCCGCCAACAATTCCAATTCCAATTTCAGGCATCTGCCGCGGCCTCGCACATATCATTTGCAACCGGTTGCAAAATCAGTATCGTGTGAATCGATTCAACGCAAGGATCAACACACCTTGCCGACCCTTTTCGCCGGAGGAAATGACGTGACCGCTTTGATGGACGGTATCAAAGGAAACCGCTTTGGCGTCTTGGGTCGTGCGGGCATGGACCTGTTTGCCGATCCCATCGGCGAGAAAAGTGAGGATGCCGACGCGTTCCGGGCCGATCTGGGCGGTTCATCGGCAAATATATGTGTGGGTCTGGTCAAGCTTGGCAGTCAAGCGTCGCTGATCACCTCGGTATCTGACGACGCGGTCGCGCGGTTCTGCCTGAACCGGCTGGCGCATTACGGCGTCGATACGTCCAACATACGGGTTGTAAGGGGCGAATACCGCATGTCGCTGGCAATCTACGAAAGCCGGACAGAAGATTTCCAGAATGTCATATACCGCAATGGCGCAGTCGATTTCCAAGTCACCGAAGAGGATATGGACCAGGTCGATTTCAGCTCCTTCTCTGCTGTGATCTCGGCCGGAACCGTCTTTGCGGCCGAGCCTTCGCGCAGCGCCACATTCCGGGCCATCGATACGGCCCGCAAGGCCGGTGTGCCCGTAATATTTGACATAGACTATCGCCCTTACAGTTGGCCCTCACCCGAAGTCGCGTCCGAGGTCCTGTCCCGCGCCGGTGACGCCAGTGATCTGATCGTAGGCAATGACGAAGAATTCGGTTTCATGGCGGGCGGGATAAACAAAGGGTTTGCCAAGGCGCAGGAACTGGCGGCCAAACCAGGCCGCGTGGTGATCTATAAAATGGGTGAAAAAGGCGCCATCACGCTGATGGACGGGCAGGAATTTCAGACAGGCATCTATCCGGTGACTGCCGTCAAGCCGAATGGCGCAGGTGACAGTTTCATGGCCGGGTTACTGGCCTCGGTTGCAGCGGGGTACTCGCTGAAGGACGCGGTGATGCGCGGTTCGGCCTGCGCCTCGATCGTCGTGTCTCAACCCGGCTGTGCGCCCGCTATGCCGACTACCGAACAGCTAGACACGTTTCTGGCCACCCATCCCGGCCCCACGGCATAGGAGATCCCAATGCATATCGCCCCCTATGAGAACCAGAACAAACCCATCGTGGATGCCGATGACCCAATGGTGCCCCTGAACTATTTCAACATCGTCAAACTGAAACAGGGCGAGGCGTTCGAATATCAAGTGCCGGGGTATGAGACCTGCATCGTCCCGGCCACAGGTACGGTCGATGTGGATGTCGAAGGCGTGCAATTTGCCAAGCTGGGCAACCGAGGAGAGGATGTCTGGGATGGAGAGCCAGAGGGCGTTTATGCACCCGTTGGCGCCAAGGTGCAGATCGTCTGCGCCTCGGACCACACCGAAGTCTTCATCGCGGGCGCCAGATACGACAAGGTGCTGGACCCGTTCGATGTCCGCCAGCACGATCTGGTGCAGTACGGCAGCGACGACACCAAAACCCACCGCAAGATCAAGCACATCCTGGGCCAGAAACAGCATGACAAGGTGGGCCGTCTGCTGGTGAGTGAGTTGTTCACCGTGGGTCAGGGGGGATGGTCGGGATTTCCCAGCCACAAACACGATACCAACCGCCTGCCGGATGAGACCCGCCATGACGAGACCTATAATTTCCGTTTCAAACCCAACTGGGGCTCTGGCCTACAGATGCTGCAGCGCGAGGATAACGAACCGGGCGACGCCTATCATATCATGGACGGATCGACCGTCTGTATCGACAAGGGTTATCACCCCTGCTGCGTCCTGCCGGGGTATGAGATGTATTATTTCACGATCCTCGGCGGCCTGACCCAACGCTCGCTAGTCCAGTATTTCCAACCCACCCATGCCTATCAGATCGAAACCATACCGGGCATCAAAGACATGATTGCAAAATTCAAATGACCCTCGCCACACTGAAAGACGTTCTGCAACCGGCTTATGAACAAGGCTATGCCGTGGGCGGCCTGGTCACGTTAGGATGGGAGGATATGCGCGCCTATGTGGCCGCAGCCGAAGCCGAAAACGCGCCTCTGATTCTGCAGGCCGGACCCAGTTGCCGCGAGCACACCCCCCTGCCCGTTCTGGGCAAGATGTTCCGCTATCTGGCCGAAAACGCCTCTGTCCCCGTCGTCGCCCACCTGGACCATGGGTACACCTTCGAGGACTGCAAAATCGCGTTGGACAGCGGCTTTACCTCGCTGATGTTCGACGGGTCGCGTAAGCCATTGCAGCAAAACATCGATGAGACCGCGGCCATTGCCGAAATGGCCCATGCGGCAGGGATTTCATGCGAGGGAGAGATCGGCTTTGTGGGGTATTCCGGCGGCGAAGGCTCAAATGGTACCGACCCCGAGGAAGCCGCGAAGTTTGCACGCGAAAGCGGCGTCGACGCGATGGCGATTTCGGTTGGCAATGTTCACTTGCAGCAAAACAAAGAAGGTGGCCTGGATGAGGCGCGTATCGCCGAAATCGATGCCGTGACCGAAGTGCCTTTGGTCATTCATGGCGGGTCCGGTGTGCCGGTAGAGCAGCGTATGAAGCTGGCGCGCGAGACCTCGATCTGCAAGTTCAACATAGGAACCGAGCTGCGTATGGCATTCGGAAATGCCATGCGTGAAGCCGTCAATCGTGATCCTGAACGGTTTGACCGCGTCACGATCCTGAAGGAAACGCACGACCCGGTTGAGGCAGCTGCCCGCACCGTGATCCGTGCCTTTGGCGCCCCGCCGCAGCATTAGGGCGTCAAGTTACCAGTCGACCGGAAGCGCATCGCCAAGCGGCATCACCTCAGATCGAGCCGCCTTCGACCATGAAGTTCCCCGCGCTGCACATGGCCGCGTCGTCCGAGGCCAGAAACAGGACCATGCGCGCCACATAGACCGGCTCAATCGGGTCCGGCAGACATTGACGATCCACCTGCTTGGCCAGCGCCTCGGGTGTCACCCATAACTCTTTTTGCCTCTCCGTCATGATCCAGCCCGGAACTACCGTGTTCACCCTGATGCGATGGTCGCCCAACTCGCGCGCCATGGTACGGGTCAGGCCATGAACGGCAGATTTGGCGGTGGCATAGGCCGGGAATCCTGCCCCGCATTCCCACCAGGAATTCGATCCCAGATTGATGATGGCCCCCTTGCCCTTGGCAATCATGCCTGGGGCAACCGATTGGATGGCAAAGAACATATGGCGGATATTGGTGGCCATTCGGTCATCCCAATATCCCGGCGTCACTTCGCGCCAGTCGTGGCGTTCGTCATGTGCGGCGTTGTTAACCAGAATATCCGCTTCGCCCAGCGCGGCGACCAGCCGCCCGAATGCCTCTTGCAGCGCATCTATGTCGCGCAAATCGCATTGGGCAAAGGCATGCTGCCCGTCCAGCTCCGCCAGCAGCGCTTGGCCCGCATCTGCGTTCAGATCCACAAACCCGACCCTGGCCCCCTGGGCGGCAAAGGCGCGAACCGTTTCGGCGCCGATCCCACCGGCCCCGCCGGTGATAAAAACTGTTCTTCCCGCAAGACCGGGGTAATTCGCAAAATTCGCGCTCATGCGTCACGCTCCATGATCCATTCTACTTCGGGGGCGGCTACAAAGCGCCATTTCCGCAATGGGCCGGCCATGACGTTCAGGTAGTACATCTCAAACCCATAGGGCGCACCGCAGGGATGATGCCCGCGCGGGACGATCACGACATCGCCATCAGATACAGCCATAGCCTCGTCCAGATCGCCATCATCGGTATAGACCCGCTGAATGCCGAACCCGTTCGAGGGGTTCAGACGGTGGTAATAGGTCTCTTCCAGATAGGTTATGCGAGGAAAGTCATCTTCATCATGGCGATGGCTGGGGTAGGAGGACCAGTGGCCGTTGGGCGTGAAGACCTCGGTCACCAGCAGGCTGTCAGCGACGTCTTCGGCCTCCATCGCGATATTGTTGATATAGCGGGTATTCACACCCTTCCCGCGTTCGGTCAGTGTGATGCCACCCGGCCCGATCCGTCGCGCCGGATGGCCACCTTTGCCGGGGGCCGAACACACGGCCACAACACAATCGGTTTCCGCCACAGCCTGCCAATCGGTTCCGTTGGGCAGGTACAGACAATGCGGCGGCGTCTTTTCAAAGACATCCATGCGGTCACCCAGCACACCCCAATCCTGCCCGGCCCCGGTGATATGCGCCTTGCCCTCGACCATGACCAAGATGACCTCATTGTCACCGGTTTCTTCGGTCGCCTTGTCACCTGCGCGTAGTTGGTAAAGACCGAACCCGACATAGCGCCATCCCGCAGAGGCAGGGGTGATGTCATGCACCTTGCCATCGGGGCCGCGTGGTTTCCTGAGCAGGTTGGCCATTGGGGCCTCCTTTCTGGGCACGACGGCCCGGTTCGTAAGGTCAGGCGGATTGTCGGGTCTTCAACGCCGAAAGTGCCGAGGTCAGTTGCTCTGGCGTCCATTCTTCGGCGACCGCACGCAGCAAGATATCCGCCTGGCTTTCCGGAGCATTACCACCAATCGGGGGATCTGTATCCAGATTTGTCGGAAACGGATAGCCTTCGGCCGTCGCCGCGATGGCCGCGTCCAGCTCGGAGCCAGTCAGCTCGCCGCTTTGCTTCAGGGCCACCAGTGACGGCAGCACGGCCTGCGCCATGGACCGGCGGTCGATGGCCTCCATCGCACGACCAAAAGCGGATGAGATCTGCAACAAGTTCGCCATACGGTCGATATCCGTGCTGCGGTTCTCGCCGGCCGAGTGGAACAGCGCGGGGTTGAAGAATACCGCGTCGCCTTTGTTCAACGGCACCTGAAGATAGCTCTTCTCAAAGTGGTCCCTGTGCGCGGGGTCGTGAAAGCCAATATATCCGGCTGGATATAGCTGTGAAAACGGCAACAGTTTGGTGGGCCCGCTTTCCACCGGCATGTCACAATGTGCCACTGCCCCCTGCAAGGTCAGCGCCGCCGTCAGCAGATGTGCATGCACAGGGTACCGGGCAGCGCTTTCAGCGGTCTGAAAGCCCAGATGGTAGTCCCTATGCGCCTGCTGTGCCTTGCCGCTGGGGCGGACCTGATTGACCTGAGCCGTGACCTGATAGTTCGGCCCCAGCCATGCCTCGCAGGCGGTGGCAACAGCAGCGTTGCCGAAGTATTTTGAGAAACCTTCCGGATCGCGCAGGCAGTGCTTTTGCAGCGCATTCCAGATCCGGTCATTCGCACCCGAGGCGGCAAAATGATCACCCTCGCCTTCGCCGCTTTGGCGTTCCTCGTCGATGATCTGCCGAAAAACCTCGGTCGCCCGGTCGATCACCGACAGATCCTGATAGGCCCCTTTCAGCGCGATCACCCCGGCGGATTGGTTCAGCACATGGCCCCATTCCGCCATCAAAGCGCGCCGTTGCCCTGTATCTTCCAGCGCGGGACGCAGGGCATTCATGTCATAGACGGGGACGTTCTTTTCGATCATCGCGGCCTGCGGAACCATGTCCGAGG
This sequence comes from Ruegeria sp. CDSA221, assembly GCF_059611825.1. NCBI lineage: Bacteria > Pseudomonadati > Pseudomonadota > Alphaproteobacteria > Rhodobacterales > Roseobacteraceae > Ruegeria > Ruegeria sp. CDSA221. Next base: position 130,702 of record NZ_JBXWPK010000003.1, read on the forward strand.
TCAGTTTCCGAGAGGTCAACACCTTGAATTCGTCCAGATCACAGGATTCCCGGTCAAAATACCCGACATATCCAATTCTTTGACTTACCATGATTTTCTCCTTCTTCATGGCCTTGGTGTTGCCCCTTGGGACGGTTTGTTAGTTGGTGATCTCCAATCTTGCCTGAGCGCAGACATCGACAATGTGGTCGTAGCCCATCTTGGAATACTCTTGGGGTGGGGCCTTGGCGGGGTCCTGTTCGGCCTCGACCACGATCCAGCCGCTATAACCCATAGATTTCAACGCATTCGCCACGGCTTGAAAATCAATGCAACCATCGCCAGGCACAGTGAACGCTCCCGCGACGACAGCATCCAGGAAGCTGCGGTTGTTTTCGCGCACATCCTGTACGACCGCCGGACGGATATCCTTGAAATGGACGTGATGCACCCGGTCACCCCACCGATTGAGGGTCGCCATCACGTTGCCGCCACCAAACAGCAAGTGGCCGGTATCAAAGCACAAGCCGACCTCGGGGCCCGACCCTTCCATCAACCAGTTCACATCCTCTTCGCTTTCGATAATCGTGCCCATGTGGTGGTGATAGGCCATCGGCATGCCCTGATCAGCCATCCATTTGGCCAGCTCGGTGATTTTGGCGGCATAGGCCAACACCTCATCCCGGGACAGTTTCACCCGGTCATTAACCGCGACCCCGATCTGCCCCTGCACGGTGTTCGAACATTCGGCATAGACGATGCACGGGCTGTTGAGCGCTACGAATTGTTCGACCTGCGCGCGCACGGCCTCGCGCTCGGTGGCAAAATCGTTAACCAGAGAAGCCCCAGAACACCAACCGCCACACAGGACGATATCATTGGTGTCGAGATAGGCGCGCAGACCTTCGGTATCGCCGGGCATCCGCTGACCGCGTTCAACGCCGGTATAGCCGATCTCGCGCGCCTCTTTCAGGGCCTGTTCCATCGTGTAAGCCGCGGTCAGGTCCGGCAGATCATCATTCTGCCATGCAATCGGAGAGATGCCGATCTTCACGCTCATTTCGTGTTTCTTTCCTTGATGGCAACCTCATAGGCTGCGCGCTTTTCATTCACTTCCGGGCGGATGCTGACTTCGGGCACGGCCACTTCCCACCAGGTGCCGCCATATTCGGTCGACGGGTACGGATCGGTGTCTATGACGACCACATAGGGGCCGGTGACCTCGCCACGTTTGGCCAATGCCTGCTCCAGCTCAACGATCGAGCCCACCTTGACCGAAGTCGCCCCCATCGCCGCCGCGTGCGCAGCGAAGTCTATGGCCGAGGGCGTTTCGTGCACCGCGTGATCCAGCAAATTGTTAAACTCGGCCCCGCCAGTGCCCATTTGCAGACGGTTGATGCAGCCAAAGCCCCGATTGTCGGTGATCACCACTGCGAAAGAGACCCCCATCATCGCCGCCGTCGCCATTTCGGAATTCGCCATCATATAGGTGCCGTCACCGGTAAAGCAGATGACGTCGCGATCAGGCTGGGCCATCTTGATGCCCATTGCACCGGCGATTTCATAGCCCATGCAACTGAACCCGTATTCCATGTGATAGGCACCGGGGCGGGGCGCTTTCCACAGCTTGTGCAGCTCACCCGGCATCGTGCCCGCGGCGCACATGACTACCGTGTTATTGTCCGAGGCGCGTTGCACCGCACCCACCACCTGCATATCCGTAGGCAACGCGTTTCCGTCACCGGGCGCGTCGGTCAGTGCATCCACCTTGCCAAACCAATCTGCCTTCAGCGTGTCCGCCACCGGGTCGGCCCGGTAGCCGTGCAAGGCTTCGCCAAGTTCCTCTAACCCGACACGCGCATCGCTTTGCAGCGGCATTGCGCCGTGTTTTTCGGCGTCATAGGCGGCTGTGTTCAGGCAGATCATCTCGCGGTTCGGATTGGAAAACAGCCCCCAGGACCCGGTGGTAAAGTCCTGCAACCGCGTCCCAACAGCAAGCACCAGATCGGCCTCGGCGCAGGTGGCGTTGGCCGGTTCACCACCGGTTACACCAACCGGGCCAAGGTTCAACGGATGATCCCAGGCCAGCGCCGATTTCCCGGCCTGCGTCTCGGTGATCGGGATATTGTGGGATTCCACAAAGCTCTGCAGCACATCCGTCGCTCCGGAGTAATGCACGCCACCTCCGGAAACGATAACGGGACGTTTGGCTGATCTGATCGCAGCCACCGCACGGGCCAACTCCGCCTCATCCGGGCGAATGCGGCGCTGATACCAGACCCTCGGCTCGAAGAAACTCTCGGGATAGTCATAGGCTTCGGCCTGAACATCCTGGCAAAAGGCCAACGTCACAGGCCCGCAATCGGCCGGGTCGGTCATGGTGCGAAAGGCGCGGGGCAAGGCTGTCAACAGATGTTCAGGCCGCGAGATGCGATCATAGTACCGGCTGACCGGGCGAAAACAGTCATTGGCACTAACCGTACCATCACCAAAGCTTTCGATCTGTTGCAACACAGGGTCAGGCCCGCGGGTGGCAAACACATCGCCGGGGATAATCAGAACCGGCAACCTATTCACATGCGCCAACGCCGCCGCAGTGACCATATTGGTGGCCCCCGGTCCAATGGATGAGGTCACCGCCATCGCCCGCGTCCGCCGCATCTGCTTGGCATAGGCAATCGCGCAATGTGCCATTGTCTGTTCATTTTGCCCGCGATAGGTTGGCAGGCTGTCTTTCGCGCCGTGCAGCGCTTCGCCCAGCCCGGCCACATTGCCATGGCCAAAGATGGCCCAGACACCGGCGATAAAGGGTTCACCCGCTTCGTTCATCTGCGCGCCCAGATAGCGCACCAAAGCTTGCGCTGCGGTCAGTCGGACTGTGTTGCCCATAGTGATACCTTTCAACACAAGGCCATCTCGGCCATTCCTGCAATTTCGAAATTAGCGGGCCTGTGGCCCAGACGGGGGAACGGTTAAACCGTTCCGCCCAAAGAGCCTTCCAGCTGGGCCATTTCCTGACCGCCCGCCATCAGGTCCTGCAATTCCTCGGGTGTGATCTCTCCACGTGTGGCCGTGCCCAGAGTCTTGCCGCGATTGAGCACGGTAAAGCGATCACCTACGGCCAGCGCATGGCGCACGTTATGGCTGATGAACACCACACCCACGCCCTGATTGCGCACCTTGTCGATGGTTGCCAAAACATTCGATGTCTGACGTACCCCAAGTGCCGAGGTCGGCTCATCAAGGATCAAAACCTTGGCCCCGAAGTAAACCGCCCGGGCAATGGCAACCGTCTGACGCTCGCCCCCTGACAGGGTTCCAACGGCCTGATCCGGCCCGCGCAGATTGATACCCATCTTGCGCATCTCGGCCATACAGACCTCATTGGCCTGGTCGATATCGAACCGTTTCAGCAATCCCTTGCCCTTGGTCGGTTCGCGACCCATGAAGAAATTCCGCGTCACACTCATCAGCGGGATCATCGCCAGATCCTGAAACACGGTCGCAATGCCCGCCTCCATCGCATCGCGTGGCGTGTCAAATTGCAGCGGTTTGCCTTCGAAAAAGATCTCGCCCTTGGTGGGTTTGTGAACTCCGGACATGGTCTTGATGAAGGTCGACTTTCCGGCACCGTTGTCGCCCAGCAGGCAGTGGCATTCGCCAGGCCTGACGTCAAAGCTGACGCCTGCCAGGGCAATAATGTTACCAAAGTGCTTTTCGATATTCTTCATTTGCACGATCGGCGCAACATCCTTTACCGCATCCCCGTGATGGAACTTGCTGTCTTCAGTCATATCAGCGCTCCCCGGTTACGCGTTTGCGGATGGCGTTGTTGAACAATACCGCGATCAGAAGCATTGCGCCCAGGAACACCTGGAACCAGTCCTGATCGAAATCCGTGTAAGTCAGCCCGATGACCACCATGCCAAAGATGATCGCGCCAAAGAACGCCCCGATGGCCGATCCATAGCCACCGGTCAGCAGACAACCTCCGATCACCGCCGCAATGATGGCCTCAAACTCTTTCTGGAAGCCACGGCGCGCATCGGTCGATCCCGCGTCGATCACGGTGATGATTGCGACCAGCGCCGCACAGCAGGCGGTTAGCATGAACAAAGACACTTTGATACGGCTCACCGGCACACCAGAATTCGACGCCGCATTACTGTCGCCACCGGCGGCAAAAATCCAGTTTCCAGCTGGGGTCCGCAGCAAAACATAGGTCGCCGCTAGGGCCAGAACGATAAACCACAAAATCTCGACCGGAATGCCCGGTACTTTCGGCGCCCCGTTTTTGAATGTGTCGATCAATCCGTTTGCAGCCAGCCAGGCAAACAAACCGGCAAAAGCTTCGCCCGAGAAGAACGGGGCCAGCCAGTCGTTTTCGACTACGTCGCGCACGCCACGCAGCTGGGTTGACCCCCCAGTGGCTGCTTTGAGACCCACCAGTGAGAGACCGCGCAGAATGAAAAGGAAAGCCAGAGTTACAATAAAAGAAGGTAGGCCCGACCGTATGACGATATTGCCGTTCACCGCCCCAACAAAGGCCGCAAAAACAAATGTCATCGGGATCGCAATGATCAGAGGTAACTGCCAAGTCACCACGCAGACACCAAAGAACAAGCCTGCAAAGGCAACCATCGAACCGATCGACAGGTCAAACTCACCCCCGATCATCAGCAGCGCCGCTCCGATAGCCAGGATACCCAGCTGTGCCGCAGGCGTCATGAAGTTCATAACTCCAGCCAGCGTGAACATGGAATCGTCTGCCGTGAGCGCGAAGAAAATGACCACCAGGACCACACCGGCCATGGCACCAAGCTCTGGACGTTTCATCAGCTTGGTCAGAAACGGTTCTTTCTTTACGCGTTCGTCCGTAGTGACGGGCGCTGACTCACTCATGTTTCCCTCCCAATTCGGTTGAAACGGCGCACCTGGCGCCGTTTCTGTTTTTCACTGTCCCAAACGGATCAGCGGATACCCTGTGCCGATAGGTCGATAACCTGGGCTGCCTTGTCCTGTGTGATCAGGTTCGGACCCGATGGCACGTTGCCACCTGGCATCAGACCGTATTTGGCATGCAGGCCCATGAAGTTCACAGACAGATAGCCCTGCAGATACTGCTGCTGGTCAATGGCAAATGCCGCATCTCCATCGGCGATGGACTGCAGGAAGTTCGCAGACAGGTCGAACGAGGCCACGTTCACATCACGGCCCGATGCTTTCACAGCCGCTACCGTGGGTTCACCAGCCGAACTTGCACCCAGCGCCATGACTGTGTCGACAGCGTCATTCGCGGCCAGAGCGGCCGAGACCTTCGCTTCGATTTCTGAAGGATCGTTCGAGGTCGGCAGAACTTCTACGCTGCCACCAAAGCCTTCGGCAAAACCGGCGCAACGCAGGTCAAGCGCCACGTTTCCGACTTCGTGGTTCACACAGATCGCATTCGCGCCACCCATCGAAGCCAGCTTTTCGCCTGCGGCCTTGCCCGCATCAAACTCGTCCTGACCGACATGCAGCAATGCGCCCAGCTGTTTGGACACGTCCGAACCCGAGTTGATCGAGATCACTGGAATTCCGGCAGCAACAGCACGTTCGATTGACGGGCCAAGCGCATCGGCATCCGGGATCGAGACAATCAACCCGTCCGGTTCCTGGTTCACGGCGGCGTCGATCAGCTGTGACATCGCAACCATGTCAAAGGTCTCGGGTGCGCGGTATTCCACGTTCACGCCGACATCCTTGCCCGCTTGCTCAACGCCGTTTTTCACGACGTTCCAGAAGGCGTCATTGGCCTGACCATGAGACACAACGACGATCTCCTGCGCGAATGCAGGCGTGGCCATCGCCAGTGCACCAGCTGCCAGTGCGCCTTTAAAGAAATTATTCATATGGTTTCTCCTCCCGTTTGAACAGTGTGTTGGGGTCTTGGCCCCAATCTTCCGATTAAACCGAATCTTCTTCGCCCCGATCCGGGGCGAAGCTGCCCCAAGTTTCCGCATATCCGATCATTTTGCAACCGGTTTCAAAACTTTGGCCAAAACCATCGACTGTCCGGACTGCGCAGAACGGGTTGCGGCCTCGGCCATAGCAAGCGCGGCGACACCGTCGTCCAGAGTTACAGGCACCCCTGATCCAGAATTTACTGACCTAACGAATGCATCCCATTCGGCGCGATAGGCAGACATGTAGCGTTCAAGGAAAAAGTAAGTCGGCTTGGCACCGGTCACGCCATTCGAAGTTGACTTAACCACTGAGTTTTCAAGGATATTTTGCGCCTGAAGCATCCCTTCTGATCCCAACAGTTCAACCCTCTGATCATACCCATAAGCCGCACGCCGAGAGTTTTTGATCACAGCGATCCGGCCATCTGCATAAGTCATTGTCACGACCGCCGTGTCCACATCACCTACGGCACCGATTTCGGGGTCAACAACCGATGTGCCCACTGCCGAGATTACTTCCGGCAGGTCACCCATCAGGAAGTTCGCCATGTCGAAATCATGAATCATCATGTCCCGAAACAGCCCTCCTGATACTTTGACATAGCTCACCGGTGGCGGCGCGGGGTCGAAAGATGTAATGGACAACAACTCGGCCTTGCCGACCTCACCAGCCTCAAACGCGGCCTTCAAAGCAGCGAAATTCGGGTCGAATCGACGATTGAAACCGACCATGACGGGCTGGCCGGTGGCTTTTGCAACGGATTGACAGGCGACAGCCCTATCAAGGCTCAAATCAACCGGCTTCTCGCACAATACCGCTTTCCCGGCTTGGGTGGCCGCTTCGATCAGGTCGGAATGCGTATCCGTCGGCGTGGCGATCAGCACTGCATTTATCGAAGGATCGGAAATAATCTCTTGTGACTGTCGCGCACTGGCCCCGAATTCCTCAGCCAAACGCGCCGACGCTTCGGGCAGTGCATCAGACACCACGCTCAGTTCACTGTAAGGATGCGCCGCAATAGCCTGCGCGTGAACACGCCCAATGCGCCCAGCCCCCAGCAATCCTACTTTTAGCATCCCGCGCCCCCGAATCCCCTTTTTCGACACCACAATGATTCTCTTTGCAACCGGTTGCAAGAACTATTTCACAGTTACACGAATTCACCCTTGTTTTCGGGTACTCGGCAAGTGTGCCCACTGCAGCTGCGGCCGTCCAATTCACAAATAAACAGTAACTGGCGCCTCTGACTTAGAACGCAAGCGAAAGGCCGCGCGTCACCCTGAAATCACCTTGTCTGGGAAACGCGCATTGGCATTGTCAACACCTGCCCAAGCCTACCCTGCTATGGCTTGGATTCATTTTGGTTAACATAAAACCACGCAAGTGTTACACTCGGCGCATTATTAGATTCCAAGATTTATTTGCAGTTTGAGGTATTGTTATGGCCACAAGAATCCGCAAAAACGTTTGGACCCTGCCAGCCAACGACGAAACTCTGATCTGGTATGAGCGTGCTGTCGAAGCTCTCTGGGACCGAGATCTGGAAGACCCGACATCGTGGTTTTTCATGGGCGCAGTTCATGGGCAGCCGCAGAATTTTCCGAACATTCCCGGTTCCGGACAATTCTGGAACCAATGCCAGCACCAAAGCTGGTTCTTCCTGCCCTGGCACCGCGGATATATCACCGCATTTGAGGCCGTCGTCGGCAAAGCCGTCGCCGATCTGGGCGGGCCGCAGGATTGGGCGCTGCCTTATTGGGACTATTCCCAACCCCTGTCAGAAAACCCGAATGCGCGCCGCCTTCCTGTGGCGTTCCGTGAGCCGACCAAGTCAGACGGCACGCGCAACTTCCTGTTTTCCCGCCGACGTGTAGTGGTGAATGGAGATTTCGGATTTCCGGACGACGTAGTGTCGTTGGATGCGTTGGATCATGAAGATTTCACCAATGATACGCCCGGATTCTCATCAGGGTTTGGTGGCCCGCAAACCGGGTTTCACCCCGGCGGTGGGGACAATGGCGCATTGGAAAGCACGCCCCATAACGATATACACGTTTGGATTGGGGGCTCTGGCGGTTTTATGGCAAATCCGGCCACTGCGGCCTTTGATCCGATTTTCTGGCTGCACCATTGCAACATTGATCGGCTATGGGAAGTCTGGCGCAACGCCGACCCGAGCCATGTCGCCCCACCCTCGCCACTGTGGCGCACTGGCCAGACATTCTCGATGCATGATGGCGATGGCGCGGCATTCACCTTCAACAGCGAAGAAATGCTGGACAGCACAAGCGTCCTGCACGGGTTTCAATATGACGGCGTTCCACCAGCAGTAGAACCCGCCATTCCAGCAGAGGAGTTCGTCATGGCAGGCAAGGAACCCGAGCTTGCCGGCGCAAGCGAAGCTCCGGTCAAGTTGCGTGGTGCAATGACCACTGCCGACGTAAAGCTCGACACTTCGGTCGCGCTGATTTCCGGCGCCGAGGCCCCCGGCACTACCCGGCGCGTTCACCTGCATCTTGAGGGGATCAAGGGCCGTGGCATGCCCGGATCTTACCGCGTCATGCTGGATCTTCCGGATGACGCTTTACCGCCAGCGATTATCGGCACCTTGTCGCCGTTCGGCCTTGAACAAGCAAGCAACCCGGACGGCCCACATGGCGGCAACGGCCTTGCGGTGACTTACGAGATCACAAAGCTGGCCTTTGCACTGGGGCTGAGCCAAGGCGACGCCAACAGGTTGCAAATACGGTTTCAACGGATGTTTGATGACAGCGAGGCCTTTGGCCAAGTACCAGGGTTGGAACAGATCGCCCCAACAGAACAGCAGCCAGACATTGAGATCGGCCGCATAAACCTTTATTTCGACTGATCGCCCATGGCGTCGGCTACCGGAATAGATCGCCCTCGCCTGTTTGGACGGGCCGATATCGAAATACGCACGACACTTGGCGTGGCCGCGCTTGCATGGCTTTGGCTTGCTTTGGTGCCCGCGCCATCATTGCATTGGCCGGCGATGGTTCTGGCGATGATGCTTCCAACGCTTGTTCCGCAGATCGCACATGTTCGCGCGCGCAGCTTCGCAGATCGACGATCACGCGCGGCACTTCTGTTTGTTCTGCCATATCTGTTGGCCTGGCTGGTCGCAGGCGCGCTTGCTGCGTTTCTTCTGGCGCCGGTTCTGCACCAAAACGTGTTTGCGCCGTTGGCTTGCCTGTGCGCCGTAGCATGGCAGTTCAGCCCGCAAAAACGCAGCGCATTGAGGAAATGCCACAGCCGTCCGGTCCTGGCCGCCTTTGGTCCTAGTGCCGACCGCGATGTGCTGATCTTTGGGCTGACCTATGCGCGCGATTGCATCACCTCTTGCTTGCCGATGATGCTTGTCATGCTAGGGACTCATGACTTTGCCGTCATGATCTTTTTGACAGTGATCATCCTGTCGGAGCGCGCCGTTCTTCGCCCCGACCCCCGCGCCAGCGCATTCACCCTGTTGCTGACCGCGCTTGCGCTTACGGCGTTGGCCCATGCGCCCCACCATCTTTTGCTTTTGTATAAGGATATTTGCCATGCAGGAATATGACGCCCTAACAAGGTCCGATGTCTCGCTCGACGGCGATCCGCTAGTCATTGAAGTGGTCTCGGATACACCGCAATCCTTGTCGGCTATTCAAGAACGTGTGGGTAGTGCACTTCCTGATGTTGCCACCAGTACCCAAGCGGTCTTCGACGCAGATGCGGATCGGTTTTTCTTTGTTGAATTCCCTGAGATCGATCCAAAAGGCCAAGAGCGTGAGGTTTTTGCATTTGGCCGTGCCCTCCGTATGGCGCTGGACGTAGCCGAGGCCAACCCGGTCTTGCCAGACAGCCTGTACGGGGCTGCACATGTGGGTACGGAAAGCTTTCTCAGTTTCTGCGAAACCAAGCGCGACAACTCTCGGCCCTATGGCTGGCACCACAAACGGATCAAGACACCGCTGGCCTGGCAGCACACCCGGGGTCAGGGTAGCAAAGTCGCGGTGATCGACACGGGCTATTCCGACCATAGCGAACTGGCCGGCGTGATCGAAACCAACGGCATGTGGAATTTTGTCGAAGGGAACGGGGATGCGCGTGACCGGTTTTCAGGCGGCGTCCTTAAACATCCCGGTCATGGCACGCTTGTCACCTCGGTCGTCGGATCGCGGGGCGGGGCCGATATGAATGGCGACACCACGTCGCCGGGGGCGATAACCGGTACGGCCCCTGCGGCCAAGGTTCTGCCGATCCGGGCGATCAAATCGGTGATCGACATGACCCAGCTGCGTATTCCTGCGGCAATCTCTCATGCGGTCAGCCAAAACGCCGATGTCATCGTGATGGCGCTTGGCGGGCCGGTGCGGGTCTCTTCAACCGAACAGGCGTTGCGCAATGCGGTACAGGCCGGATTGGTCATCGTCTGCGCCGCGGGCAACTGCTATCCGAACGTGGTCTTTCCCGCCGCCTATGCATCACTGGAAATCTGCACAGCGGTCGCTGCTCTGCAGCCCGACAGACGCCCCTGGCGCAAAACTGGGCGTGGCCCCGAGGTCAGCTTTTCGGCCTATGGCGAAAACGTGTGGGGCGCGGCCAAGAACAAGGCGACCGACCCAAACTCGGGTATCCGCGCCAGCCAGGGTACCACGCTTGCCACCTCAATGACTGGAGGCGTTGCAGCGCTGTGGGTCGCACATCACGGCGGTCGGGCGGCGCTGTTGCAAAAGGCCCAGAATGCTGGGACCACCGTTCAGGCGATGTGGTTGCACTGTGCCAAACACGGGATGAGCAAGCCAGCCGTCTGGAACGGCGCCACCGATCTTGGCGCGGGCATCATCAATGCCCAGGCGGTCCTGAATGCGCCACTGCCAACAGGCGCTGAAAGTCCGGCAGCACCCGACCCGAATGCAACCCCGACATTGAACATTCTGGTCTCGCATCTTGCGGGAACAGACAGCACCGCCGCCGGAGAAATTACCCCAGACATGGCCGATTACGCCAATGAGATCATCTGGCTCAGCTATCGTCGCGGGGCCCGGAAGCGTATCGTCGAAAGCGATGGTGGGGCCGAGGCCATGGTTGGCGAAGACGCCCCGACCCCGGGCTTGGACACCGCATTGTCGGACAAACCGGCCCTCAGCGCCTATTTGGGCATGGGATAAGCCACGGATGGTGAATGCAGCGCATATCCGGATTGCAATCCGAAAGCATGAACCGATTGTGCGTCATGCTTTGACTGCGCTGTTTCCCGACCCTGATGACCCGGTGAATTATGAAGCCGTCGAGGAAAGTGTAGACGAAGATATCGGCGAAACGCTTGCCGATGTCTTGCTGGAAATTCTGGTCGACGCTGCGAAGGTCAAGCAGTTCCTCAATTTTCTTCGCGCGCGCGGCGCGGACCCTGTGCCGCGCGACCGTAACCTGATTTTTGCCGAAAACATCGCTCGGTTTGACGGCACCCTGATCGGCACACCGGCGAATAATTCGTTCGACTTTGCTGCATTGGGCGATTTTGCCCCGCGCGCTGAAAGCTTTCGCTGTCAGATCTGGATCAACAACACATTCGAAGGTTCTGGAGCGTTTGTGGCCCCGAACCTTGTGCTGACCGCAGCCCATGTCCTGGATGCTCTTAGCACCGTACCCGCCGGGGTTGATCCACGCCTTGAGATTCTTGCCTCGGACGAAAAGCGGTATGCTGCAAAATGCGTAAAGCTTTGGCCCTATCACAACAGTGAAAAGGCCGGAAACCTGCCGCCGGGCGATGAGGTGGACATCGCGCTGCTGCGGATATTCCTGCCGCTGGGGCATACCTATGGCAGTGTCGATGTGACCGGCGATCCCCCCGATTTTGAGGGTGCAGACCTGTTCACATTGGTCCACTACCCCGAAGGTGTCACCAAGGGGTTCATGCCCGGCAAAGTGCACCGAGAACCTGGCGCCAAGCGGTTCCCTCATGACATCGACACATCCGGCGGGTCATCCGGTGGCCCCGGTTTTGACAGCCAATTCAGGTTTTTGGGCATCCACCAGGGCAAATGGGAGACAACCAAACGGCTTGTCCCTTTCGAGCAGTTCCACGATGACCCCGACTTCCAAGATCTGATCAGCAAGAACTCGAAACAGCGGGACATGTGGTCGCTGAGCCGCGACATTGACGGGACCATCATCATCGGCCGCAACCAATTCGTATCCGGGCTTGCCCATATGCTGGATCATCCCAAATCCAAACTGCGTGGGATCTGGATCAGGCGCGAGGATACGACGTCTATTCGTGGTCTCGGATTCAGCTATGACATGCTGGAATCCTATCTGCTGATGCAAGAAGCACCTAACGCCGCGCCGCAACATCGTTGCATCCGATTGGGGCCGACCCTGAATACGGACGATTTGCTTGCTGATCTTGCCGAGAAGGTCAACGGGACCGTCGCCTCGCCAGACGCTGCTGCTGGAACAACCGCCGCCCAGACTACCGATGTTGCATTCGAAGGCAGCCGCGTGGAGACCCTGATTGCTGACATGGATCAGGCCGCCAAAACCGCAGGGCAAACATGGTGGATCTATTTCGACAACCCGCCCGAAGGGCTCTCACCACGTGCCCAGGTACAGTTCGAGCATATCGCCAAATGCTTGCCCACATCCGAGAATCTGCGCCTGATCCTCGCAGGCTATGAGACCTATCGCCTGTCGCCCCTGCGTTTTGCCAATGTCGGCGCTGTCGACGGCGCGCAGCGCAGCGGCCTATTGGTGGAAGAGCTGGGACCATTCACACGTAGCGATGTTGAGGCTACAATTAACAGCATGATCACTTCGCTTGACCCGGCAAAAGAGCTGACACCGGCTGCTCGACGGGCAATGGTGGACTCTGCTCTGGCCGGGTTGAGCCCTGACAACACAGGTGAATTCGATGGCGAACATCTGGAAACCGTTGTCACCCGTGTTCGCCAAGAGGCCAAACGCTTTCTGGAGATAGAAGAATGAACCAGGCGCAGGAAGAACTCCGTTCGCGTCTGCTGCGCGCCGCAGCCCTTCGCGGGGCATTTGAACCACGGCAGCTTATGCGCGAGGTGCTTAGCGAAGATGAGTACGGCAACCGGGTGCTACGGGCCCGGCTGATGTCATCCCTGCGCGAGTTGAGCCATGTTGATAAGTCGGGCAGCTCTACGAAATGGATACTGCGCCTGACTGCACGACATCGCGAATTGTCCGGGATCGAAGAGTTCGACTCGGCGGCAACGCAGACCGATATCGTGCAGGCTCTGTCGGGACGAGAAGGTTTCGCACCGGGCGCTCTGGATCACCTTATCGAGGCGGAAACAGATGAACAAAACCTGTCGCAGCACCTTGTCACGTTAGAGCGTGCAGGCCAAAAAGCGCCGGGATATGACCGCCTGTTCAGGCTGCGCAGCCGATTGAACCTGCTCAGACGCGAGCGCCGGTCAAAAGAGCGCCTGGGTGAAAAATTCGTGGGGCGTGTCAGCGAAATCGACAAGATTCAACGCTGGATCGACCACCCTATGCGCTCGGCCCCTTTGAAAACCCTGCATATCGAAGGTCAGTACGGGATCGGAAAATCCTACCTGCTGGAACGCATCATCCAGATTACAAGCGAACGCGAAGACGTCATCCTGATCCGGCTGGATTTCGATCAGCCTTCATTGCAGACCGGTCCAATCTTTGAAGAGATCTCGCGTCAGATCGGTACCGCAATACCCCAAGCGGCCCCCGAACTCCGCAAATTGCGGTTGCGCTATTCCGAACAGGTCACACGGGAGATATACGAAAGCTCGGACCTTACACCGCGTCAGTTGATCCGGGCGATGATCAATGCGGTGGCTGATGCCGGTCTGCGCCTGGTTATCCTGCTGGATACGCTCGAAGTATTGCATGGTCAGGGCGCGACCTTCGTGAATAACCTCATGAACGATCTGGATCGCTTTGTCGAAAAGGAACAGATCGAAGTATCGATCATCTCAGCCGGTCGCGGGCCGATTTTCGGCGAAGATCACCCAAGACGGGGCGAATACATCAAGCTCGACCAGATCGAAGACGAGTTGGTCAATCAAACGCTGGATGAGGCCGGAATCCCCGAGGAATTCCGCGATCAGATCATTTTGCGCTGTCAGGGCAATCCGTTGAAATTGCGGCTGCTGATTGACGAGGTGCAGACCGAGGGCCGATTGGCCGAAGTCACCGAAGACGAGAATGACCCGATTGCCGCGGGCATCGTGAACCGGGCCATCACATCGCGCCTGCCAGTACACCTACGTGGCATTGCCAATTACGGCTTGGTTCTAAGCGAGATAAACGCCGACAACCTGAACGGCATCGTTGCACCGGCGCTTGGGCTGGGTGACCTCAGCAGCGAAGCAGGCACAATCGTCGCGGATCTTGGCCTGCAATCCTGGCTGATGGACGCCGCCACCGAAGGTCAACTGACCCATAAGGCCGATATGCGGCGGGACCTGTTGGAACCGACCTACAGCCAAAGCCCCATCGAAACCGCGCAGGTCAACCGCGCGGCCTGTGCGTATTACGCCGACCGCGATCCGCTGCTGTTCCTGTACCATTCGCTTCAGCTTATGCGCGTCGGAGAAGCCCCTCCAAGCATCAATCCCTCACTGGCTGAACGCTTCCCCGAACAGCTGTTGAAAGAGCTGCCAATCGACGCGCAGGACCTGATCCGTCAAGCTCGCGGCCAGCGCTCGGCCCCGGTGCAAGAAACCAAACAACGGGAATACGGCGCCACTGGGCTGGACAGCGGTTCTGAACTTCCCCCCGAAGACCTTGTACAGGTTGAGTCCAAGGCCGCGACGGCACGAGCACGGATCGTCAAAGGTCGCGGTTATGTGGCCGCACCAGATAGTCGCGCAGTCAAAGACCTGCGAGCGATGTTGGAGCAGGGCCAGCGCCGCGAGGCAACACATATCATACGCGAAGGATTGAAAGGCGCCTATGATCCGGCAAGCGAAGTTGGCATCCTGATCCTGTGCCACAACTGGCAGAGCGGTCATTGGTCCATGGCGCGAAGCCTATTCAATTTGTTGCCAGCAGATACCTTGCTGAGAGAGGCACAACAAAGGCCCGAACTGGAAGGCCGGATGCTCCTAGAGATTTATGCCGAGTTTGAATTCGAAGAGCTCGTTAACCGACTCCGCGATAAGGACTTTCGCGACATAGCTCTTCGCGTCGTGAACAGCTCGTCTCGAATTGGAATGCAGTCAGCAGCGCTTGAATTCGCTCTTCTGGCAACGGGTATGAGTTTTGAGGGTGATCATGAGGTTCTGGGCCTGATCGCCCCCTATCTGGATCACGGCCCACGCGAGCTGACCTATGAAAGGCTCCGCTATGCGGCGGGTATCCGTCAGGAGTTCGGGCTGGAATATTCAGAGCCGGACATGCCCGACCCCGCTTTACCGACGGATGATTACGGGCTCGCGTTGGCCCCATTGAATCCCTATTTCGACCGGATGCTGGCGCTTGTGGAAGAGTTTCAAGCAAGTGGCCGGGGTCGTGTTCTGCGCGATTTGTCCAACCTTGCCACCGGCCTTTATGAAGCGGCTGACATTTTTGCCCCGGGTTTACAGGGAATCAACAATGCGATGTCCCAGCTGTCAGAGCGTCCAACGGATGTGATTTCGCTATTGCGCGCGATGGGCCTTACCGCTGATTGGGCCGAGGGGTACAGTTTTTACCACCCGATCCCTGACTTGCCAACGCTCGCACGCGCGGCAAGACGTTGGCAACAAGTCATCGGCGGCTATTGGGCCTTCCCCTCACCACCGCCACCAGAATGGAATTCCACACGGAAATGGAGCGACCTGACATCAAGTCGAACCGTCGACCTTTTGGAACGCGGCAGTCATGGTCTGGCAGACCGAGTTCTAAACTTCTGGGCGGATCCTTTGAACGAAGGGCGCGGTAAGTCCACTCAAACCCTGCAACGCCGCCTTGCACCAGTTGCTCGGGGGCTCACCCATGGTTCAGGAACAGAGGAAATCCTTGGTTGGCTTACCAAAAGCCGGGCGCCCGTGGTGTTTCATCCGGCACTGACCATGTTTGCCGAAACAGGGCGGGGGCCAAAATACCTCGATCCCTAGAGGCAGATCGACTGAGTTTGAAAACTTCATATTAGCTGAGGAACCAATGCCATGAGCGATTTCGAAAAGGAAACATTCAGCCGGCTGGAAGGCCTTGGAAATGCCGGAACAATCGACAAGGCGCGTGAGGTTCTGGATACCAGTCCGGGCATTCTTGGCGAAATGGGCCTGACACCGGATCGTGCCCGTGAATTGATGGGCGCGCAGATGAATAAGCTGGAAAGCTTTGGCTCTACGCCCTCGCAACTTGAAGCCATCGTGCGCGCGGTCGGACGTCCGCCCCTGATCGTGCGCGGCGGCAAGGTTGAAGGCAAACAATCGCTGTCATCCGACTTTCCGCCGGATATCGACATTCGTATCGGCAAGGCCGAAGACAATATCGCCTCGGTCGGGCGGATCGAGTTTATCAATCATGACTTTAGCTGGGGTGGCACTGGCTGGGTGATCGAAAAGAAGGACGACCATCTGCTGATCATCACCAATCGCCATGTTGCCAAGCTGGTCGCGCGGCGCAGTTTCCTGGGCGATGGTGTCTTCATGTTTGCCCCTGGCAATGCCCGCTATGGCGCCCGGATAGATTTCCTCGAAGAGGTCGGCGCGGCACAAGACCCCGAACGGCTTTTCGACATTCGCAAGTTCACCTATATCGCCGAAGATGCGGCCGCAGATATCGCGCTTGGAAAGATCGACCTGCCCGCAGATACGGCCAATTTCACGCCTGCGCCGATCCCGCGCGCCGATACGGATGCCCAGCACGGCGAATGCGTCGCGGTGATCGGGTATCCCGCCAAGGATTCCCTGCGCAATGACCCCACGCAGATGTCCAACTATTTCAACGACCTGTATGACGTGAAACGCTTTTCGCCCGGATTTCTCATCGAAGATGGCGGCGTGACGATCCTGCGCCATGACTGCACGACTTTGGGCGGCAACTCGGGCTCGCCTGTGATCTCGTTGGACAGCGGCAAAGCAGTTGGTCTGCATTATGCAGGTACCTTCGGCGTCGGAAACTCGGCGGTCAGGATCAGCACGGTCAACGCATTGTTGGACGGGGCGGTGCCGACCTCGATCCCCGGAACTGAAATCGTCCGGCCAGAACGACCTGACGGAAACCATGACGCAGACCATTTTGAACCGCGCGACGGGTACAACCCGGACTTCCTTCAGGTGGCAGAGGTCCCTCTGCCGGTGGTACCGAATGCGTTTGGGCTTGCCACTCCGTCGGATGCGACCCCGGAACGCCCCAACGAATTGCGCTATCAGAATTTCGGCATTCTCTATTCTGCGACTTTCAAAACACCGATCATTGCCGCGCTGAATATCGATGGTGCCAAGACCCGACCGCAAAAACGAGGTAGCGACAAGTGGTTCGCTGACCTGCGCATCCCAGCAAATGTCCAACTCGGCAAAGAGGATTATGATCACGCGGATATTGACCGGGGCCACCTGGTTCGCCGTGCGGCGACAAATTGGGGTGACGATGATGCACAGGCCAAACAGGCCAATGATGACAGCTTTCACTATACCGCTGCTGCCCCGCAGCACCGGGCCTTTAATCGGAGCCACGCGCAATGGTTGGGTCTTGAGAACTTTATCATGACAAATGTGCGCACACATGGATTCAAAGCCTGCGTGTTCACCGGACCAATCCTGACCGGTGACGAGCCGATGTTGAAAGATACCGGATCGCCGGTACCCCTGAAGTTCTTCAAGCTTGTGACCATGCTGGCCGAAGAGGATGGCAGCGAAGGCATTCTTCGCCTTCATTCCACCGCCTATGTGCTCAGCCAGGTTGAGGTCATCCAGCAGATGCTCTCGAACGAGGGGAGCGTGGAATCTGTCGGTGGATTTGAGTTTGGTGCCTATAAGACATTCCAGATCCGCGTCCGGGATTTGGAAAAATTAACCGGGCTGAACTTTGGACCCCTTAGCGATGCCGACCCATTGGCGCAGCGTCTGACCGATGCAGAAAGCCTGGCGGGCCAACCACGTCCGATCGTCACAGTCGAGAGCTTTGCCAACGTCGTAATCTGAGAGTGGCGGATGCATACTCAATTAGGAATTGTGCATTTGGCGAGCCGTGGAGGACTCGAACCCCCGACCTGAGAATTAGAAGTTCCCTGCTCTAATCCAGCTGAGCTAACGGCCCGCTCATATTCTGGCTGTATCAGCCAAATCCCTCGCCTTGTCAACTTGATGGAGAGATGAGGTTTTGGGGCAAAAAACCTCTCTGATTTCAGCATTATCTCTAACCGGAGCAAGCTTATACAGGTACCTTGATTGCTGGGTGAACTGCACCTCGAAGCCATGCCTCAAAAGGCCTTTACCGAGTCGAACTTACCAGACTAATTCAGGCCGCATATGCAGCCTGTCACGATGACGGAATACATCGGCAAACTGGGATGCCGCCACCTGCATCACTGCAATTTGATATTGCGCCGCGCAGTGGCAGACCTGTTTGATCAGATCTTCCGCAGATCCCAGCTGATTGCGGTGGCCGGAATTGTTAATAGCACCGCACACATGCCCAGACCCGTCATTGGGGGGTACGGTGATCCAGTTCCGTTTCGCTCAGATCCGCCAGCATCACGCGCGCAATTGATGTGACAAGGTACGGAAGGCGCGAACCAACTGGAATGTTCGAATCCAATGGGCTGGGTGACAGAAAATTCCTTGGCGATCTCGGACAATGTTTTCAGCCTGACCAGCACCAAGTGCCCCAAGGTTCTTAAGCTCGCGCAGTAATGAGTTCCGTTGGTTCTATTCACCCTTCATCATAGTTTTTGCGCCAACCGACGCATGGTGGAAATATATCCGGCGTCGATGGACTCGTGATCGGGGTGCTGACCATCTTCAATGACCTTTTGACCAGCAACATAGACGGCAATGATTTCTGCCTGCTGACCCGAGAACATGTGGAAATCCAGCACGGCTTCGGGCGACACCGCCGCCATCAGACCATTCCTATCGTAAGACAATTCTACAAAATCAGCACGGCACCCTTCTGCGATACGGCCGATATTGCGCCCGGCTGCACGTGCTCCACCTTGGGCGGCGGCTTGCCAGAGATAACCGCCGACATTGGGCATGTCCTTGGAGCACATAACATTGCGCTGCCGGTGCAGCAGGCGCTGACTATATTCCAGTGTGCGCAGCTCCTGAACTGCCTGGGTACAGATGTTGCTGTCCGAGCCGATACCAAAATGGCCATTTGCTGCCACGAAATCGACCGCCCGGAAAATCCCGTCTCCAAGATTTGATTCCGTCAGCGGGCACAGACCCACGGTCGCACCCGAAGCGGCAATGGCCGCAACCTCGGCGTCATCCAGATGGGTGGCATGGATCAGGCACCACGCGGCGTCAATCTGGACCTGGTCCATCAGCGCCGAAACAGAGCGTTTGCCACTATGGGCGATACTGTCTTCCACCTCTTTGGTCTGTTCGGCCACATGGATGTGAACTGGACACCCCGGCAACTGGTCTTGCCGAAGCTCCATAAGCCATGACATTTCATCCTCGGTTACGGCGCGCAAGGAATGCGGGGCGATTCCGAGGTTAAGCTTTTCATGCTGCTGCTTCAGGGTTTCGATCAGCAAAGCGTATTGATCACGTGCATTGGTGAAACGCCTCTGAGCATCTTGCGGAGACACGCCGCCGAAATTTGCGTGTGCATAAAACACCGGAAGATGCGTCAGGCTGAGGCTCGTTCGATCTGCAGCAGAGACAATAGCAGAAGACAGCTCCTCAGGTTGGGCGTAGCGCGCTCCATCCTCTTCATTGTGCAGATAATGAAACTCGACAATCTCGGTATAACCGCCTTTGAGCAATTCCATATACAGCTTGGCAGTGATTGCCTGCAGGTCCTCGGGCGATACGTTATGAGCGAAATAATACATCATTTCGCGCCAGGACCAGAAGCTGTCGACCGGATTCCGGCGCACTTCTGATAACCCCGCCATCGCGTATTGAAAGGAATGACTGTGCAGGTTGGGCATGCCCGGCACAACCGGGCTTTCAATCACCGGATAGGCGTTGGGATTGTCGTCCGCGACCAGTGCTCCGAACTCACCAGATTCCGTAACGGTTACGGAGATATTGCTAAGCCAGCCCTGGTCCGTCAGTGCCTGTTTGAAATGAAATCCAGTTGTCATCCACTTTCCTTTACTTGGATGCCGTATCGGCGAGTCTGTTTGGGTCATCCATGGGTGGTGTTAACTTCTTCCAGCAACGCGGTAACAAGGTTCTTGATCGCGGCGCCAAGCACCTCTGCCTTAGGGGGCACAAGGTCCCAAGGGGCGTGCTCGATCATATAGGTGGACTGTGCAATTTCGAGTTGCAGCGCATGAATGTTCTGGTCGGGTTGGCCATAGTGCCGGGTAATATAGCCTCCCTTAAAGCGGCCGTTTTTGACAAAGCTGTATTGGCCGGACCCCAGCGATCTTTCGGCGCAGGCCTCAAAGCGCGCGGCTGTGCTGGCCCCGCTATTTGTGCCCAGATTCAAATCCGGCAGCACCCCATCAAACAGCCTTGGCACTTCGGAACGGATGGAATGCAGATCCAACAGAATGCAGGTGCCAAACTGCGCCCTGATCCGCAGAATCTCAGCCTTGAGAGCCTGATGATACGGTCCCCAATAGGATTGGATGCGCGCCTGTGTCTCCTGCCCATCTGGCTCTTGCCCTTCCAGATAAAGCGGCTGACCGTCAAAATCGATTTGCGATATCAGGCCGGTTGTCGGACCGGAATAAAGCGGCGCGTCATCAGCTGAACGGTTCAGGTCCACCACATAGCGCGAATACTGCGCCGCCATGACACCCACACCCAATTCGGCACAAGGCAGCGCCAGCTTGTCCATGTGCCAATCCGTATCCTTCAGCTCCAGCGCGGCGGGTCGCAAACGGCGTTCTACCTCCGGATGCAGCAAGGTTCCGGCATGTGGGACATTCAGCAAAATCGGCGTTGAACCCGCCTTAAACGTCATCAGATTCTGAACAGCCATCGCGTTCCCTTTGTTTGATGTTCTGTCAGCCCATAATTCGGCGGACCGACGAAAACCGACATTTTTTACCGCCCCAAAAGCTGGACTCCGGTCAGATCAGAGATGCGTCGTCATCCGGTATCCCGGCGCAAAGTAAAGCTTGGCATATGTCACCGGCGCGCGACGCAGCCAGGTAATGCGTTCGGCAGTAAAGATCGGGTCGCCAGGTGGCGTGTCCAGGAACTTGGAGATTTCACCATCAGCCTTGGTCGCCATGAAACTAAGCTCCAGATTGCTGAATGGTACCCTGTTAACCAACCAGTCATTCGGCCCCGATTGTTCGAAACTTTCCTCCAACACTTCAGGTACAACGTCGGCAACAATCCATCGCACCTCAAGCTGAAACGCTACGTTGTCGGCATAATGCATACATCGCAGGTGCAAGACGTCCTGCTCTTTTTTCAGGTCGAGGCGTGATGCCAGCCAGGACGGTGCGGGTTGCACCTCTCGGTCCACCAAAGAGTACCGATAGGCCGCACCGGTGGCTGTTATCTCGTCACGCACCAAAGGGATCGCAAATTGCGCCTTTCTGATGGGAGAATTCAGAACCCGCGTGCCGGCCTTGCGTTTTCTTTCCAGGTATCCTTCTTCGGCAAGCTCTCTCAACGCCCGGTTGACCGTTGTTCGTGTACTTGAGAATTCAGCGGCCAAATCCATCTCGCTTGGCAAAATGGAATCCGGGCTCCAGATACCGGTTTGGATTCGATCCAAAACCACCTGCTTGATGTCCCGAAAGCTCATGTTCCCCTGAGGTCTTGCCATAAAACTCCCCAACTCAAAAACCGGCCTTAATTGGCTTATACATACACATAAGACATCTGCAATGAAGCATGTAACTCTGCCCCGCACCTAAGACCTCTACCTAATTTGACTCCAAGAAGGCGGCTTCGGCGCGATGCCTTTCATTATTTTGTGTACACATTATGCAGTAATCAGTATACCTATTTCAGAAGCATTGCAACTTGGGATCAGATTCTCATGACTGGTAAAACAACCCTTCGTGGCGCAAAAATTGCAACACAAGCCAGCCAGCAGGGCCCTTATGGGCTAATCGAGGATGGCATCATCGTAATATCAGGTGAGTTTATCGAATGGGTCGGACCCAGACGCGATCTGCCCGATGAATATACCGAGCTTGAGGCCGAGGATCTGAACGGACGCCTTGTGACGCCCGGTTTGATCGACTGCCACACCCATGTTGTATTTGGTGGCGACCGCGCCCAAGAGTTTGAAATGCGCCTGAATGGTGCAAGCTATGAACAGGTTGCGCGCGCCGGAGGCGGTATTAACGCAACCGTTCAAGCGACACGGGCCGCCAGCCTGGAAGAGCTGATAGAAAGTGCGTTGCCCCGCGTCGACGCGATGATCCAAGAGGGCATGACCACTATCGAAATCAAGTCCGGCTATGGGCTAGAACAACAGACAGAGCTGAACATGCTGCGCGCCGCGCGCGAAATTGGAAAACGTCGCCCAGTTTCTGTTCAAACCACATATCTGGGCGCCCACGCGACTCCGCCAGAGTACAAGGGGCGCGATGACGCCTATATCGACGAGGTCGTCATTCCGACCTTGCGGGCCGCCCATGTAGAAGGGCTGGTCGATGCGGTTGACGGATTCTGCGAAGGGATCGCCTTTCAGCCCAAACAGATCGCCCGTGTCTTTGACGCCGCCGCTGCGCTTGGCCTTCCGCTTAAACTGCATGCCGAGCAGCTTTCTAATCTGGGCGGGGCGCAGCTTGCCGCCTCCTATGGCGCATTGTCTGCGGATCATATCGAGTATCTTGACGAAGACGGCGTGATCACCATGGCCCAGGCGGGAACAGCAGGCGTAATCCTGCCCGGTGCGTTCTATACTCTGCGCGAAACGCGTCAGCCTCCGATTGAGCTTCTGCGCAAACACGATGTCCCAATGGCACTGGCAACCGATTGCAATCCGGGATCATCCCCCCTGACATCTCTTCTTCTGACCATGAATATGGGCTGCACGCTGTTCCGCATGACGCCAGAGGAAACACTTGCGGGCGTGACCTGTAACGCCGCGCGTGCCCTTGGTTTGAGTGATCGCGGTATGATCGCCGCGGGTCAGCGGGCCGATCTGGCGGTCTGGAATGTGGGCCATCCGGCCGAGCTTTCTTATCGTATCGGGTTCAACCCGCTTCACAAACGCATCTTTGGAGGTCAAGCGTGACAACTCTCACTCTGGCGCCCGGGCAGGCTACTCTGCCTCAGCTTGAAACCATCTATTGGGATGAAGCCTCGGTCATACTTGATCCGACGTGTCGTCCTGCGGTCGAGGCGGCCGCAAAACGGATCGCTATCGCCGCTGCGGGTGATGTACCGGTTTATGGCGTCAACACGGGTTTTGGCAAATTGGCCAGTCTCAAGATCAAATCTGAAGACACCGCCACTTTGCAGCGAAATCTGATCCTCAGCCATTGCTGCGGCGTAGGAAACGCGATGCCCCGCCGGATGGTTCGGCTTATGATGTCTCTTAAGCTATTGAGTTTTGGCCGTGGCGCATCTGGCGTCCGCTGGCAACTGATCAAGCTTATGCAAGACATGCTGGAAAAAGGCGTCACCCCTGTTGTTCCAAATCAGGGATCGGTTGGCGCGTCAGGCGATCTGGCACCTCTTTCACATATGACCGCAGTAGTGATCGGTGAGGGAGAGGCGGAATATAAAGGCGAAATTCTTTCGGGCGCCGAGGCGCTTGCAAAGGCTGGCCTGTCCCCGATCGAGCTTGGCCCCAAGGAAGGTTTGGCCTTTATCAATGGCACACAGTTTTCAACGGCCTATGCGCTTGCCGGTCTGTTCGAAGTCTGGCGTGCTGTGCGCAATGCGCTGGTCATCTCGGCCATGTCCACCGATGCCATCATGGGATCAACCGCTCCGCTGCAGCCCGAAATCCATGCGCTGCGAGGACATCGTGGCCAGATCGAAGCGGCAGGTTCGATGCGTGAGATACTGGCGCAATCCGAAATTCGAGAAAGCCACCGGGATGATGATACACGTGTTCAGGATCCCTATTGCATCCGCTGTCAGCCGCAGGTGACTGGTGCGGCGATGGATGTCCTGCGACAGGCCGCACAGACCCTTTTGATCGAAGCGAATGCTGCAACAGACAACCCACTTGTGCTGACCGAAGCGGATATGATCGTGTCCGGTGGTAATTTTCACGCGGAACCCGTTGGGTTCGCTGCTGACATGATTGCGCTGGCATTGTCCGAGATTGGCGCGATCAGTCAACGGCGTATTGCTCTGATGGTCGATCCAACGCTCAGCTTCGATCTTCCGCCCTTCCTGACACCTGAACCCGGATTGAATTCCGGCCTGATGATTGCCGAGGTGACGACAGCCGCTTTGATGAGCGAGAACAAGCATCTGGCCAACCCATGTGTCACCGATTCAACACCCACCTCCGCCAATCAGGAAGATCACGTCTCGATGGCAGCGCATGGTGCGCGGCGGCTGTCCCGCATGGTCGAAAACCTCAACCATATCCTTGGGGTCGAGCTGCTCTGCGCCGCGCGTGGCATCGAATTCCGCGCCCCCCTCCAGACGAGCCCGTTGCTGCAACAGGCCATCGCACGGCTGCGCGAGGATGTTTCGAGCCTGCAAGAGGATCGCTATATGGCGCCCGATCTGAAAGCTGCAAAGGAATTGGTCGCGTCGGGCGCGTTGCTGAACGCGCTGAACGCCTCTTTGCCGGGCCTTAACTGATGACGGTCTTTGCCATGATGGCGCGCGACCGCAGCCGAGACACATGATTGAAAACTTCAATGCCCTTGCCCTGTCGGGCTCCATCCAATCTGAAGGGAATGACCGATGAGCGATCCTCGTAAGAACAGCCGGGACATCTATCCGCCAACCGGGACCGAACTGAATGCCAAAAGCTGGTTGACCGAAGCACCACTGCGGATGCTGATGAACAACCTGCATCCCGACGTGGCAGAAAACCCGCACGAGCTGGTAGTATATGGCGGCATAGGCCGGGCCGCGCGAACCTGGAAGGATTTCGACCTGATCGTCGACAGCCTGAAAGATCTGGAAGCGGACGAAACCCTGGTCGTGCAGTCGGGAAAGCCCGTCGCCATCGTGAAAACCCACAAGGACGCACCGCGCGTGCTGATTGCCAACTCGAACCTGGTGCCGCATTGGGCGAATTGGGATCACTTCAACGAGTTGGATAAGAAAGGTCTGGCGATGTATGGCCAGATGACCGCGGGTTCCTGGATTTACATCGGGTCGCAGGGCATCGTCCAAGGCACCTATGAGACCTTCATGGAAGCAGGACGCCAGCACTATGGTGGCAGTCTGAAAGGCCGTTGGATCCTGACCGGGGGTCTGGGTGGTATGGGCGGTGCTCAGCCACTGGCTGCTGTGATGGCGGGTGCCTGCTGTCTGGCCGTGGAGTGCGACGAGAAATCCGCCGATTTCCGACTGCGCACGCGCTATGTCGACGAGAAAACCCACAGCCTGGACGAGGCGCTGGATATGATCGAGCGTTGGACCAAAGCGGGCGAAGCCAAATCCGTGGCGCTGATCGGCAATGCCGCCGATATCTTCCCCGAGATCCACAAGCGCGGCGTCAAGCCCGACATCGTCACCGATCAGACCAGCGCGCATGACCCGATCAATGGGTACCTGCCTCAAGGTTGGACCGTAGCCGAGTGGCGATCCAAGGCTGAAACCGCTCCGAAGGAAGTGGAAAAGGCAGCCCGCGCCTCGATGAAGGTGCAGGTCGCGGCGATGGTTGCCTTTCACAATGATGGTGTTCCAACCGTAGATTACGGCAACAACATCCGGCAAATGGCGCTTGAGGAAGGTCTGGAAGACGCCTTCGCCTTCCCGGGCTTTGTGCCTGCCTATATCCGTCCGCTATTCTGCCGTGGCATTGGCCCGTTCCGCTGGGCGGCCCTGTCGGGGGACCCCGAGGACATCTACAAGACCGATCAAAAGGTCAAAGAACTGCTGCCCGATAACACGCATCTGCACAACTGGCTGGATATGGCGCGCGAACGGATCGCATTCCAAGGCCTTCCTGCGCGTATCTGCTGGGTTGGTCTGGGTGACCGACATCGCCTGGGTCTGGCGTTTAACGAGATGGTCAGAACGGGCGAGCTAAGCGCGCCGGTAGTCATTGGTCGTGACCATCTGGATTCCGGTTCAGTCGCCTCGCCCAACCGCGAGACCGAAGCGATGAAGGACGGGTCTGACGCGGTCTCGGACTGGCCTCTGCTAAATGCACTAGTCAACACTGCCTCAGGCGCGACATGGGTATCTCTGCACCATGGCGGTGGCGTTGGCATGGGCTTTTCCCAGCATGCGGGTGTGGTGATCTGCGCCGACGGCACCGATGATGCTGCCAAACGCCTGGAGCGCGTTTTGTGGAACGACCCTGCCTCGGGCGTGTGGCGTCACGCCGATGCGGGTTATGACCTGGCCAAGGATTGCGCTCGTGAACACGGGCTGCGCCTGCCTGGAATTCTGGGAAACTAAGCTTGGATCAAGCGGAACAGATCCCGGCCCTTCATTTGTGAAGGCCGGGATTGAACGATCACAAAACACCGTGCGCGCCGGTTGCTTTCGGAAACGGTGATCTAATGGACAAAGCAGAGCGTGTTGAACGCGCGTCTCCAGGCTGAAACCTCGGAGGCAATCGGCGCGCCTTGCAGACCTTGTTTGATCAACCCCGCCAGACGGTCCGCATCGCCTGCGGTCATCCCCCAACGGACAAGCTCGGGCGTGCCAATCCGCAGACCGTTCATATCACCCTCAACCGCCGCCACGGGCAGACCGATGCCGCAGGCAAGGAACCCAGCTTGGCGTAAGGTTTTTGAGGCCGCTTGCCCGCCCCCGAATCGCTCGGCCAGCACAGCGAACTGGTGAGAGTTGGTAAAGCCCTCGGCCCCAGCGAACACAGGCACATTTTGTGCATCCAAAGCCGCAGCCAATGCCTGCGCCATAGCGATCATCTCTTTCGCATAGGCCGCGCCAAAGTCTTTCCAGTCCAGCATCGTGACCGCAAGCGCGGCAGTTTTCGCCGCATCAAAATTGGCCGTCATGCCGGGAAAGGCGATAGCGTCCAGCGTTTTGGCGATTTCTGCATCATTCGAAACGATCAGCCCACCTGCAGGGCCACCAAGGCTTTTATAGGTGCTCATCGTCATGAAATGCGCGCCCTCGGCCAGCGGGTTGGACCAGGCGCGCCCGGCAATAATGCCGCATTGATGGGCCGCATCGAACATGACCTTGGCCCCGACCTCATCGGCGATGGACCGCACTTCGGACACGGGATGCTCGAACAGGTTCAGGCTGCCACCAATCGTAATCAACTTGGGCCGCTCGGCCCGTGCCAGCGCCCGCAGTTGGTCCAGATCAACGGTATAGCCATCGGCATTCACCGGGGCCTCTATGGTGCGCAAGCCGTATAAGCCGGCGCAGCCATCGACATGATGCGTCACATGCCCGCCTAGGGATGCGGGCGGCGCAATGATTGTGTCGCCCGGTTTGCAGGTGGCCATAAAGCCATAGAGGTTGGCAATCGCACCAGAAGGCACACGAACCTCGGTGAATTTGGCATCGAACACATCCGCGCAAAGCTGGGCCGCGATCACTTCGATTTCCTCGATCGCTTCCAGTCCCATTTCGTATTTGTCGCCGGGATACCCCAAAGAGGGGCGCGACCCGATGCCAGAGGATAATAGCGCTTCGGCTTTCGGGTTCATCACATTGGTCGCAGGGTTGAGGTTAAAGCACTCTTCCTCATGGATCACTCGGTTCTGCTCGGCCAGCTGCTCGATACGGGCCAGCAGATCGGCAGACGTTGCGGACGCCGTCGTGGCCGCTATGTCTTGAATCAGGGTTTCACTGGTGCTCGGCACCCAATCTCGTTGTGCAAGCGTCATTGGACGTCCTCCGTTTTGCAGCATGGTGGCAGCCATTCCGTGACAGCGCAAAGCAGATTTGCTATTTCTTGGCGTAGAAAAACTAAGGCTTGAAATGAGTGTCATGCCCAAACGCCCGAAAGGGCCCCCGCTGAATGCAATGCGCGCCTTTGAAGCTGCCGCACGTCATGTCAGCTTTGTTGCCGCCGCTGAGGAATTGAGCGTCACGCCCGGAGCGATTTCGCAGCACATCAAGACACTGGAGGGCTGGGCAGGTACCGCGCTGTTTCGGCGCAATGCGCAGGGGGTGGAACTGACCAAGGCCGGGGCTTCTCTGGTGGCTGAATTTTCTGCGGCCTTCGACGGGCTGGCCGAGGCGACGCGTGCCCTCCGCAACCTCAAACCTAACGCCGATTTTCATATCGCCGCCTTGCCATCTGTTGCGCAGCTTTGGCTACCGAAACGGCTAAGCCGGGTCAGGGCGCAGTTTCCGCATATCAATTTTTCGGTGACCGCGATGGAAAACCCACCCAGTCTTGATCGGGAATTGTTCGATCTGGCCATATTCATTGGCGAACCCAATGCTGGGCCCGAGCAGATTTGCATTTGCCCCGATCTCATCTCTCCGGTCGGCGCGCCTAGCCTGCTTGAACGTATGAACCACTTTGGCGACGCCGTCCTTCTGCATGACCAGACCTGGAACGACGATTGGACAATCTGGTCACAGAACACGGGAATTGAACTGCAGGATGCTCAGACCGGGCCGCAGTTTTCTCTGTACAGCCTGGCCGTGGAGGAAGCGAAGGCAGGTGCGGGTATTCTAATGGGGCATCTATGTTTGCTTGAGGATGCCCTGGCAAGCGGCGCTCTTAAGTCTGCAAGCGAATCCACCTGCCCAACGGGCCGCTTTCTGTTCGTCCAGATACCTGGCGCAACGCGGCAAAGACTCGAAACGCAACAGGTCGTGGCATTGCTGAACGAAGATAGTGCCTAACAACCGGCCTATTCTGCGGGCTTTAGATCCAATCGCATGAAGGCACTGTTGGGGTCGGCCTCATAGCCGTAGATCGGGCCGCAATAGGAATAGCCCAGCGCTTCATACAGCCTGCGCGCGGCGTCGTAGTAGGACAGATGATCGGCGCCCGTCTCAAGAACCAGCGCCGAGGTCCCTTCGACCCGTGCGTGATCAGCAAGATGGGTCATCATCACTCGCGCCAGACCGCGGCCACGTGCGGTGGCAAGGATATGCACGGATTTGACTTCGGCGGTCCCATCCGGCAGCGCCTTTAGCGCGCCGCAGCCCAGCACCTTGTTACCCTCATACAAAGCCCAGAACCGCATTCCGGGCCCGGCCAAGGCACTGGCATCCATCGTGTGATTGCTCTCGGCTGGCCCGGCGGTTTCGCTATGGGCAAAATGCGCCTCGACCACGGGGCGCAATGCGTCGGAGGTTGGGTCAGCCTCGCGAATGTCGATCATTTAATGCGTCCAGGGTGCGCGCCGATCGGTGGCAAAATTCTCGCCATAACCGCGCGCGCGCAGGTTCGGCTTGCGTTTATGCGGTTCACTGACCTGTGCGTCGATACCGTTGTCCTTGGCGTAATCCAGCGCCTCTTCCTTGGTGTCGAAATTCAGACGCACCTGAGTCTGGGTGTCACTGGAAGACGTCCAGCCCATCAACGGATCAACCTCGCGCGTGGATGCTGGGGCATATTCCAACACCCAATGCCGGGTCTTGGCCGTACCCGATGTCATCGCATTCCGCGAAGGCTGGTAGATCCGTGCGCGCATGTCGCCTCTCCGTTCTCACTTGGCTGAGGTTGTTTATGCGTCAGAGCGAGGCCTGGGACAAGGTGGCAAATGTCGCGGAGGACAAGGATGTTCTGATGACGAAAACTGTCATTAGGGGAATGGTATAATCATTCAAACGCCACAACAAGGACAGCAAGATGATCCACCACGAACGCAGCCTCGACATTGATACCCGACCCGAAGATATCTGGGCCATTCTGAGCCGGTTCATGCATATCGACGATTTCGACCCGCAGGTGACTTCAGTAGATGCGCTAACACAAGGTGCGGATGGGGTGGGATCGAAACGACGATGCCATTTTGAAAATGGGACGTCTCTGGTCGAAGAAGTCACGGATTGGCAAATCAACCGGGGCTACCGTGTCCGCTTGTCTGAGATGTCTGCAATGCCTCTGACCCAAGCACATGCAGCAATCGCCGTTGAATCCCTTGCCAACAACCAATCCAGAGTAGTCTGGAGCATGGATTATCAAATGAAGTTTGGTCCATTGGGATGGCTGATCGGGCAGACTGTGCTGAAAGCGATGATGGGGCGTGTCCTGGGTGAAAACCTGAAAGCGCTTGAAGAAAAGGTGCGTTCGGATCAAATTCCGGATCATCGGTTTGCGTATTACTGAAACTGCCGTTTCTATCTCGGATCAGGTCTTGCAGTTGGACAAAATAAGAACAAATGTAGGGGCCTGACCCGGAGCCTGCCCATGCCTTACGCCCATTCCGACAAGACTCAGCTGACTGCAGATGACGTCCGCGCCCGCCTGAAACTGGAAGGCGGTAAAGAATTCGTCATGCATACAGAGTTCTCACCGGCAGGCGACCAGCCCACCGCGATCAAAGAGCTGACCAACGGTATCTTCGACGGCGAAAGAGAACAGGTACTGCTGGGCGCGACCGGGACGGGCAAGACCTTCACAATGGCCAAAGTGATCGAGGAAACCCAGCGACCCGCCATTATCCTTGCGCCCAACAAAACGCTCGCGGCGCAGCTCTATGGCGAATTCAAAGGCTTCTTCCCGGAAAACTCGGTCGAATATTTCGTGTCCTACTACGACTATTACCAGCCCGAGGCTTATGTCGCACGGTCGGATACCTATATCGAGAAAGAATCCCAGATCAACGAACAGATCGACCGGATGCGCCACTCGGCCACGCGGGCGCTGTTGGAACGCGATGACGTAATCATCGTCGCCTCAGTGTCGTGCATCTACGGTATCGGCTCGGTCGAAACCTATGGGGCGATGACGCAAGACCTGAAGGTTGGCGGTGAATACAACCAGCGCCAGATCATGGCCGATCTGGTCGCCCAGCAATACCGCCGAAATGATCAGGCATTCCAACGGGGCTCGTTCCGAGTACGGGGTGACAGCCTGGAAATCTGGCCCGCCCACCTTGAAGATCGCGCTTGGAAATTCTCGTTCTTCGGTGAGGAATTGGAAACCATCACCGAGTTCGACCCGCTGACCGGTGAACGCGCCGCGAATATGGAACAGGTGCGGGTTTACGCCAACTCGCACTACGTGACCCCGAAGCCAACGATGAACCAGGCGATCATCGGCATCAAGAATGAACTCCGCATCCGACTGGATCAACTGGTCGGAGAGGGCAAACTGCTGGAAGCGCAACGTCTGGAACAACGCACGAACTTCGATCTGGAGATGTTGGAGGCCACCGGCGTCTGTAACGGAATCGAAAACTACTCGCGCTATCTGACAGGCCGCGCACCGGGCGAGCCGCCCCCGACCCTATTCGAGTTCATCCCCGACAATGCCATCGTGTTTGCTGACGAATCCCATGTCAGCGTACCGCAGATCGGCGGCATGTACCGGGGCGACTATCGGCGCAAATTCACCCTGGCCGAACACGGGTTCCGCCTGCCATCCTGCATGGACAACCGACCCCTCAAGTTCGAGGAATGGGACGCCATGCGCCCGCAATCCGTCTTCGTCTCGGCCACACCTGCCAAGTGGGAGATCGAACAGACCGGCGGCGTTTTCACCGAACAGGTGATCCGCCCCACAGGCCTGCTGGACCCCGAGGTCGAAATCCGCCCTGTCGGCATGCAGGTCGACGATCTGCTGGACGAGGTGCGCAAGGTCGCCGCCGACGGTTATCGCACGCTGGTCACAACGTTGACCAAACGCATGGCCGAGGATTTGACCGAATACATGCACGAACAGGGCATCAGGGTCCGTTACATGCACTCGGATATCGACACACTGGAACGCATCGAGATTCTGCGCGACCTGCGTCTGGGCGCGTTCGACGTGCTGATCGGTATCAACCTGCTGCGCGAGGGGCTCGACATCCCTGAATGTGGGCTGGTCGCCATTCTGGACGCCGACAAAGAAGGTTTCTTGCGATCCGAGACCTCACTGGTACAGACCATTGGCCGCGCCGCGCGCAACGCCGAGGGGCGAGTGATCATGTATGCCGACAAGATCACCGGTTCCATGGAGCGCGCGCTGAACGAAACCGATCGCCGCCGCGCCAAGCAGATCGCCTATAACGAAGAACACGGCATCACCCCAGCAACGGTGAAGAAAAACGTCGAGGATGTTCTGGCCGGTCTCTACAAAGGCGACGTCGACATGAACCGCGTCACCGCCACCATCGACAAACCGATGCACGGCGCGAATCTTGAGGCGCATCTGGACGGGCTGCGCGACAAGATGCGCAAAGCTGCCGAGAATCTGGAATTCGAAGAGGCCGCCAATATTAGGGACGAGATCAAACGCCTGGAAGCAGTCGATCTGGCCATCGCCGACGACCCCATGGCGCGCCAATGGGCGGTCGAGAAAGCCTCGGAAGACGCGGTGAAATCGCGTGGACGGTCAACGGCTGGCAAGCCGGGGCAAAGGGGTGGGAATGTGAAGCGGAGGAAGCGGTAGGCATGCCCGCAACTGAAAGTTGCAATACGACAAAAACCGATAGATGATCGTCGCCAATTGAACTTCTGGAGATCATTGATTTGCCGATTGTTATTCTCATCCTGACCGCTATTGGCGGCGCAATATGGTGGTGGATTCGCAACAACCCGAGAGAAGCGCTCAACACGGCGCAAGACGTTGCGACAACCATCAGGAATGCGCCCAGAAGACTGGCTTTTCGAAGTGTCGCCAACGCCCATCCTGTCGAGGGGATCGACGATGATCGCATTGCAATCTGTGCAATATCTCAGGCTTTTATTGAGCTGGATGACCTGCCCACTTCTGAGCAACGTCAACAGCTCCACGTTCTTTTGCGCACGAAACTGCGCTGTTCTGAGGAAGAAGCAAAGGAAATGGAAGTTCTTGGCCGCTGGTTGATGACACAGTGCAACGGCCCCAGCGATGCGGTACCAAGACTGGGGCGTCGTCTGAGAAAAATTGGCTCTGGGCAATCTTGGGACCGTTTGCAGGAAGTGTTGACGCCGTTGGCCGGAGACCAGCTTTCCCGATCTCAGATAGGGGCAATCGAGGACCTCAAACTTGCTCTTAAAGTAAGCTGATCGTTGAGTCCGCCTTCGATCATATGTCGTCTCCGGGGCAGAGTTGGCCCCTGTTTGCGCGACTATGAAGGGGTCCGCTTCGGTAGCGTCTTCACCAACGGCACCAAAGGGAAGCTTCTCTTTCTGCTTTTTTCATTGCTACTCACATTCTTTGAACCCGGTTATTGGGCCCATCCGCGCGCTCCATATGTTTTGGTAGGTTTTCTCCTACTGCTTTTTGCACGCGAGCTGTTGAGCCTGATCGCTATTGCTTTCGCCCGGGTCATTTACCGCTCGCAAAGCTAGTTTTGAGCGAGCGCGTGATGGAATTTACAGACACTTCAGACTTGCAGCCCAGCGCGCACTCCTCCACGTTTGAAATCACAAATTGTGAGGCCAAACGGTTGCCATGACGAACTCGTGTACCCTGCCCGGCACGCATTAGGTCCAATGCGCCTTTCACCGGGTGAAGGGCACGCGCTTTGCGCTGGCCGAAGGTCGGGCACGTGCCCTCGGACAAAAGGGGCGGGGATGTCCCCGCCCAAACCGTTACCCCTTATCCCAGTGCGCGACCACGTCATAGCCGACAGGGGTCGGCGGGCTTTCCATGAACTCGGCGAAATGGCCCCACAGCTCGGCCACTTTGGGTGCGTTTGCGTTCGAGGTCGCCTCGCTTTCAACAACCGAGATCACATAGCCCGACCCGTCCTCGTTCATCACATTGGTAAAGCTGTGCATGCCGGGCATGCCCATGATTTCTGATTTCAATGCGTTCATTTTCGCCGTCGCCATCTCACGCGTGCCGGGCTTCATCTTGAATTGAGTAATACGTGCGAACATGATCTTCCTCCCTCGTCCGGCGATATCGCCATGTGGCGCGGTCGGAACGACCCCGCCGCACGCAACCTAGCACGGCAGCCCGAAATCTCACATTGATACGCGTGATTTGTGGCCATTTTCAACCATACGCCTCACTGTATTTGGGCCACTGACACGCCAGAGTTGCTGCCCAGCGCGGAAGGCTCGACATCTGAATTCACATATTGTGATTCCACAGCCGCAGCCAGATCGAACCCGAACTACCAAAGCGCCGTTCACCGTGTTTGCGGCCTGTGCTAATTGCCGGCCTGTGACAAGCCAGCTTTCAGCTTCTCCAGCGTATTCAAAAGGCGGTCTAGGTCAGGTTCGTCCAGCCCGGTATCGGCGATCATGCAGGCGGTGATCTCATGCGCCACAGACCGCAAGGCCGATCCCGCCCCGGTCAGAGAAACAACAACCTGGCGTTCGTCCTCTTTGCTACGGGTTCGGTCGACAAGCCCGTCGGCCTCAAGGCGTTTCAGCAGCGGGGTCAGCGTGCTGGTTTCCATCGACAACGCGTTGGCCAACTCACTGACATTTCGCCGGTCTCTCTGCCACAGCAGGGTCAGGGTGATGTATTGCGGATAGGTCAGCCCTAGCGGGCCGAGGTGTCTCTTATAAGCGCGGTTGATCACATGCCATGACGTATAGACCGCATGGCAAAACATCTCGTCGGTCTTCGGTTGGGTCGGAGAATCTGTCACGGCAGCACCTTCGCTCGCTTATATCGTGCACGATATAATTCATTGACCCACACCCACAAGGTCGTTTATACCGTGCTCGATATTATCGTGCACGATATAGGAGGCAACACATGTCCTGGCTACCAACGCTCATCACCGAGACACCCGAGGAGGGATTTAACCTGGCAATCAAACTATCACGGATGGCGGTTAAGAAGACTCAGCCCAATGACGAGATTCGTCAGCGCCTGAGGCCGATCTACGAAAACGATGCGGACAGCCTAACTATGGTCTCGCATGTCGTGGCGACAAATTACCAGACCGTGGCGGCGGCGAACAACTATTGGCGCAAGTGAGTAAAGGTGAAATGGGCTGGGTGGCGGATGGAATGACCCATTCCTATACGCCCAGTTCCGCCCGCATCTTCTTGGTCAGCTTGGCCACGACCAGATCATAGGACGTCACGATATGCTCGCGCAGCGACGTGTCGCTCATCCCGCGGTCCTCATAGACCTGCAGCCATTTCATCCCGCGCGAGGCCAGATATGGCGCAGGGCGAATTCCGGGTTCGTCGCTCAGCACCTCAAAGGCCAGTTCAGTGGCTTTGAAGGTGAAGGCGTCCTGACCGTCGTTCCAGCCGCAGATCGCAAACACCTTGCCCCCCACTTTCCACACGTCTGCGTTGCCCCATTGAACCACATGAGAGCTGGCCTTCAGGCCCGCGCAGAAACTGTTGAACTCTGCTCGCGTCATCGGCTCAGCCTCTTTGTTCCGAAGTCCTTACCCACCTGTCAGGGCCTCACGAATTTGGCATTGCCAACGCGTTTTTGAGGGGCAGCGCTTTGTTCTGCATTCGGGGCAATCACTCCACAGGCCACACCATCCTGATCGGGATCGTTTTGCAGGTGATAGCCCGGCTCGCCCTCCAGAAACGGACCAGGAAGAACTGAGAGCGCAGCACCACATCCGGCAAGAGCAACAAGATGTAAAACCGCCTCATCACGCTCGAATTCGGAAGTGCGCAACCAGACGCTCAGGGCAATGATGCCTGTCGTCAGCGGCAACATGAGGACCATCAGCAGAATCCGCACCGGTGACAATGCGCGCCGGCGCAGAGCTTCGGCGCGTTGAACACGTTTGGCCGATTTCGGATCCGTGAACAGCGCCTTTGGAGTGGTCTTTTCTGGCTGCATTCCCGATCAATACACCAGTATCCGTGGGATGCCGATACCTAAGGGACAAACATATCTGTGAAACTCTGTCACGATGCAGGACGCTCTACGAGCCTGGGCCAAGCAAACAAGACAGACCGCCAAATTCTTGGCTGCTCGCTTGTGATCTGGCAGAGACCTAACGCACCACGTGCACTGAGCATGCAGCGTGGCGGACAACATGGGTAGCGGTGGAGCCCAAAAGCAGGTCCTGCATACCTGGTCGATGAGACGCGATGATGATCAGATCCGGCTTATTCACGTCGGCCCAGTCAAGGATCGTCCGACCGGAATGCCCCTCGACAACGACTCCGCGGGCGCCCGAAATATTTTCCGCCAGCGCATCCAACTCGGCCTGAACGGCCTTGCGCGCATCGTCCAGATACCCGACCGGCATATAAGCGCTGGCATAGGCCGGTATATGTTCGACCACGTGCAGCAACGTGACCTGCGAATCGGGTGCCGCCAACAGTTGCGCCAGTTTCAATGCGGACGGCATATCACGCGCGTCGTCGAATGAAATTGGTACAAGAATATTGTGATACATGGCACGCGCCTCCTTGGTTGCTCAAGTATACTGGTCGATTACCAGACGCGTGACCTTGATCCAGGTCAGGATCAGTTGAAGGTTTCCGCAACATCGTACATGACGGGCTCAAAACTCTTGCACAGCTCGTTGATTTTACGGTTTCTATCACGCATTTCTGACGTACGCAGCATGGCCAGAAAATCCTCGCGACGCTCCCATTGCGAATAATTGGCAATCCGGGTCTGGGCGTCATTCACGTGCAATCCCGCTGCAACAAATCCAGGTTGCTTTGAGATGAAGCTGGCATAGGCATCCGTCAACGCCTCAAGCAGATCCTGGCAGGTGCCAGGCGTCATTTCAAATGTTGTGATTACGGTCTGCACAGTAGCGTTTTTGGAAATCTTTGGCATCTTGAAACTCCCTTGTTTGTCTCAAACCTAACACAGGATTCTGAAAGGTCTTGTGTTTCCTTTTGGCCTAGGCGCGCTCTTTTCAGTTCAAAATGAACAAAACACTAACACTCCGTTAACCATGCTGACGGAAGCTGCAAGCATGTATCGCTTTGCCCTGATATTGCACCTGTTGCTGATGGCCTCTCCTGCCTGGTCAGGTGCATGGCTGCGAGAAAAGGATGCAGCATTCACAGCTGCCTCACTGACAGCTTTTCGGCTCCCTGAGGATGGGTACGACTATAAAACCTCTCTCTATGCGGAATGGGGATACAGCCAGAACCTGACGGTCGGCTTTGATTTCGAACAAAACCAAGACCTCTATGGCCATGCACTCATCTTTGCCCGTGTCCCAGTAGCGGATTTGGGCCAATGGGGTCGGTTCGCTGCTGAATTTGGTGCCGGTGCATATCACAAACAAGAACGGGCCTGGGCACAGTACAAAGTGACGCTGTCTTACGGCAAAGGATTCCAGAGCGCCTTGGGAAGCGGTTGGATCGCGATTGATGCCGCCATCGAAAACCGAACACATGATGACATCTATCGAAAGCTCGACCTGACAACAGGGCTTTCATCGGACAGGTTGATCAATCCCCTTATCCAAATCGAAACGGCCTACAGATCTGGGCACTCGATATATTGGAAGGCACGCCCCTCGGTCATGATCCGAACCGAAGACAGTTCTACTACCTGGGTTCTGGGGGTGGAAAGAAATGATGCCCGCAAAAACACGGGCATCAGACTAGCTTTGTGGAACGAATTCTAAGTCCAATCCGTTCCTACATTAATTCAGGCAGACGCCCGCACCGTCAGCGCTCCATCCTCAGGATTGCTGAAACCTCGCCCTTCAGACCCTCAGGCCAGCGTAACTGGATATCAGATCCATCCACCCCGTGCTCCAGCAGGACATAGGGGTGCGAATATTTGGTTGACCCAAGCGCTGTCTTCAAAGGTCCCAGCACGGTAACCGAGTCACAACTGCGCGCCTTGCCACCAAAGGGCAACCGATCCTCAGAAGACACCGTCCACGCCGTTGCAGCGGTGTTCTGCGTGTGCCGTACCCTCAGTGGATTTGCGGTTTTAGCAGAGACACCATGGAACGTATTGTTTTCAAACGTCACGTTCAAATGGGCTGTGTTGTTCAGATCAGCGAATGTCGTGTCCACGCGTTCGGCCCGGTCGATCCCACCGTTGATGGACCGGAATTTGTTCCCCGTCACGACAACGCCGTTCAGGAAATGCCCGGCGCCATAGGGACGAATGACAATGCTGCTGAACCAGGGTGCGACCTCGTTCGAGTAGAAGATATTGTCGGTAATGCTCATGGCGCTGAATGAGAAGCCAGCGGTGTAAACAGGGTCTGAATCCCGCTCATTTGTCCATTCGACAAAACAGTTATCGACATAGTTCTCGGCGATGGTCGAGCTGTTGTAAGTTCCGATCATGACCAAACCGGCCGAGCGCACCCCCTGAGCGATGCTGTCCCCCTGGAAAAAATGGTTACCCAGGACCATGTTGTTGGTCCCTGCCAGCACCGCAAAATGCAGGAAACGAACCGCGCGATTGTGGCGCAACTTGATGTCATTAGCCGTTGAGTTCAACGCAATCGACTTGCGATCCGAGACGTCAAAGGACTCTTCAGAAGACAGGAACTGACAATTATCGACCAACATGCCCTGACACCCTGTACCGATCGAGGTGATACCGCGATCCAAAGGTCGGCTGATAAAACAGTTCGTTATGGCAAATGTGCTGCCTGACGGCGCAAGGCGGATAGCGCTACAGCGGCCATTGCATTGAAACTCGATCTCTTCCATTCCGAACTTGCGCAACGTGCTGAAACCACTGAAATCGAGCAGATATTTGAAAGACAAAAAGGTGAACGTTTGCGTCCCGGATGCGTTATAGATCGGGGCGTTCAAAGTGATCTCTCCCGCCCCCTCATCCTTGGACCGGACATAGATCTCGCGGCCTACGCCGCTACCCTGCACCAGCGCGCCGACAGGAATGTTGGCCACATTCGCAACATTGGTCAAACGCGTTGGGTCCGACGGGCTGTAGCTTGCCAGAGATGTGAATGTCTCGGTGCCCCATGCCGAACTGCTTTGAACATCGAACTGGCCATTGCGGATGATCCGCCGTGTAGAAAACCCTGTCTGTTTGTTGGGAACCGCCGCCGCCATATCAATCGGCTCGCTCACCGAAATCTTGCGTCCGCCCAAATCCAGCGATTCATGATCCGAGTTGTTCAGCAAAGCCTGAAAGGCCTTTTTGAACGCCAGATCCTCGGCGCCGAAGGCGGTGATATAGGCTGGCAGGTTAAAATCCTTGGTCAGCAAGAGCATCTTGTCATCGGGCATCGTGACCGTGCCCTCAAATTCAATCTCAGACGAGATCGTCGTGTTCTCCATCAAAAGGTAAGTGCCATTCGAGACAAAAACACGCCGCCCATTCGCCGCCTGATCAGCCGCGACAAACGCATCCGTGTCATCTGCCACGCCATCGCCCACGGCCCCAAAATCG
Organism: Ruegeria sp. CDSA221; assembly: GCF_059611825.1. Classification (NCBI taxonomy): domain Bacteria; kingdom Pseudomonadati; phylum Pseudomonadota; class Alphaproteobacteria; order Rhodobacterales; family Roseobacteraceae; genus Ruegeria; species Ruegeria sp. CDSA221. The sequence goes on from NZ_JBXWPK010000003.1 coordinate 170,185, forward strand.
CGCACATCGACCAGAGAGATCATGTCGCGCAGGAACACATTGGTGATATCCGTTATCTCGATATCGTCGATCCGGACCACAGCGCCGTTGGTGCCTTCAATATCCAGCCCGAAATGCCCGTACAGGGCGGAAACACCCCAGGGCATGTCCACGCCCGTCCGTTGCCCCGCGCCCACAATCGCTGTGATTTCGTGCACTGTTCCATAGCCAGATAGCTGTGTTGCCGGGCCTTGCTCGACCACGCCCGTCACCTGAACATCACCTGAACCGCCCGCCCAAGCGGCGATACGAACCTCGGGCAAGGGGCCGCTAATCGCTTTTATCCGGGCTTTGATCTGTAAGTAGCACCCGGGCAGCAGCGGTGTCTGACCCATATAGCGCAGCTGTTGTGTTGCGTTCACCTTCAGAATTTCCAGACATCCGCCAAAATCCGCGTCCGCCGGAACAAATACACCATTCCCCGATCCATGATAGGTTGGCGAACCCGGTGTTCCGTCACCACTTGACCATACGTTCAGACCGTTTGCGAAAGCAGGCGGCATGAACACGATGCCGTCGGTGATTGCCTTGTTCATAGAAATCCCTTTCCCATTCGCGCAGCGGCCAATCACCACGCGCATAAACCCAGTGTTCGGGGTCGGCCCCGAACGCAAAAGCCTGAGTATCGAAAAGGAATTAACCGCCGCTCATATCACCGTGACGGTGGTGTTGCGCTACGCCGCCGGATCCGAATTTCCCAAAAGCTGCACGCCGTTGATTTTCCAGCCCTGTCCCTGAGGGATCATCTCGTAGTCCAGAATGTGAACCTGCCCGTCGCCATCCGTGATCATCACCTTCTGCCACAACGCCCCTGAAATTTCGCGAAGTTCCAGAAACCGCACGTCCGCAGGCCGCCAGACCATCGGATAGCCACGCCGGACCATCACCCCGAAATTCTCAGGCGTTCCGAACAGGCGCTGGATAGTGGGGCTGGCAAATGTAAAGGCGGTTGCGAAATCATCCGCCTTGAACGCCTGTATCTGCCCCGCGATATTCGCCTCGATCTCGGCGTTTTGGGCAATGGCTCCGGATGCCAGTCCGGCACTCAAAGATACAGCAAGCAATAAACGACGCATGGGGCCACCTCCTGATCGAAGGATAGCCCCACACGCGATCAGGTCAAATCAGACCAGCTCTCCAGCCAACGCCTTGTCGATCAGCGCAATGGTTTCCGGCACGCCGTAAAGCGCGATAAACCCGCCAAATCGCGGCCCCTGGGATGCGCCCAACAACACCTCGTAGAGCGCGGTGAACCAGCCCCGCATAGGGTCAAACCGCTCGCGCCCGACAGAGTAGACCACCGATTGCAGCGCCTCATCCTCGATCGGCCCGTCATATGCCGCCAGCTCTGCTTTCAACGCCTCCAGCGCTTCGCGCTCTTGATCCGTCGGCGCCCGGTGCTGGCGGGTGGGCTTGACGAAATCGTTAAAGTAGCGGACCGCAAAGCCCGCCGCCTGATCCAGATCAGGATGCGTCTCAGCCGTGGCCTCAGGCGCATAGCGGCGGATGAACCCCCACAGCGCCTCTTTGTCTTCAGCCCCCGAAACCGACGCCAGATTCAACAGCATCGCAAACGGCACCATCAGGGTCGATTCAGGAACGTCCCCGCCGTGGATATGCCACACCGGATTGTTTAACTGCGCCTTCAACTCTTGCCCCGGATAGGCCCGCAGCTGTTGATGGTATTCATCATAGGCTTTGGGGATCACATCAAAATGCATCCGCTTGGCGGTCTTGGGCTTTTGATACATAAAATACGCAAGACTCTCAGTCGGTGCATAGGTCAGCCATTCGTCGATCGAGACACCATTGCCCGAAGATTTCGAAATCTTCTGACCGTTCTCATCCAAAAACAGCTCATAACTGAAATGCTCTGGCGCACGGCCACCCAACGCCCGGCAGATCGCGTCATAGATCTTTTCGTTGGTGGCATGTTCCTTGCCATACATTTCAAAATCAACGCCCAGCGCGGCCCAGCGCGCACCGAAATCCGGCTTCCATTGCAGCTTTACGTTGCCCCCCGTGACCGGCAGCGTCCATTCCTTGCCGTCGTCGTCATCAAAGGTGACGGTATAGGTCTCGGCGCAGACCTTTTTCATCGGCACGTACAGAACCCGACCCGTTTCGGGGTGGATCGGCAGGAAGATCGAATAGGTCTGCTGCCGCTCTTCTCGCAGGCTTTTCAACATGATGGCCATTACGGCATCATAGTTGTCGACCGCCCGCTTCAGAATCTCGTCAAACTGACCCGAACGATAAAAGTCGCGCGCCGAATAGAAATCATACTCGAACCCAAAAGTGTCGAGGAACCGGCGTAACATTGCGTTGTTGTATTCGCCAAAGCTTGGGTATTCGCCGAACGGATCAGGGACCGAAGTCAGAGGACGCTGCAAATGCTCTTCAAGCGCTTCGGGATTCGGCACGTTGCCGGGAACTTTGCGCATACCGTCCAGATCGTCCGAGAAACAGATCAGCTTAGTCGGAATATCCGACAGCGCCTCAAACGCACGCTTGACCATGGTGGTCCGCGCCACCTCGCCAAATGTCCCGATATGCGGCAAGCCGGACGGGCCATAGCCCGTCTCGAACAACACATACCCCTTGTCCGGGGCCCCTTTCTGATAGCGTTTGAGCAACCGGCGCGCCTCTTCAAAAGGCCAGGCCTTGGACGACATCGCGGTTTCACGCAGTTCAGACATTTTCTTTAAGCTCCATCGGGAAAACAGCGTCGGCTTTCGTTTGCCGCCGACCGACCCCTCCTATTGTGCCGGTGCAGCATGAGTCAATAAAGCACGCTGTTTTTCCTAACGGGAAGCTGACATCAGGCGACCAACTGATCCAACTTGGCCGCCCAGATGAAATCATTCTCGCTGAGGCCACTGATTTCGTGTGTCGTCAGTAGAACGTCCACATATCCCCAACCAAAGCGGATATCGGGATGATGCCCTTGCTGATCGGCCAGCCAGGCGCAAAGGTTCGCCAGATAGGTCGCCTTGGCAAAGCCTTTGAATTTGAAATGACGGCTGAGAGTTTTTGCATCCGCATCCAGCGACCAATCGGAGGTCAACTGGGCCAGATGCGCGCTTGCCGCATCACGGTTCAAAGCTGGAATGCCGCCGGAACAAGGGGCACAGGTCCGATCCGATAGGGTGCGGGTTTGTTCTGATGTGGTCATGTCCAGCTTACTCCGCCGCTGTTGCCTTTTCGGGAAACTTATTCGGCAACAGGCCCAGTGATTGCGCCTTATGCACATCCGCCAGCAAATCCCGATCGGCGGCAGCAAAAAGTTCCTCGGGGTCGTCCAGCACGAAATAGCCCATCTGGTGCATATCAATCCGGTAGGGCGTGCGCAGGATCGTCAGAACGTCAAAGGGATCGCGGTCGGGTATTTCGCTTTCCACCGCGTAGACAAGTTCGGTCGGGGATGAGGCAAGCCCCGATCCCAGCGCCTTGATCACCCCATCCTGACGCCGCAGGCCAAATTCGATCGAGAACCAATACAGCCGGATCAGCCAGGCATAGTCTTTTTCACCGGCCTGCACCCCCGCCAATCCGATAGCGTGGCTGAAGGCGGCAAATCGCGGATCGCTCAGCAGTGGGGTATGGCCGAAAATCTCATGAAAGATGTCAGGCTCTTCGATGTAATCGAAATCCTCGCGGGACCGGATGAACGAGGCCGCCGGGAAAACCCGGTTGGCCAACATGCCAAAGAAGGTCTTGAACCCGATCAGCGCGGGTACAGGCTGCACTTTCCAGCCTGTCATATCCAGAAGCCTCTCAGAAATATCAGCGCATGATGGAACACGGGTTTTCGGAAGCTCCAGCCGGTCCAGCCCCGCAAGATAATCACGCGCCATATAGCGCTGCACGTTCTCTTGCTGAGCGGCATAAAGATCAGCCCAGACAGCATCCTCTTCGTCGGTATATGTGATGTGACCATTGGCATTGGCCACCTTGGCGACGTATTTTGTCGACTTTGGCATGGAAGCTCCTCCTGAAAATAGCATAGCCAGCCATCGTGAAAAATTTCATTTGAATGTTTTTCATAATCATACAATATGAACGAAACATTTCACTAACGCTGAGAATATGACGCATATACTTCAAAACGCGGATATCGCCATCCTGCAAGAGCTTCAAACCGATGGCCGCCTGTCTATGCAAGAGCTCGCGGATCGTACCGGCCTGTCTGCCTCGCAATGTTGGCGGCGGGTTCGCGATCTCGAAGCTGCCGGGGTTGTGGCAGGCTATACCGCTCGTGTGCCCGCCAAATCCGTTGGCCTGAACGCAATAGCCTATGTTCATGTTGCGCTGCGCGATCATCAGGAAGACAGCATCACTTCGTTTTTGCGGCTGGTTGAGACCGAGGCTCAGATTGTCGAGTGCGCCTCAATCACCGGGGATCATGACTTCATTCTGAAAGTCTATTCGAAAACACCCGAAGATCTTGAGGCGTTCATCATGCAAAGGCTGTTGAAATCGGGGTTAGTCCGCGACACTCGCAGCAATTTTGTACTGCGGCAGACGAAAACACGTGGCCCTTTGCCCATTCTTTGATCTATCGCTCCAAAATCCGTTGAACCTATTCCCTGCCCCACCTATCGTGCGGGATCAGAACAGTTCAATCAGGACACCCCTATGACCAACCAAGTGCCACACCCGATGTCTCCTCAAGATTGCCTCGTGGCGATTATGGTTGCGATCTCTGCATCAGATGAGACCATCCGCACCGCCGAGCTGGTCAAAATCGAGGGCGCGGTCAACATGCTGCCTGTCTTTGCAGAATATGACATCGACCGGATGTATCGCGTTTCCCAGATCGTCTTCGATCTGTTTGAACAAGAAGATGGTCTGGATGCCCTGTTTGGACTGATCCGCGACAACCTGCCCGAACGCCTGAACGAAACCTCCTATGCGCTTGCATGTGATGTTGCGGCTGCAGATGGTACGCTGGCAGAATCCGAATTGCGGCTGCTCGAAGAAATCCGTTACGAGTTGGACATCGACCGTTTGCATGCCGCTGCCATCGAGCGCGGCGCGCGGGCACGGCACACGACCTGACGTCAACTGCTGCCGGCCAGCTTCCCCCACCTTTCGATCAGTGCGCGCTGCAATTTGCGCGACCTGTTATTCCAGCTCCGCCCGCCTTCGGGCCGTTCACGATACGCTCGGGGGATCGTTGCGCGATGCTCTATGTCAGCCGTGAATATCGCAAAGGCCAGCTCTGCCCCATCCGGTGAGGTTATGAACCCGCCTAGGCCCGAGACAAAGTTCAGGGTTCCGGTTTTCGCATTCACTCTGATTGGATGATCCTTGACCGGCCGCCCCTGACTGTCGGCAAGGGTAAATTTCTTCAGCAAAGGCCGGAGGTCTCCGGCTTTCTGCGCCGCCAGCAGCGCGACCACCAAATCCTCGGGCGCTACGCGTGAATCGCCCCCAAGCCCTGAATGATCGACCATCGCAACCCCGGTCACACCATAGGTCTCTGTGGCCCATCTGTTCATCTCGGCGGCTGACTCCGCCAAAGTCTGCGGTCGCGTACCGCGCGCCCTCGAGGCAGCGAGCCCTACCATCTCGGCAGTGAGGTTGGTCGAGTATTTCAGCATGCCCTGCAATATGCTCTCGAGCGGGTCGCTTTGATGAATGACCAAAGGGGTTCCATTCGGCATCTGCCGCGTGACCTGCGTCCGCCCCAGCACAATTCCGTTGGATCGGGCCAATGTTCTGAAAACGTCACCTGCATAAAGCGCGGGCTTGCGGACAGGCAGCCACCGCGCCCCATCGCTACCTAACGCGCCTTTGGCAACAGTCCACCGGTCCTGACGGGCGCTGGGTTCGTAGGTATAGATCGGCAGGTTGCGGCCCTCGACCTTCATGGACGCCACTTCCACTGCAGGGGTATAGCGCGTGCTTCGGGCATCCATGGTCACGTCATAGCTGGCGCCCTGCTTTTTCCACTCGAAATGCACGCGATTGAAATTCAGAGAAATGCCGCTGATCGCAGGGCTGTACCCCAAATGATCTGGCTGCCCCGGATCAATGCTGAACACGTAAGGCAACGCGCCATCATAAACTTTGAACGCGCCGCGAACCTCGGTGATTCCGGCCTCGCGCAAGTTTGCCGCCATCGTGGCCAGCGCATCCGTATCCAGCAATGGATCACCACCGCCAACAAGAACAAGATCGCCGTTCAATATGCCGTTTTCTATTGGCCCCTCGGCGACCAATGCAGTCTCAAACCTGTAATCGGCACCCAGCACATTCAGCGCATAGAGCGCGGTCAGAGCCTTGCCAACGCTCGCCGGAGGAAGGCTCCGGTCGCCACCATAGGTCTCAAGCACTACGCCTGTATTGGCGTCCGCTACGGCAAAGGCGACCTCGCCGCGCAGGTTCGCGGCATCGACCAAGCGCTCAACACCTACGATCGGCTCATTACGAAGCTGAGGCCTCAGTGACGTCAGCGGTGCCTCAGCCATAACGGCTACAGGCATCAGGGCCGCGCCCAGCCCAGCAATAAATCCTCGTCGCGAATAACGATCAATCATGGGTCAATTAAAATCCCAGAGATCACAGGCAAACAACCTGAGATCCGAATTATGGGCCCACAGGGGCTATTCAGGCAACACCTTGTTGCCCCAATCCCCCTGAATGCGCAACTGGGTCGAACTGACATCCAGCATCGGCACATTCACAAAACACCACGCCGGGGCCTGTGCCCGGCCGAGTAAATGCCGCGCCTGCCCGTCAATCCGGTAGTCGGCATAGCGACGCGCCGCAGGGGACATACGTGCAGAGATGCGGTCTCCGGGACGGGCAACAACGCCAACCGGTACGGTTTCGATAATCGACTGCCAATCCTGCCACTTATGGAATTGCGCCAGGTTATCCGCGCCCATCAGCCAGACAAACCTGACCTGCGGATAAAGCTTTTTCAGGGCTGCGACAGTATTTGCCGTGGCGCGCGTGCCGGTCTGGGCCTCGATATCCGTCACCTCGACACGTGGATGCTGCATCACAGCTTGCGCTGCCTTCACCCGCCGCGCCAATGGCGCAGGCCCGTGCTCTTTCAACGGATTGCCCGGAGAGACCAGCCACCACACCCGATCCAGCCCAAAGGCCTTCATTGCCTCGAGTGTCACATGCACATGGCCCTTATGCGGCGGATCAAATGACCCCCCGAACAACCCCACGACCTGCCCGGGCCGCACATATGGAATGTCACTGCGTTGCATCCCTTGCTGATGTTCAGAACTGAAGGGCGTTGTCAATCAATCGGCTGTACCGCATCACCAAGCCGCACCCGCCCGGGCCGAACAACCTCGGCACACCACCCGCCATGCCCACGCACGGCAGAATAGCCCCCCTTGCTCAGCGCCTCCTCCATCCGGCTGCAAGGGGCGCAGATGACTGTGAACCGCAAAACAGCCTCCCCCACCTGAACCTCGCGCTCTTTTAGGGCCGCCAGATTGATCCCCGACACCACCAAATTGCGCCGCAGTATTTCAGGCGCAACCGGCCCCTGCCCCAGATAAGACCCAATCGCCGCTAAATGCTCCTGCTGGATCAGCGTCACGGCCCGTTTGCCTGCACGGCTTCGGTCGCCATCGAGACCGTCGGCCGAAATCATCGCAGTTTCAACCAACTGCAACTCATCTCGTCGTGCAGGCCGCAATCCGATCCATTCGACACAACCCGACTGCGCCCAGTCGGAAATCAAGGCCTTCAAATCCGCCATTGCCAGTCTTCCCGCTTTATCCCTGTCCGAGCTACAGGCACCGATCGCGCCATACAAGAGCGGCAGTACCAACGCCTGCCGCTCTTAAGATCAGATCAACATTCCGGGGTCAGTGCGAATGCTTACCCTCCGGTTGCAGATACAAGCCCGGCGCGGGATGATCCAAGTCATGCGGATCCTGACCTTCGGCCGGAATTTCCACCCAATTGTGGCTGCCGTTGGCACATTCCTGAATGGTCGGGAAAAACAGCATCTGCTCTGCCGCAAGCGATCCATCCAGCTTGGCCCGGAATACAAACTCATCGTAATGATCATTCGACAATTCGCCGGTCCAGATAATCTCTTGCACACCCGATGTCAGGGTCGTGCCATAGTAGTCGTAGCTGTTGGCATAATCACCCGCGACGGTTTCGAGCTTCCAGCCGGGTTTGGGCATCGGCTTGACCGAAATCACACCTTCGGGGATGGCGATGCGCAGCTTTAGCGTTGCCTCGCCCTCGCAGCCATGGCCGACCCGCATCACCCCCTTGTAGAAGCTGCCCACCTGAGCTTCCTGCTGCTCCAGAGTTGCGTGCGCTTGCGCAGTCGTCCCTATTGCAGCCACGATCATCGCAGCCGATGTAAGTTTCACCAGTTTCATAAGGTATTTCCTTGTTTGACGTTCTGTTTCGTCCGGGGTCAACCCGGATTGAAGCTTCACACCATCCAAGGGGGTCCACGCGCAAAATATGCCGTTGTTGCGCCACGTGGCACCAACTCCACCCGAACTGGAATAAGAAGCGGCACACCCTCAGGGCACAAGGACGCAAGCACGAGAGGGCCACATAAGGTGACACCACTTTCAGCTAAGGTGCAAACCGGGCACCTGCTTTGATCGCCGTTCGGTTGACCGGTTCCACAAATGTCACCGGGGGCAAAGCCAAGCAGAATCGGTTCGGAATCTGCAGATACGGGACGGGTCAGATGCAGACTTGCCAAAATGACAAAGCCCAACGCTGCGAGCAGCGCCAATCCCGTTTTAAGTCGATCCAGCGTCGTCACTCTGGCTTGCCAATTCATATTTATCTTCCGCGACCGCTTAGTACCCCAGCCAGCTCAACGCAACGCCTTTTGAAAACAGCGCGTCGTATCAGGCAATCAAAATCAAACCCGCGATGCGATCCTGATTGCCCCTGCGCCCACGTTTCGCTATCACACCGCCCAACCCAATTTCCCCGACCCAGAGGACACACCATGGCCGCCTATCAATATGTCTACCACATGCAGGGTGTCTCCAAGACCTATCCCGGTGGCAAGAAGTGCTTTGAAAACATCCACCTGAGCTTCCTGCCCGGCGTGAAAATCGGTGTCGTCGGCGTCAACGGTGCTGGTAAATCGACGCTGATGAAGATCATGGCCGGTCTCGACAAAGACTTCACGGGTGAGGCATGGGCGGCCGAAGGTGCCAAGGTCGGTTATCTGCCGCAGGAGCCGAAACTGGACGAAACCCTCAGCGTGCGCGAAAACGTCATGCTGGGCGTAGCCGAGAAAAAGGCGATCCTCGACCGCTATAACGAATTGGCGATGAACTACTCAGACGAAACCGCGGATGAGATGGCCAAGCTGCAGGACGAGATCGACAGCCAGAACCTTTGGGATCTCGACAGCCAGATCGACGTCAGCATGGAGGCCCTGCGCTGCCCGCCGGATGATGCCAATATCGCCAACCTCTCAGGCGGTGAAAAACGCCGCGTCGCGCTGTGCAAATTGCTGCTCGAAGCGCCCGACATGCTGCTGCTCGACGAGCCGACCAACCACCTGGATGCCGAAACAATCGCCTGGCTGCAACAGCACCTGATAGACTACAAGGGCACCATCCTGATCGTCACTCACGACCGGTATTTCCTCGACAGTATCACCGGCTGGATCCTCGAACTCGACCGGGGTCGTGGTCTGCCGTATGAGGGCAACTATTCCGCCTGGCTGGAACAAAAGGCCAAACGGCTGGAGCAGGAAGCCCGCGAGGACAAGTCTAAGCAAAAGACTCTGCAGCGCGAGTTGGACTGGATGCGCCAAGGCCAGAAGGCCCGTCAGGCCAAATCCAAAGCCCGGATCAACGCCTATAACGATCTGGCGGAACAGTCCGAGCGCGAAAAGCTGACCCGCGCACAGATCGTCATCCCCAACGGCCAGCGCCTTGGCGGTAAGGTGATCGAGGTCGAAGGCCTGTCCAAACACATGGGCGATAAGCAACTGATCGAGAACCTCGACTTTACCCTGCCCCCCGGCGGAATTGTCGGCGTCATCGGGCCCAACGGCGCCGGTAAATCGACCCTGTTCAAGATGCTTACTAGTCAAGAGCAACCCGACGCAGGCACCATCACGCTTGGCGATACGGTTGAACTGTCCTATGTCGACCAATCCCGCGATGACCTGAAGGACAACGACACCGTGTGGGAAGCGATCACCGGCGGCGCCGAGATCATTCAGTTGGGCGATGCGCAGGTCAATTCCCGCGCCTATTGCTCCTCCTTCAACTTCAAGGGCGGCGACCAGCAGAAAAAGGTCTCTCTGCTGTCAGGGGGCGAGCGCAACCGAGTCCACATGGCCCGCCTACTGAAAGAGGGCGGCAACGTCCTGCTGCTCGATGAACCGACCAACGATTTGGACGTCGAAACCCTGCGCGCGCTGGAAGACGCGCTGGTCGATTTCGCCGGCTGCGCCGTGGTCATCAGCCACGACCGCTTCTTCCTCGACCGGATCTGCACGCATATCCTGGCGTTTGAGGGTGATGCCCATGTCGAATGGTTCGAGGGCAACTTCGAGGATTACGAAGAGGACAAGAAACGCCGTCTGGGACCAGACGCGCTGGAGCCGAAGCGGTTGAAGCATAAGAAGTTTGCGCGATGAGACGGAAGCTCAAAAGACGGTTGGAAAAATGGCAACGTAGCGCGCTGAAAATCAGCGCGCCGCTGCGCAAGCGCATCCGGCAAATGTACAAGACAGATTACTGTGTGATCGTCGCAAGCAATGGCCGGTCGGGCAGCACCATGACCTACCATGCGCTGCGCGATGCACTGGAAAGGCTGGACCCAAACCTCTCGGGTTAGGCCAGTTTCGTGTCTCGGTTGGACGACGCCACCTTCCAGGCGCCGTTTCTTTACAAGACGCATGATTTTCCGCAGGTTTTGTCAAACTGGTCAAAAGATACCCGAGTCGTCTTTTGCTTTGGCTCGACAAAGGACTCTACCTTTTCAGTCTACACAGCGATGGAAGGCTATGGCCCTGAGTGGATAAAAAAGCACTTCTACAATCTGCATGCGACGGGCACATATGACGAGTTTTTCGAACGGGATGTGCTGCAACAGGCACGGCAGATCAAGGAATGGGTCACTTATGACGACATCCCGGTATTGTGCGTTCACTACGATGCGTTGTGGGAATATCAGGACGAAATCTCTGAATTTACCGGATTGAAATTTGTACCGGCTCCGCGGCGTGAACGGGCTGAAAAAGATATTCCGGAAGATCTGCGAAAGGCCGCGAGCCAAATCTACGATCCGATTGACGAAGTGATTTCCCAGCTTCCCAGATGTTTTGTGGCCTCGCCAGAAATGAACGAGATCGTGGGCAAATTGCCGCTCGCAAAGTGATCCTCGGACGGTCTGGCGCGTGACGTTCTTCCGGGCGTTCGTGGATCCAAAAAATTCAGTCTAACCACATACATTGTATAGATTGTTTCAGGATATTCTGATGCGTAGATTCTGATGCCTGGCGCTAGTTTCAGCCGTTCAGGATTGCAAATCCGGCTTGTCACATCTCGTCTGAACTGGCATACTCAGAGTGCTACCGTTTTTCTATTTCGACCCACTGTCTCCTTCTACGGCGTTCAGTCTATCGATACAGACGACGACGCCAGGCTGTCGCAACTCCGTGGGCAGCACCAGATAAGGAGAACACGGATATGCCTTCAGGCACCGTAAAATGGTTCAACACCACCAAAGGCTACGGCTTTATTGCACCCGAAGATGGCGGCAAAGACATCTTCGTTCACATCTCGGCCGTCGAACGCTCGGGCCTGACCGGTCTGGCCGACAACCAGAAAGTCACGTACGAGCTGCGCTCGGGTCGTGACGGTCGCGAAAGCGCCGACGACATCCATCTGGCGTAAGCCGCTGTAAGGGCAGGGTTTTCCTCTGCCCTTTTCTATTTGTGCCTGAGCGACCACCTGTAAAAGTGTGTCCCGGCGATTACATCACAATTCAGTTACTCTTCCCCGACGATTGACCGGATCGGATATCATCCGGACACTATGGTCATGATTTTTCTGTTGTATTGAAGAGAGCTGATATGTTGACACGCCGTACATTCCTGACTGCAACAGCAGCAGCAAGCCTTGTTTCGACCGCCGCGTCGGCAAAGAAAGCCGTCGAATACGACCCCACTCCTCAATTTGTTCGAATCAAAAAGCAATTCCTGCCAGGCCAGCTTCTGGTGGTTCCACGCTCGTTCTATCTGTACTTCGTAACAGAACCTCGCAAGGCAATCCGTTACGGGTGCGGGGTGGGCAAAGCCGGGCTGGAGTTCACCGGAACAGCAACCATAGACGTCAAAAAGGAGTGGCCCACCTGGCGCCCCACCAATGAAATGATCGAGCGTGAGCCAATTACATATGCTCGTTTCAAGGATAACGACTATGTGCAGCCTGGCGGTGACGGCAATCCGTTAGGTGCACGGGCGCTTTATCTGTTCCAGAACGGCGTTGACACTTATTTCCGAATTCACGGGACCACTCAGCCGCAGACCATAGGCCGTGCGGCCTCGAACGGATGTATACGCATGCTGAACACGCATGTCATCGACCTGTACCAGCGGGTGCCGATTGGAACAGTTGTGACGGTCGTCTGATCAATCTTCCGCTGATTTCACAAGTTCCAAAACCTTTGGTCCAAGGTCGTCAACGATGAGGGCCACACCACTGGCGTTGGGATGGATGCCATCTGCCTGCATGTGTTCCCGTACTTCTTCGGGGTTTCCTGCCGCAGTCAAACCTGTGAAAAAACTTGGCGCATATCCAGTCTGATATCGATCCGCCAGATCGGGGTAGATCGCATCAAATGCGGCTTTGTAATCTGGGCCGTAATTCCCCGGCGCCTGCATCCCGACTAACAACACGGCGACCTCAGCGCCATCTGCTGCTTTCAGGATCGTCTCAAGATTTGCGCGTGCAACTGCCGGATCAAGCCCTCGCAACAGATCGTTCCCGCCCAATGCGACGATCATCCCATCCACGTCGGGCGTCAGTGTCCAGTCCACACGTGCCGCCCCTCCGGCGGTGGTGTCCCCGGAAACACCCGCATTGATCAGGCGCACATCCGCTCCGTGATCTTTCAACCAACGATCCAGCTGCGGAACAAATCCGTCTTGCTCGGGCAGGCCGTACCCTTGAGTCAAAGAATCCCCGAGAGCGGCAATCACTACGGTTTCTGCTGTGGCCGCAAAGCCGCAACACGTGATAAGCACCGGCATCAAAGCCTTGCGCAACATCTCAACTGCTCCATATCCCATTTGATTACCTCGGTTCGGACCAACCCATGATCGCAACTGCTCTATCGCTTGAAAATGCCGCTTTATCGCTGGATGGCAATGCCGGTCAGGTAGATATCCTGCACGACATCACGCTTTCCGTACACAAGGGCGAGACACTGGGTCTGATTGGGCCGTCCGGGTCAGGAAAATCGTCGTTACTAATGCTGATGGGCGGGCTGGAACAGGCGACGGGCGGCCAGGTAACCGCACTCGGGCAAAGTCTGACCCGCATGAACGAAGACGAGCTCGCGCGGTTCCGACGCAACAGCATGGGCGTTGTATTTCAGAATTTCCACCTGATCCCCACGATGACTGCCCTTGAGAACGTGGCCACACCGCTGGAGTTGGCCGGCCACAAAGATGCCTTTCAACGGGCCGAAGCCGAATTGGAGTCCGTAGGGCTGACGCATCGACGCGACCATTATCCGGCGCAGCTCTCCGGTGGAGAGCAGCAGCGCGTCGCGCTCGCCCGTGCCTCTGCCCCGCGACCACAGATCCTGCTGGCGGATGAGCCTACCGGCAATCTGGACGAAACAAACGGAGCCGCCATCATTGATCTGCTGCTTGGCCTGCGCGACAGGCATGGTGCTACTTTGGTTCTGGTGACCCATAGCCACAGCCTTGCGCGCAGATGTGACCGTGTTGTCCGGCTGCGCGATGGAAGGATTGCCGATGACACAAGGCAAGAGGCTGCCGAATGAGCCTGCGGATGGCCGGGCGGCTGGCGCGGCGGGAACTGCGCGGAGGTCTGCGCGGTTTTCGGGTGTTTCTGGCTTGTCTTGCACTTGGGGTCGCTGCCATTGCCGCTGTGGGTTCGGTCCGCCACGCCATCCAAACCGGACTGACGCAAGAAGGCGCGGCTCTGCTGGGCGGGGATGCACAGCTGGAATTCACCTATCGCTTTGCGGATGAGGCTGAGCGTGCATGGATGAACGACGCGGCCTTAGCCATCTCCGAAGTCGTCGATTTTCGGTCAATGGCAGTCGCGCAGCAGAATAGTGACCCACAGCGGGCGCTTACGCAGGTCAAATCCGTTGACGACTCCTATCCATTGTTGGGCAAGCCAATACTAGAGCCTCAGATGCCCCTGCGTGACGCCTTTATAGGCCAGCAAGGGGCGCCCGGTGCCGTAATGGCTCCTGCTCTGATCGACCGGCTTCAGCTATCGGTTGGGGATCGGTTTTCACTTGGAACTCAGGAATTTGTCCTGATGGCAGCCCTGATCCACGAACCGGACGGGGCGGCAGACGGGTTTGGATTGGGTCCGCGCACCCTGATCCGCACACAGGACTTGCTGAATTCCGGATTATTGGCACCGGGTACTCTGTTTTCCACCAAATACCGTCTGGATCTGCCGCCGGGGTCTGATCTTACAGCTCTTTCGGCGCAGGCAAGCGAAGCCCTTGAAGGCAGCGGAATGCGGTGGACCGATGCACGGAACGGTGCCCCCGGCATTTCAGAATTTGTTGCCCGGCTCAGCGCTTTTCTGGTTCTGGTTGGACTATCCGGGCTGGCTGTTGGCGGCATCGGCGTATCTGCAGCGGTGCGCGCCTATCTGGCGCAAAAGACTGAAACCATTGCTACCTTGCGTACTTTGGGTGCCGATCGGGCGACCGTGTTTCAGACTTATCTGATCCAGATCGGTATTCTCTCTGGCATCGGCATTTTTCTGGGCATCATATTGGGTGGATCGGTGCCTCTGCTGCTTGCGCCGCTGATCGAAACTCGCCTGCCTGTGCCCGCAGTGTTCTCGTTCTATCCGCAGCCTCTGGCTGAAGCCGCGCTTTACGGCGTGCTCACCGCCTTCTTATTCACACTCTGGCCCCTTGCCCGTACTGAAGAAGTCCGCGCAGCGACCCTGTTTCGCGATGCGCTGTCTTCGGCGCGCTTCCTGCCCCGTGCAAAATACATCCTAGCGACAGGCATCGGGCTTGCGGCGCTGATCGGCGCAGCTGCCTTTTTCAGCGGATCGGCGCGCCTGACCCTTTGGACCAGCGGCGGGTTGGCCGGAGCGTTGGTTCTGCTTTCGGTGGCGGCGCTGGCAATCCGCAAACTGGCACGCTTGATCACAAAACCCGCCCGAGGGAATCCGCCCCTGCGATGGGCCCTGTCAGCCATTTCCGACCCACGCGAAGGAGCCGCATCGGTTGTCCTGTCGCTGGGGCTGGGCCTGTCGGTTCTGGCCGCAGTCGGGCAGATCGACGGCACGCTGCGAAACGCGATTTCAGGAAACCTGCCCGATGTCGCCCCTTCTTATTTCTTCGTCGATATCCAGAAAGAGCAGATGCCTGGCTTTACCGAACGGCTGGAAAACGACCCTGCCGTAAGCCGGATCCAAAGCGCGCCCATGCTGCGCGGGATCATCACGCAGATTAACGGGCAGCCCGCGATTGAGGTCGCCGGGGACCACTGGGTACTGGAAGGCGACCGCGGGGTCACCTATTCCGACGCCCCGCCCTCGAACGCACGGGTCACCGCCGGGGAATGGTGGTCCGAAGACTATTCCGGAACGCCTCAGGTCAGCTTTGCCGCTGAAGAGGCCGAAGAGATGGGCCTGAAGCTGGGTGACCAACTGACCATCAACATATTGGGGCGCGACATCACCGCAGAGCTCACCTCGTTGCGCGAGGTGGATTTCTCGACCGCCGGGATGGGTTTCATCATGTCCATGAATCCGTCGGCCTTGGCCGGCGCACCGCATAGCTTCATTGCCACCGTCTATGCCGAAGAGCAGGCCGAAGCCGCGATCCTTCGTGATCTGGCGGGTAAATTCCCCAATATCACCGCAATCCGTGTCCGCGATGCGATTGACCGGGTCTCGGGTCTGCTGGCCGGGTTGGCCGCTGCGACGTCTTATGGGGCTGGTGTATCGCTGCTAACCGGCTTTCTGGTTCTGATCGGCGCCGCGGCAGCGGGTGAACCAGCCCGGCGGTACGAGGCCGCAGTCCTGAAAACCATCGGCGCCGACCGGCGGCGCATATTGATCAGCTTTGCCCTTCGGGCTGTTCTGCTGGGGTCTGCCGCTGGAATTGTAGCCCTGATGGTGGGCATCCTCGGCGGCTGGGCGGTTGCGACATATATTTTCGACACCAGCTTTGACGTCATCTGGCCATCTGCCATCGGCATCGTATTGGCCGGGATCATCGTCACGCTAGGCGCGGGGCTGATCTTTGCCTTGAAACCCCTTGCCGTTCGCCCGGCGCGCATCTTGCGCGCCAGCGACTGAGTTTATCGGACGCAGGCGACGGGCTGCAAAATCGACAGCAGATTTGCATTGTCACACACCAGCGAATCCAGCGTGATTTCGTCCAGCGAGGCATAAAAAACCTCGGCCGCGTCCCGCAGCGCAAGGCGCAGCCGGCAGGCGTTGGTGAGCGGGCATGTATTGTCGGCATCCGCAAAGCACTCGGCAATCGGCAAGTCGCCCTCGATATGTCGAAAAACCGAACCGATCCGTATCTGATCAGCAGATCTAGCGAGTACCATACCACCATTGCGACCGCGATGAGTGCTCAGATAATCTAACTGGCTGAGTTGGTTGATCACCTGTGCCAAGTGGTTTTCCGAGATATTGCAGGTCTTTGCGATCTCGGATTTGGTCACCAACCTGTCTGGATTTGCTGCACAATACATCAGTAGGCGCACAGCAATATTTGTCCGCTTGGTTATCCGCATGTTTGCCTCCCTAAGTTCAACATGCTGCCTTATTGCATGTTGGGCAAAAAAGCGGTTTGACATACATCAATTCCCAGTCAGAAGTGATCCCGCATGGCAGACCCCTATTTCTTTGGCTACGGCAGCCTCGTGAACCTCGCGACCCACGATTTCCCCGACCCGCATCCCGCGCAGTTGAAGGGATGGCGGCGGGCCTGGCGGCATACCGATTTGCGCCCGGTCGCTTTCCTGACTGCTGTTCCGGATCCCACTTCTGAAATCGACGGCATGATTGCCCATGTCCCGGGCAATGACTGGGACGCGCTGGATCAACGTGAGTGGGCCTACGACCGCGTTCCAGCGACTAAGGCCGTCACCCATTCTCTGCCACACGAGGTTGAGATCGCTGTTTATGCCGTACCTGATGACCGTCAATCCGCGACCAGCTGGCGCCACCCCCTGTTGATGAGCTATATCGACGTCGTTGTGCAAGGCTATTTGCGTGCGTTCGGGTCCGAGGGCGCCGATCGCTTTTTTGCCACCACTGATGGCTGGGACGCCCCGATCCTGAATGACCGGGCAGAGCCGCGGTATCCACGCCACCAGGCATTGAAACCGGATGAGACTTGTTTTGTGGATGATCGGCTGAAGCGAATAGCAGCCCAGATCGTAAAGACCTTATAGAAAAAAGGCGCGGCCAGCAGACCACGCCTTATCACAATCTAAGGCGCTAAGATCAGCCGCGCGCGCGGATCACCTGCAGAAGGGGCAACAGGGTGGCCATCTCGGGGCCGCGTTCCATTCCTGTCAGTGCCTTGCGCAAAGGCATGAACAGACTCTTGCCCTTGCGGCCTGTCGCGTCTTTCACCGCGCTGGTCCACTGCCCCCAGGTCGCGCCGTCGAACGGGCCTTCTGGCAACAACGCCACGGCCTCGGTGATGAACTCTCGGTCTTCATCGGCAATCAGTGGTTCGGCGCCGTTAAGGCACAGCTCCCACCACCCTCTCAGGTCTGCCAGAGTGATGATGTTCTCGCGGGCCATGGCCCAGAACGGTTCGGCCAATTCGGCCGGTACGCCCGCATCTGCCACAGAATCCGCAACGTCGGCCAATGACAAAGATTGCAGGTGTTTTGCCGTCAACGGAAACAGGTCCTGAACGTCAAACTTGGTCGGTGCGGCACCAAAACGACCAATGTCAAATCCATCGATCAGCTCGGCCATCTCTGTCCGCAACTCAACCGGGTCGGATGAGCCCAGACGCGCCATCAAGCTGAGCAATGCTAACGGCTGTACGCCCTGCTCGCGCAGATCACGCAGAGCCAGCGTGCCCAGTCGCTTAGACAGCGCCTCGCCCTGGGGGCCGGTCAGCAGCGAATGATGTGCAAAACGCGGGCAAGTACCGCCCAGCGCTTGGATGATCTGAATCTGCGTCGCGGTATTGGTCACATGGTCCGAGCCACGCACCACATCGGTCACACCCATTTCGGTATCATCGACCACCGACGCAATCGTGTACAGAACTTGACCGTCGCCCCGGATCAGAACCGGGTCAGAGACCGAGGCCGCATCAATCGAGATATCGCCCAGAATGCCGTCGGTCCACTCGATCCGCTCATGATCCAGCCTAAAGCGCCAGACACCGTTGCCACGTTCTGCCCGCAGCGCGTCTTTCTCGGCGTCGTTAAGGTGCAATGCTGCGCGGTCATAGACCGGCGGCTTGCCCATGTTCAGTTGTTTCTTGCGCTTGAGGTCCAGCTCGGTCGGGGTTTCGAAGGCTTCATAGAACCGGCCCATCTCGCGCAGCTTGTCGGCTGCCTCGGCATAGCGGTCCAGACGCTCGGACTGTCGTTCGACCCGGTCCCAATGCAGGCCCAGCCACTCGAGGTCCTGCTTGATGGCATCGACATATTCTTCCTTCGATCGCTCGGGGTCTGTGTCGTCGATACGCAGGATGAACGTGCCGCCAGCCTTGCGGGCAATCAGGTAGTTCATCAGCGCTGTGCGCAGGTTGCCCACATGGATGTAACCGGTGGGTGACGGGGCGAAACGGGTGGTTGTCATAGGAGTCTCCTGTTGGCGCGGCTCTTCTCACAGGATGGGCAAATTGTCCAGCCACCGCACCGGTTCACGCCAACGTCAGGTGGCAATCCTCGGGCGATACCCTATCTTCAAAGTGCTGGCACACACAGGGAGATCTCAAAATGACCGTTACACTGACTCGTAGGGCCGCACTGGGCGCGGCGGCAGCATTGCCTTTTGCATCAGCTGCTACCCCCATCCTGGCTGCAGCAAGCGATACCAAAGCGAATTCAACCATCGCGAAATCGTTCCAGTTGGGCGATTTCACCGTAACAACTCTGCTGGATGGCAGCCTGCCGCGCGATGGCGCCAAAGAGATTTTCGGCGGCGGTGCCACGGATGAGGAATTTGCAAACGTATCGGCCCAGAATTTTATTCCTGCCGATAAAGCCCAGTTCTTTTTCACACCAACGCTGGTCAATACCGGGTCTGAACTTGTGCTGTTTGATACTGGCCTTGGGCAAGGCGGCATTCAGGCGGCACTGGCAGATGCAGGCGTGAGCCCGGATCAAATCGACGTCGTCGTCATCACCCATATGCACCCTGACCATATTGGCGGCATGACCACAAATGACGCGCCGACTTTCCCGAATGCGCGCTATGTCACCGCATCATCCGAGTATGACTTTTGGGCCGCGCAGGATTCCGGCGATCGGGTCGGCGATCTGGTCGCCGCCAAAGTGACCCCAATGGCCGAAAAGATGACCTTTGTCGGCGATGGCGGCGAGGTTCTGTCCGGAATAACCGCCGTTTCAGCGCATGGGCATACCCCCGGACACACGGTCTTTCATCTGGAAAGCAACGGTCAACGTCTGGTGCTGACGGCCGATCTGGCCAATCACTATGTCTGGTCCTTCGCCCAACCCGAGTGGGAGGTGAAATTCGACATGGACAAAGCCGCAGCCGCCGCTTCTCGTCGTAATGTGTTGGGGATGCTGGCAGCAGACAAAATCCCGATGATCGGATATCACATGCCCTTCCCCGCAGCCGGTTACGTCGAGACGCGCGGCGATGGGTTCCGGTTTGTCCCGGTCAGCTATCAGATGATGGGTTAACGTTTAAAACCCTGGGTCCGGCCGAATTTTCGACCCGTCCGTAAAGCGGGACAGGCGGAAGTCGGCCGGATCAACACAAGGGTCACTGGCCGAGACCAAATCGGCCATCAGCCGCCCGGCACCGGGCCCGATCCCAAATCCATGACCCGAAAACCCTGTCGAGATGAACAGGCCCGGCTTGTGGTCGACGGGTGAAATGATCGGGATCGCATCCGGGGTGACATCAATCATACCCGCCCAGCTTTGAACGATTTCAGCCTGTTTTAGCGCGGGAATGCCCTTGGTTGCGCTTTTCCAAGCTTGCCGCAATGCCCGGCGCGACGGTTCGGGATCCAGAACGCGGCAATGTTCGAACGGAGTCACATCCGTGGGCAACCAGCTCCGGTCCTGCCCCGCCTCTTCGGCCCACCGCTTGGACAACCGAAACCGCAGCGACCGCCACTCCTGGCGAAACGCAGGAAGAAATTGCCACGCCAGACGAAGGCTATCCGGCACGATATCAACGGTGTTTTCGTGCCCGGACGCAATCGTATACCCTCCGTCGTCCCGCTTGCGTATTGCAAAATCGTCCGACCACAAGGCGGCCTCAGGGCCGGAAACCGGAGAGGTTCGGAATACGGTGTTCAGCACCTTCAGTTGTGGAAAATCAACTCCGGCATTCCCTGCAAACAAGCGCGACCACGCTCCGCCCGCCAGTACGACATTGCCGCAGGCCACGCGACCGCGTTCTGTGAAGACACCGACGACACGGTCCGCCTCTGTATCCAGACTGCGCACTGCACAGTTGGTCATCAACAGGGCCCCCCGGTCACGCGCAGCTTCGGCGATTGCGGGTGCAGCCCATTGCGGTTCCGCTCTACCGTCTTGCGGCATAAACAATGCGCAATCCAACCCCGTCCGATGGTCTGGCATTAGTTCCGCCAACAGAGCCCCGGACACCATCCTTGCCCCAGTATTCAACCCCTCCACATGGCGAAGCCAGCGTTCAAGATTGCCCTGTTCCCGCTTGCCAGAGGCGCCGAACAGGATACCGGCCTGTGTGAAACCTGTCTTGCGCCCGGTGCGTTGATCGAGCTGCGCCCAGATACGCTGTGATTCCTGCATCAGCGGGATTTCCCGAGGATCGCGCATACCCAAACGCACCCATCCCCAGTTCCGCGAACTCTGCTCGGAGGCAATTTGCCCCTTTTCGCACAGAAGGACAGACATTCCCCGCTCTGACAGTTCGAGGGCAGTTGAAGCCCCAATAATTCCTCCACCAATGACAACAACATCAACGGCTTTTGGCAGCTTTAGATCGGGTTCAACAGCATTAGGCTTGGGGCCAGGCATCAACCGCTCATAATTCATTGCACGGACCGCAATGAAGGCGCGGGATCAGGACAGACGCAACAGAAGAAACTTCGCTTCAATGACTATTGCGCAGGCCTGTGACCATTCGGCCAACGTGGCAAGCCAGCGCATCTAATTCAGGATTTTGAAAACTTCAGGCCGCGCCGCACAATTCAGCCAGTTTCTGACGCAAAGAAGTAGCGATACCGCCTTCCGGCACCTCGGCTTCTGTTTCCAGAAACTGCGCGCCGGGGCCCACCGTCGTGGATTCCTCTTTGGGCACCTCTTCATTCAACAAATTGGCAATGGCAGCATCTACCTTTGCCTCATCCAGAGACCGACCTTCGGATTGCATAGACCGCCATTTTGGCGGTGAATGAAGCGGTTTATCGTATTCATCGTACATAATGGCACCAAATCGTTAACTCAGACATCCAATTTCGGACGCGTCGCTAAAGACCGAAGGGAAAGCTCATAAACACCTATTTCCCACAATGCGTCGCATCCGCCCCACATGGGGCAACAATCAAGCTAAAATGTGGCAAAAAAAAGACCGGGTATCAAGTGGAGCTCGGATACGCCCAAGAGAATCTAAGCCACTGCACTCAAAAATAAAAACAGTTCCAGAAGCAAGCGGTTATTGCCCATAAAATGGAAACAGTTTTCGCGTCAAAATGGTGATTCCTGTAAGGCGTCAGGTCCTGTCGCGCCAACGATTCACGATAGGATACCTGCGATCCAGCCAGAATGCCCGCTTGGTCAAACGTGTCCCCGGGGCGGACTGAAACCGTTTATATTCGCTGATATAGACCAAATGTTCGATCCTGCGCGCAACGGCTTCTTCGAACCCGGCGGCCACGCAATCCGCGATCGACCCATCCTGATCAACCAATATATCCAGAATGGCGTCCAGAACCGGATAATCCGGCAGGCTGTCACTGTCCTTCTGGTCTTCGCGCAACTCGGCACTAGGAGGTTTGTCGATGACCGAGGGTCGGATGACCTCGCCCTCGGGGCCTTTCATCCAGCCGCGATGATTGGCATTGCGCCAGCGGCAAGTCTCGAACACGCGGGTTTTGTACAGGTCTTTGATTGGATTATAACCACCGTTCATATCCCCATAGATCGTGGCATATCCAACGGCGACTTCGGATTTGTTGCCTGTGGTCAGCAGCATCTCGCCGAACTTGTTCGACAGGGCCATCAGCAACAGCCCCCGCAGGCGGGACTGGATGTTTTCTTCGGTCAGATCTTCGTCTCGCCCGGCAAACAATGGGGCAAGCGTATCCGTGATCGCCGCGCGCCCCTGTGCAATAGGGACGAAATCATAGTGAACACCCAACGACTTAGCCACCGCTTCGGCATCATCCAAAGAATCCTGGCTGGTATATTCCGACGGCAACATCACGCAGCGAACATTTTCAGCGCCAATCGCATCCACCGCTATTGCCGCGACAAGGGCTGAATCAACGCCACCAGACAGACCCAGAACACCCTTTTTGAACCCGGTTTTGGCCATGTAATCACGCAGAGACTGGACCATCGCGCGATAGTCCTGCTCCCACGCATCTGGCTGCGGCACAATCTCGTCCGGAATTATGCGCCAACCTGCATCGCCGCGTTCAAGATCCACATGCGCTATCGCTTCGTCGAACACAGGCATTCGGAATGCCAGTTCTCCGCCTGGATTCAACCCGAAGGTCGCCCCGTCAAAGACCTGATCGTCCTGCCCTCCGACCATGTTCAGGTAAATCAGCGGCAATCCGGTCTCAACCACGCGCGCCACCATATGGTTCAGGCGCACATCATATTTGTTTCGGAAATAAGGCGAGCCGTTGGGGATCAGCAGAAACTCGGCTCCTGTCTCCTCCAGCGTCTCGGCAACATCCGGATGCCAGCTGTCCTCGCAGATTGGGCTGCCGATCCGAGAGTTGCCAATCGAATAGGGACCGCCCAGCGGGCCGGAATCATACAGGCGCACTTCGTCAAAGACTGTCTCATTCGGCAGGTGATGTTTCAGCACTTTACTGCTGATCCTGCCGTTCTTGAGGATGAGATAGGCGTTATACAGCCGGTCATCTTCGAACCACGGCCCACCGATCGCAATCGCAGGTCCATCGGCGCAACGTTCCGCAAGCGCCTCAACAGCTTTCATTGCGGCTTTGTAGAACGCGGGCTTGATCACAAGGTCCTGCGTATTATAGCCGGTGATGAACATCTCGGGGAAAGCAACAAGTTGGGCACCAGCCTCGCGCGCCTGCTCCCACGCAGAAAAAGCCTTGGCCGCATTGCCTTCCAAATCCCCGACAATGGGATTGAGTTGCGCCAGAGTGATACGGAAACGGTCGGCCATACTGCCCTCTTGCCCTCGTCTGTCCTATTGCCATTTACCAGATCGCACCGCGAGTGAAAGACCAATAAGGCAAAAGCCGTTGCCCTGCCTGCGTCGGTATCCTAGTTTTGCGCAAAAGCACGATGCTCGCGCAGACAGGACCAAACATGAACGTTTTTCGCACTTCAATCGCCGCAGTTGCATTGACCCTGTCAGCGCTGACCGCCTTCGCGCAGAACGATCAGGTAGTCGTGGCCGATGACGAAGTGGGCGGCGTATACGAAGGCACGTTCCTAAATGGCCTGCGGCACGGAACCGGCACCTACCAGTTGCCAGATGGTTTCGAATACGAAGGCGAATGGATCGAAGGCGAAATTCAGGGTCAGGGTATCGCGCGCTATGCTAACGGGTCGATCTATCAGGGCGCCTTTGCCAACGGTCAACCCGAAGGGTTCGGAACGATCATCTATGCTGATGGTGGCAGCTATGAAGGGGAATGGGCCGATGGCTCGTTCAACGGCCAAGGAGTCGCCGTCTATGCCAACGGAGCGAAATACGAAGGTGGGTTCAAGAATGCCCGGCACCACGGCAAAGGCACTCTGACCGACCCGACCGGAGAGGTGTACGAGGGCGACTGGGTCGACGGGGTCAAGCAGGGCAATGGCAAGATAACCTCAGCCAAAGGCAACGTGTATGAGGGCGATATCAAAGACGGCAAGCGTCATGGCACAGGTAGCCTGACGCGGCCGGAAGGTATGAGTTATACGGGTGACTGGTCCGAAAATCGCATGACCGGAAAAGGCCGTCTACTGCAAGCCAATGGCGATTTGTATGAAGGCGACTTCTTTGATGGGCGCCGACAAGGCAAGGGCAAGGCAACCTATGCCAGTGGCGCCATTTACGAAGGTGACTATCACGATGATCGCCGCCACGGCAAAGGCCGTTTTTTGGGCACGGACGGGTTTGACTATACTGGTGAATGGAAAGACGGCCAGATTGAGGGCCTCGGAGAGCTGACCTATCCTGACGGTTCGACCTATGTCGGTGATTTCAGTGCAGACCTGCCCCATGGCAAAGGAATGCACACCTATCCTGATGGCCTGATTTACGACGGCGACTGGATCGCCGGCGTCTTCGAGGGTCAGGGCAAGGCCACTTACCCGAACGGCGCCATCTACGATGGGCAGTTCAAGAACGGTCTGAACCACGGCACCGGTGTTCTGACATTTGCAAACGGGTACAAATATGAAGGCGATTGGGTCGACGGTGCGCGCCAGGGCGAGGGCACAGCCAGCTTCCCGGACGGAACGACCTACAAGGGCGATTTCAAAGATGGGCAGCGCCACGGGCAAGGATCGATAACCACACCGCGCGGCTTCACCTACACAGGCGGTTGGGTCGAGGGGAAGATCAGCGGCACCGGAACCGCTACCTATGCGACTGGTGACGTGTACGAAGGTGGGTTTTTGGACAACAAACGCCACGGTGACGGCACGATGCGCTATGCTGACGGCAAAGAAGAAACCGGCGTCTGGGAAAACGGTGTTCTGCCGGGTGAAAACACCAGCGAGCCGCAGGAGAGTGCTCCGGCAGACGACAGCGCGACAACGGCAACCAGCCCTGCCTCTGACGGTTAGCGGGTCTCACCACGGCACAGGTTTTCCAGCCCAGTCGAAGAACCCGCCAGTGTCTGCGGGCACAAGCGCCCTGGCGACGTTCAGCAGGTTTCGCGCGGCTTCATCCGATTCAACGGTCGGGTGTCGCCCGACATATTTGCGCGTGAATTCTGTACGCACTGTGCCCGGATGCAGGGCCACACAGATCGCCTGTTTGTGGGTGCGGGCCAGCTCAATCGCGGATGTGCGCACAATCTGGTTGGCCGCAGCTTTTGAGGCCCGATAGCTGATCCATCCACCCAGCTGATTATCTCCGATTGATCCGACGCGGGCGGACAACACCGCCACGACAGATCGCCTGCCCCGTGGTAGCAGCCGCGCAGCGTGTGACAGCACAAGGGCCGGACCAACCGCATTCAGGGCAAACTGGTCCATCATTGCCTGCGCTGAAATTGATCTGATGGACTTCTCCGGCTGTGCACCATTGATTTCCAAAGCACCCGTCGCAATGAAGATCATGTCAAACGGGCATTGCAATGCTTCCAGAGCCGGGCCGACAGCTTCCACATTCGTGAGGTCGAAACCATCTGCAGAACGCGACAAGGTGGTTACGTCTACGGATTGCATGGTCAACAGCCTTTGCAGCGCGGCACCGATACCACCCGAGGCACCTATGATGAGAGCTTTCTCCATTCCGGATCAACTAGCGGTCTTCATTCGGCAATCAACCGTCACGGTTCGTGCAGGTTTTGACGTCTGCATGAAATTCCTACTTTTCATTCCCCGCATGCGCTGTATAAGCTCAACCCCATGATCAACCGCGCAGATATCCTTGTTGCCGACACCGCCCCCTGCGGTGCGTCTCTGCGTGGCCTACTGATCCTAATCCGCCTCTGAGCGTGCCACCCGGCGCGCCCGCTCAGAGGAGGACGCCCGCGCGCCATAGGCTTTAGGACAGAAGAAGAAAGAGAATCCCATGACCAATGTGACCGACCAAGACCGCGTCTTGATCTTTGACACCACTTTGCGCGACGGCGAGCAGAGCCCCGGCGCGACCATGACCCATGCCGAAAAGCTGGAAATCGCGGAACTGCTGGACGAGATGGGTGTCGACATCATCGAGGCCGGTTTCCCGATCGCATCAGAAGGCGACTTCAAAGCCGTCAGCGAGATTGCCGAGCGATCGCAAAACAGCCGCATCTGCGGGTTGGCCCGTGCGAATTTCGCTGATATCGACCGCTGCTGGGAGGCGATCAAACACGCTGGCAAGAACCGCATCCACACTTTCATCGGCACTTCTCCACTGCACCGTGCCATTCCGAACCTGACCATGGACGAGATGGCCGACAAGATCCACGAAACCGTCAGCCACGCCCGCAACCTGTGCGAAAATGTACAGTGGTCGCCGATGGATGCGACCCGGACCGAGTGGGATTATCTGTGCCGTGTGATCGAGATCGCGATCAAGGCCGGTGCCACAACGATCAACATCCCCGACACTGTCGGTTACACGGCACCTGTCGAATCCGCTGACCTGATCAAGCGCCTGATCGAAACGGTTCCGGGCGCGGATGAGGTGGTGTTTGCCACCCATTGCCACAACGATCTTGGCATGGCGACGGCGAACTCACTGGCGGCTGTCGCTGGTGGTGCGCGTCAAATCGAATGCACCATCAATGGCCTTGGCGAGCGTGCGGGCAATACTGCGCTGGAAGAAGTTGTGATGGCGCTGCGCACCCGCAATGACATCATGCCGTGGCATACCGGCATCGACACCACCAAGATCATGCATATTTCGCGCCGGGTTGCGACGGTTGCGGGCTTCCCGGTTCAGTTCAACAAAGCCATCGTCGGCAAGAATGCCTTTGCGCATGAAAGCGGGATCCATCAGGACGGCATGCTGAAGAACCGAGAGAATTTCGAGATCATGCGCCCTGAAGATATCGGCCTGTCGGGCACCTCTCTGCCGCTTGGCAAACACTCGGGCCGGGCTGCGTTGCGCGACAAGCTGGAAACGCTCGGTTATGAGGTCGGTGACAATCAGCTCAAGGACATCTTCGTGCGGTTCAAGGATCTGGCCGACCGCAAGAAAGAGGTTTTTGACGACGACCTGATCGCGTTGATGAGCCAGGATGATGAGGCCGACGATCGCCTGCAGTTGGTTTCGATGAAAGTCACCTGCGGCACCGGCGGTCAGGCGGAATCGACGGTCGAGCTGGAAGTGGATGGCAAGGACATTGTCGCGACCGAACATGGCGACGGTCCAGTCGATGCCACCTTCAAAGCCGTTCGCCGAATCTATCCCAACACCGCCCGCCTGCAACTGTATCAGGTCCATGCTGTGACCGAGGGTACTGATGCGCAGGCAACCGTATCGGTTCGGCTGGAAGAGGACGGCATGATCGCCACCGGTCAGTCAGCGAATACCGATACGGTCGTGGCATCCGCCAAGGCCTATATCCACGCACTGAACCGCCTGATCATGCGCCGTGAAAAGGCCGGGCCAGGTGCAGACACGCGTGAAATCAGCTATAAGGACCTGACCTGACCGCCAGATGAAACTCCCAAGGGCTCCCGCACCCGCGGGTGCCCGGCTACACCGGACGCCCTTGCGGCTTTGGGCCCGGCAGCGCGCATGCGGCGCGCTGCCGGGCCCAACACGTTTGACGGCATCTTTAGATGCTGGCAGATGAGGCGGGAGAACCTTGTGGTCCGAAATCAGACTGGCGTCACAGCCCTTTGAACAGCTCTGACAGACGGTCCATTTCATCTTGGATGCCAAAGGGCGCGTTCAGCAGGAACATCCCTGATCCGACCATTCGGTGACCTTCCCGCGCAGGTGCAAACCGGACTTCATGACGGATCGCCTTGGGAAAACCCTGCGCCTTCAACGCGGCAACCATCGGGGCCTGACGTTGATCGGACAGGATCGGATACCACAGCGCGATGACGCCCACATTCCATTTACGGTGCAGTTTTGAGATCACGCCCGGTAGCCGGTCATAATCCGCCTTCACCTCATAGCTGGGATCAATCAACAGCATCCCGCGCCGCGGCGTTGGTGGCAGCAAAGACTGCGCCAGCTCATACCCGTCCTGTTTGTACTCCTTTGCCCCAAAGGGGGACATGGTCATCGACAATGCCGCGTATTCCTGCGGGTGCAGCTCTGCGAAATGCAGACTGTCCTGATCCCTCAGCAGGTTGGCCGCGATCAGC
Source organism: Ruegeria sp. CDSA221 (assembly GCF_059611825.1). NCBI lineage: Bacteria > Pseudomonadati > Pseudomonadota > Alphaproteobacteria > Rhodobacterales > Roseobacteraceae > Ruegeria > Ruegeria sp. CDSA221. The sequence continues at coordinate 198,812 of NZ_JBXWPK010000003.1, forward strand.
GGTGAACCGGCATAGCTGTTTTCTCCGTGCCGTTCATGGACCTTGGCCAACGCCAGAGACAAAGGATGATCAGATGGAAACCACCCTTCGCGCTGCGCTCGCTTGATACCTACGGCTGCCTCGCCTGTGCGCACGGCTTCTGCTGCGTCTAGCTGGTACAGGCCACGCCCGGAATGGGTTTCCAGATAGGTTATCGGCTTATCTTTTCGCGTCAGATAGTCCAGTACCCATGCCAAAAGAGCGTGCTTTTGAACATCAGCCAGATTCCCGGCGTGGTAAATGTGTTGATAAGAGAGCATGTTGCCTTCTAAAGTCCCTCTCAATAAGGCGGAAAGGTGCTGAGTTACGCGGAATCAGCCCTTTTACCGGGCGAGATGGCACCCTATAAGACATCCGTCCCGGAACCGTCGAGTCGCGGGCAGTAGAAATTCTGACGAACGGGATCAGTGCAACATGGGCATCTTTGGCAATCTGGGCGGCTTGTTCTCAGCGGACATGGCGATCGACCTTGGAACAGCAAATACGCTTGTTTATGTCAAAGGGCGCGGTGTGATCCTGTCGGAACCTTCAGTTGTGGCTTACCACGTCAAGGATGGGGTTAAGAAAGTCCTCGCCGTCGGTGAGGATGCCAAGCTGATGCTGGGCCGAACCCCTGGTTCGATCGAAGCGATCCGCCCCATGCGCGAAGGCGTGATTGCGGATTTCGACACCGCTGAAGAAATGATCAAGCACTTTATTCGTAAGGTGCATAAACGCTCCACATTCTCAAAGCCCAAAATCATTGTCTGCGTCCCCCATGGTGCTACGCCTGTTGAAAAACGGGCCATTCGCCAATCGGTTATGTCCGCAGGCGCTCGCCGGGCGGGCCTGATCGCCGAACCCATCGCTGCGGCTATTGGTGCAGGAATGCCCATCACTGACCCGACCGGCAACATGGTCGTGGATATCGGCGGCGGCACCACCGAGGTTGCCGTTCTGTCGCTGGGCGACATTGTCTATGCCCGTTCGGTCCGCGTTGGCGGAGACCGAATGGATGAGGCGATTATCTCATACTTGCGCCGCCAGCAGAACCTGTTGGTGGGTGAATCCACCGCCGAACGGATCAAGACCACCATCGGAACCGCCCGTATGCCTGATGACGGACGTGGCCAGTCGATGCATATCCGTGGCCGCGATCTGTTGAATGGCGTACCCAAAGAAATCGAGATCAGCCAGGCGCAGGTCGCCGAGGCCCTGTCGGAACCGGTTCAGGCAATCTGCGAAGCCGTTATGACCGCACTTGAAACTACGCCGCCTGATCTGGCCGCAGATATCGTGGACCGCGGCGTCATGCTGACCGGTGGCGGTGCTTTGTTGGGCGATTTGGATCTGGCACTGCGGGAACAGACAGGTCTGGCCGTATCGATTGCTGATGAAAGCCTGAACTGTGTGGCTTTGGGCACCGGCAAGGCACTGGAATACGAAAAACAGCTGCGCCACGCGATTGACTACGAAAGCTAAGGCGCGCACGCTCTAAAGGGTACATTCGGGCGCGAGCAGCACGGGAAGGAGTCCTGTGGCAAAGGACCGATCACAGCGCGATGAATACACCACCCCGCTCCGCCGTCTGCTGCTGGGGATCGTGGTTCTGTGCCTTCTGGGCATCTTTCTGGTCTGGCGCATTGACAGCCCTCGCGTCGAACGGTTTCGGGCGCAGGTTGTCGACAACGTGGTGCCCTCGATGGATTGGGCGCTGGTTCCGGTTACCGCTGCGGTCAATCTGGCACGGGATTTTCAGAGCTATCAACGCCTGAGCGAGCAGAACCAGGAATTGCGCAGCGAGTTGCGTCTGATGCGCGCCTGGAAAGAGGCCGCACTGCAACTTGAGCAGGAAAATGCCCGGCTTCTGGATCTAAACAATGTGCGTCTCGATCCGCGCCTGACCTACATTACCGGGGTCGTCATGGCCGATAGCGGTTCTCCGTTCCGGCAGTCGGTTCTGTTGAACGTGGGCGAGCGTGACGGAATCATGGATGGATGGGCCACCATGGACGGGATTGGCGTTGTCGGTCGTATCTCGGGTGTTGGTCCAGATACCGCACGGGTGATCCTGATGACCGACGCATCCAGCGCGATACCTGCCACGATTCAACCGTCGGGGCAGACCGCTCTGATTGCCGGGGACAACACCGCCGCGCCTGTGGTTGAGTTTCTGGAGAACCGCGAACTGGTGCGCCCGGGCGACAGGGTTGTGACTTCGGGGGATGGCGGCGTTTTTCCTGGCGGCCTGCTGATCGGTCAGATTACCGCTGATCCGGGTGGCCGCCTGCGGGTGCGGCTGTCTGCAGATTTTGAACGGCTCAAATTTCTAAGAGTGCTGCGCTATCAGTCTGCGCCACTTATTCAGGACCCCGGAGGAATTGTCGGCCCACGCCAACCCGAAGCGGCACTGACACCGACGGAGACCGGCGATGGATAGTGCCGCATCCAATCTGTGGCTCAAACGTGGCCTGTATCTGCTGATGGCGCTGCTGGTCTTGTTCCTGCACCTGCTGCCACTGGACACGCAGCCGGATCGCTGGCCGTTTCCGGATTTCCTGATTGCGTTGACCTTTGCCTGGGTTCTGCGGCGCCCCGAATATGTGCCAACCCTGCTGGTCGCCCTGATCATGCTGGCAGCCGACCTTCTGTTTCAACGTCCCCCCGGCTTGCTGGCCGCGCTTGTTGTGTTGGGTACTGCCTATCTTCGGTCCGCAACTCCCGGGTTGCGCGACGCGGGCTTTTTGGGCGAATGGACCACCGTTGCCGTCGTGATCACAGCTGTTTTTTTCCTGAATCGCGTCATTCTTGCTATTCTGTCCGTGCAACAAGCGGCATTGGGGATGGTCGTGGTGCAAGTGGTTCTGACAATCGGGATCTACCCATTGATCGTTCTGCTCAGTCAGAACGGTTTTGGTGTGCGTCGTGTCGCACCTTCTGACCCTGGCCTGTCGGGAGGGCGGTAATGAAACAACGCAAACCCAAGTCACAGGGCCTCGCCTATAAACGTTTGCCACGCCGTGCGCTGATCCTTGGAGGCCTGCAAGCCGCTTTTATCGGAGGTCTGGCCGCCCGGATGCGGTTTATGCAGGTAGATCAGGCTGACGAATACCGCCTGTTGGCCGAGGAAAACCGGATTAACATCCGCCTTATCCCGCCCACACGTGGTCGAATATACGATCGCAACGGGCAGATCATCGGGCAAAACTCTCCGTCCTACCGTATCGTCATGGTGCGCGAAGATGCGGGAGATGTTGAAGCCGTCATCTCCAAGCTTTCTGAACTGATCCCACTGACCGAGGATGAGATCGAACGCGCCATGACCGAAATGCGCAGATCGGCCCCGTTCCTGCCGGTCACTCTGGCCGATCAAGTCACGTGGGAAGATATCTCGAAAGTTGCCGTCAACGCCCCCGCCCTGCCTGGTGTCACACCCGAGGTCGGGATGACCCGGCAATATCCCAGATATGAGGATTTCGCGCATATCGTCGGCTATGTCGGACCGGTCAGCGATTACGACCTCAGTCAGATAGAAGATCCGGAACCCGTTCTGCGCATTCCCCGTTTTCAGATCGGCAAGGTCGGGCTTGAGGCCAAACAGGAAATCAGCCTGCGCGGCAAAGCAGGCGCCAAACGCGTCGAAGTGAACGCCACCGGCCGCGTGATGCGTGAACTTGACCGTCAAGAAGGTTTGGCCGGGGCCGATTTGCAACTGTCGGTCGATGCCGATCTTCAACAATACGCTCAGGCCCGTTTGGCTGGTGAAAGCGCCGCAGCAGTGGTGATCGACTGTGAGACCGGTGATATCCGCGCCATCAGTTCCGCACCCAGCTTTGATCCCAACCTTTTTGTGCGCGGAATCTCGGTTGCCGATTACCGGGCTCTGACACAAGACAACTATCGCCCGTTGGCCAACAAGACAGTACAGGGCACTTATCCACCCGGCTCGACCTTTAAGATGATCACCGCAATGGCCGCGCTTGAGGCTGGGGTCATCGGTCCTGGAAACACTGTTTACTGCCCCGGCCACTTGAAAGTCGGCAGTCGCCGGTTCCATTGTTGGAAACGCGGCGGGCATGGTACAGTTGATCTTGGTCTGTCTCTGAAACGCAGCTGCGATGTGTATTATTACGAAGTTGCCCTGCGCACAGGCATCGACAATATCTCCGACATGGCTCGTATCTTTGGGCTGGGCGTGAAACACGATATCCCGATGTCCGCAGTGGCTGCAGGGCTTGCCCCCAATCAGGCTTGGAAAGAGCGTGTCCACGGCGAAGAATGGCTGGTAGGTGACACTGCCAATGCCTCAATCGGTCAGGGCTTTATGCTGGCCTCACCGCTGCAACTAGCCGTCATGACAGCCCGGATTGCAACTGGGCGTGCGGTCTCGCCACGCCTTGTGCGTTCGGTCAATGGGGTTGAACAACCCTCGGGCGCGGGGGAACCGCTCGCGGTCAATCGGACTAATCTGGAATATGTCCGCAAGGCAATGTTTTCGGTCTCGAACGACCGGCGCGGCACCGCTTATCGCAGCCGTATCATCTCGGATGAGTTCCGTATGGCGGGCAAGACCGGCACCAGCCAAGTCCGCAATATCACCAAGGCAGAACGTGCGGCTGGCGTTATCCGCAACGAAGACCTGCCGTGGGAACGCCGTGACCACGCGCTGTTCGTCAGCTTTGCCCCCTATGACAACCCGAAATACGCCGTAGCCGTCGTGGTGGAACATGGCGGCGGGGGGTCGAAGGCCGCGGCACCGGTTGCACGAGATATCATGCTGCAGGCGCTGTACAACGGTACGCCACCACTCGAAGCCTATCCGGCCGCCGATCGTGAGCGTATCAAGGAACAGCAAAAACGGCTGGAGGGCGACCGCCGCCCCAAAGCGCGTCCGCCCCAGAAGGACCGCGCATGAGCTATCTTGAATATGCCGTCAAATCCACGCCATCGGGGTTCCGCAAGTTCCTGTATATGAACTGGCCCCTGACCCTGCTGCTGATCAGCGTGGCCAGCGCAGGGTTCCTGATGCTGTACTCGGTGGCGGGCGGATCATGGACCCCTTGGGCCGAACCCCAGATGGAACGCTTTGGGTTGGGCCTAACCGCGATGTTCATTGTGGCACTGGTTCCGATCTGGTTCTGGCGAAACATGTCGGTTCTGGCTTATCTGGCCTCGATCGCTCTGCTTGTGGTGGTCGAGCTGTTCGGAACAGTTGGCATGGGCGCGCAACGCTGGATCGACCTGGGGTTCATGCGCCTGCAGCCATCAGAGGTGATGAAAGTAGCACTGGTGATGGTGCTTGCGGCCTATTACGACTGGCTCCCATCGCACAAAACGTCACGCCCCCTTTGGGTTCTGATCCCTGTCATCCTGATCCTGATCCCCACCTTCATGGTGTTGCGCCAGCCGGATCTCGGCACCTCGATCCTGCTGCTGGCGGCGGGGGGAGGCTTAATGTTTCTGGCCGGCGTTCACTGGGCCTATTTCGCTGCGGTTATCGCCGCGGGTGTCGGTCTGATCGCCACGGTCTTCAACAGCCGCGGAACCGAGTGGCAGTTGCTCAAGGATTACCAGTTCCGCCGCATCGACACCTTCCTTGATCCCTCCACCGATCCGCTGGGCGCGGGGTATCACATCACCCAATCCAAGATCGCGCTGGGGTCCGGAGGCTGGAACGGGCGCGGGTTCATGCAGGGCACACAATCGCGCCTGAACTTCCTGCCCGAGAAACACACAGATTTCATCTTTACGACGCTGGCCGAAGAATTCGGATTTGTCGGCGGCATCACCCTGCTGGTTCTCTATGGGCTGATCCTGATCTTTTGCCTGGTTACGGCCCTGACAACCAAGGACAGGTTCTCCTCTTTGGTCACGCTGGGTATCGCACTGAACTTCTTCCTATTCTTTGCCGTGAACATGTCGATGGTCATGGGCTTGGCCCCAGTCGTAGGAGTTCCCCTGCCGATGGTCAGCTATGGCGGTTCGGCCATGCTGGTTTTGATGGCAGCTTTCGGCATCGTCCAAAGTGCCCATATTCACCGCCCCCGCTGATCCGAAAGGCCCGTTATGACTGCAAACATCCTGTTCTCGGCACGCCCCGAACTATGGCCCGTGTATCAACCCTTGATGACACAGTACCTGACTAATGCCGGGGTCGCGTTTCAGCTAGGCACCACGTTTGAACCAGATCAGGTGGATTACGTCGTCTATGCGCCCAATAGCGGCTTACGGGATTTTGCACCTTACACCCGCCTCAAGGCCGTGCTCAGCCTATGGGCTGGGATCGAAAGCATCGTCGAGAATGACACTCTGACTGTGCCGCTGGCGCGAATGGTGGACCACGGGTTGACGCAGGGGATGACCGAATGGGTCGTCGGTCACGTGCTGCGCTATCATCTGGGTATGGACCGACACATCACGGTTCAGGATGGGGTTTGGGCCCCAGATCCACCACCGCTGGCCTCGGACAGAACCGTCTGCATCCTGGGCCTTGGCGCATTGGGAGAGGCCGCAGCCCTCGCGCTGTCTGTACTGAATTTCAACGTTACCGGCTGGAGCCGCTCGGCCAAGGCCATCCCCGGAGTCACCTGCTTTCACGGTGAGGATGGGTTGCGTGCGGCACTGACACAGGCCGAGATCGCGGTTCTATTGCTGCCCGATACGCCTGCCACGGAAAACACACTGAACGGCGAAACCCTGTCCCTGATGCCCAAGGGTGCGCATATCATCAACCCGGGCCGAGGGCCGCTGATCGACGATCAAGCCTTGCTGGCAGCTCTGGATACGGGCCAGATCGGTCACGCAACGCTGGATGTTTTCCGGGTCGAGCCGCTGCCTGCGAGCCACCCGTATTGGACGCATCCAAACGTCACGGTGACGCCTCACATTGCCTCTGAAACCCGCCCCGTTACATCGGCGCAGGTGATCTGTGAAAATATTCGCAGAGGTGAGGCGGGCGAGCCTTTCCTGCACCTCGTTGACCGCGAATTGGGATATTAGGCTGCGATAAGGCCGCGCCCCTTCAGCAGGGCCTCAACCCCCGGCAAACGACCGCGGAAGGCCAGATACAGGTCTTCGGCTTCGCGGGAACCGCCAGTGGACAGGATATTTTCCTCCAGCGCTTTTGCGCGTTCGGAATCAAAGGCGCCCCCCGCCTCTTCGAACGCGGCGAAGGCGTCTGCATCCATGACCTCGGACCACATATAGCTGTAATAGCCTGCGCTATAGCCGTCACCGGCAAACACATGCGCAAAATGCGGCGTGGCATGGCGCATCCGGATTGCCGCGGGCATTCCCAGATCCGCCAGAACTTCTGCCTGTCTCGCCATCGGATCGTCGGGCACAGCGCCCTCATGAAAGGCCAGATCAACCAGCGCCGAGGCCACATATTCTACAGTCTGGAACCCCTGATCGAAATTGGCGGCCTTGAGCACTTTCTTTAGCATCTCCTGCGGCATCGGTGCGCCGGTTTCGGCATGGGTAGCGAATTCGGCCAGAACCTCAGGGACTTCAAGCCAGTGTTCGTATAGCTGGCTGGGCAGCTCGACAAAGTCGCGCGCAACGGAGGTGCCCGAGATGCTTTCATAGGTCACGTTCGACAGCATCTGGTGCAACGCATGGCCGAATTCATGGAACAAAGTCCGAGCGTCGTCATAAGACAGCAGCGCCGGATCACCCTTGGCGAAATTACAAACGTTGATCACGACCGGAGCCTGCACCTTGGGAAACTTTGCCTGCCCGCGCATCGCGCTGCACCAAGCGCCTGACCGTTTGGAGCCGCGTGCAAAGTAATCCCCGATGAACACCGCGATATGTTGCCCGTTCCGTGTCACCTCCCAGGCCCGGCAGTCTGGATGGTACAGCGGTATGTCCAACTGCTTGAATTCCAGCCCGAACAAACGGTTCGCGCAGGCAAAAGAGGCCTCGATCATGCGATCCAACTGCAGGTACGGTTTCAGCGCAGCCTCATCCAGATCGTGTTCAGCCTTGCGACGTTTCTCGGCGTAGTAACGCCAGTCCCACGCCTCCAAAGGCCCATTCACCCCATCATTCTGCATCATCTGCGTCAGGATTTCAGCATCAGCATTGGCACGCGTTTTGGCAGGCTCCCAAACCTGCATCAGCAGATCACGGACGCGGTCGGGCGTGCGGGCCATTTCGGTTTCCAGTTTGAAATCGGCAAAACTTTCATAGCCCAGCAACTTTGCACGTTCCTGACGCAACTGCAGAATTTCGGCGGCAATTTCCCGGTTGTCAGTCTCGCCGCCATTTGCCCCCCGGGCAGTCCATGCACGATAGGCTTTCTGGCGCAAATCCCGGCGCGGTGAAAACTGCAAAAACGGTACGATCAGTGACCGGGACAGGGTGACAACCGGTCCTTTTGCACCCTTTTCCTCACCCGCTGCCCGGGCAGAATTGACCACAAAATCAGGAAGCCCCTGTAGGTCATCTTCGGACAATTCCATGAACCAATCGCGCTCATCGGCAAGAAGGTTCTGGGTGAAGGACGTCCCCAGCGAGGCAAGCCGCGCTTTGATCTCTTGCATCCGCGTGTCTTCGTTTCCCTCAAGCGCCGCACCAGCGCGCACAAACCCGCGATGCGACAGCATCAGAACGCGTGCCTGCTCATCCGTCAGGCCCAGTTCATCCTTGCGCGCCCACAGATTGGCAACCCGCTGAAACAACGCCTTGTTGGACGAAATCCCCGAGAAATGCGCGGCCAGCTTGGGTGAAAATTCGCGCTGCAACTCCTCACGCAAGGGATTGCTGTCTGCGCCCGCGACCGTGAAGAATACCGACAGAACCTTGTCCATCATCTCTCCTGCAGCTTCAAGCGCTTCGACCGTGTTGGCAAAAGTCGGGGCCTCCGGGTTAGAGGCAATCGCGCCAATCTCAGCGTTATGGGCCTGCATGGCCGCGTCCAGGGCCGGGGCGAAATCCGTGTCGGATATCGTGTCGAACGGTGCAATTTCGAACGCGCTGGTCCAGGCGGACAGAATCGGGTTGGTCATTGAAGTCTCCTTTGTCCCCTACCTAAGAACGACGGCGCGTTCGATCCAGAGCAGGGGGTTATCCTTTGCCACAAACGGGGCAATCTGCACGGCGAGGCAGTGTAATCTTGCGGCTTTCGCCATAGAGAGCGTCGTAAATCAGCATCTCACCCCTCAGTGCCAGACCCGCCCCGGTGATCACCTTGATCGCCTCAACAGCCATCATCGAACCGACGACGCCAGGCAAGGGGCCGATCACCCCAGCCTCGGCGCAGGACGGGGCCAGACCTGGAGCCGGAGCCTCGGGGAAAATGCACTGATAACAAGGCGCATCGTTGGCCGGGTCGAAAACGCTGAGCTGGCCTTCCCATTGCGACAGAGCCCCCGAAATCAGCGGCTTGCCCAACGCGACCGCCGTGCGATTGGCCAAATAGCGCGTGTCGAAATTATCAGTTCCGTCCAGGATGACGTCAAAATCGGAAAATAGCTCGGTGGCGACCTCTTCGGTCAGTCGGCGGTGATAGGGCAGAACAACCACATTCGGGTTTTGCGCCAGCATGGCCTGCTGGGCCGAAAAAACCTTGGGCATACCGATATCCGCATCCAGGTGGATCACCTGACGCTGAAGATTGGCGTTCTCAACCTCATCATCATCAATCACCCCGATCGTGCCGACCCCGGCCGCAGCCAGATACTGCAAAGCGGGCGCCCCAAGCCCCCCAGCGCCGATCACAAGCACGCGGGCCTGCTTCATCTTTTTCTGCCCTGGCCCACCAATTTCGCGCAACACGATATGGCGGGCATAGCGGTCAAGCTCGGTCTCGGAGAATTTGTCTGAGGGCATGGCTGGCTCCTTGTTCGAGGCCGGCGCCGCGCGTTTTCGCAGCGCTTTCAGTCCCCTTCCATAGATCAGAACCAGAACCCCCGTACCAACCAAAATCAACCAGGTCGCAGCAGAACCACCCGTGGCCTGACGCAGGGGGTTGCCAAGGGGCAAAACCAGCTGTGCCGAGATTACCCCCAGCAACAACACCCCAACCGAAATCATCCGTGCATTGCGTGACACGCCAGCCAGATAGCCGAGCCCCCAAAGCGCTGCGGCGATGATCAGGACAAGTAACATCAGCCGCGCCCGGTCGAACCGAACCCGCCTGCACCGCGGTCAGTATCGCTGAGTGTATCCGTGGCCTCGAATGACGCCTGCACCACCGGGGCGACGACCAGTTGGGCGATACGTTCCCCATGGGTGATTTCAAAGCTCTCCTGCCCAGCGTTCAACAGGATCACCCCCAGAGGGCCGCGATAGTCGCTGTCGATCGTACCCGGCGTATTGGGCAGCGTGATCCCGTATTTCAGCGCAAGGCCCGAGCGGGGCCGGACCTGCACCTCATACCCTTTTGGGATTTCAATCCGCAGTCCGGTGGGAACCAGAGCCCGCTGACCGGGCAGCAACGTGATCGGCGTCTTGTCCGGGAAGTTTGCACGCACATCCGCGCCTGCCGCTCCGGTGGTTTCATAAGATGGCAAGGGCACCGAAGGGTCGGCCCCGTCCTCACGGATCACACGAATTGCTACCATCGGATATCCTCTTGTCTAACCGGCCAACGCGTCGGAAATCTTGCGTGCCAGTTTTTCGGCCACTGCGTCTTTGCCCATGCGTGGCCATTCCTCGGCCCCATCGTCGGAAATCAGGATCACCGCGTTTTCGGCCCCTCCCATTATCCCGGTCGCAGGGCTGACATCATTGGCAACGATCCAGTCGCACTCTTTGCGCTCGCGTTTGGCGGTCGCATGTTCGATCACATTGTCCGTTTCCGCGGCAAAGCCAACAACTAGCGCGGGGCGTCCATCGTCAAGCTTGGCGACCCGCTTCAGAATGTCCGGGTTTTCAGCAAAATCCAGCGCCGGAAGACCGTCGCGTGTCTTTTTCAGCTTGCGGTCCGACGCGCTGGCCACCCGCCAATCCGCCACGGCGGCGGCAAATACCCCGGCATCGACAGGCAAGGCTGAATCCACCGCGTCTGACATCTGCTGGGCTGTTTCAACCCGCACAACCTCGACCCGATCGGGTGCGGGAACCTCAGCAGGTCCGGTTACAAACACAACCTCTGCACCCAACGCAGACAGAGCACGTGCAATCGCTGTGCCCTGCGCCCCTGATGAGCGGTTCGCGATATAGCGCACTGGGTCAATCGGCTCGTGCGTGGGACCCGAGGTCACAAGAATGCGTTTACCGCTGAGCGGTCCGCTGCCCAGCGATGCCTCAATCGCGGCGACGATCTCAAGCGGTTCCGACATGCGGCCCGGACCATATTCGCCACAGGCCATGTCGCCTTCGTTCGGCCCGACAAAACGAATGCCGTCCGCCTGCAACTGTTCAAAATTGCGCTGCGTCGCCGGGTGATCCCACATGCGGACATTCATCGCAGGCGCACACAGAACCGGTGTGTCCGTCGCCATCAATAGGGTCGAGGCCAGATCATTCGCCAACCCTCCCGCCATTTTGCCCATTAAATCCGCAGTCGCCGGAGCGACCACGACAAGATCCGCAGAGCGGGACAACTGGATATGCCCCATCTCGGCCTCATCGGTCAGATCGAACAGATCGCGATAGGCCTTCTCGCCGGCCAGCGCGGCAACAGACAGAGGTGTCACGAATTCTTCTGCTGCGCGGGTCAGGACCGGCGTAACGGCGGCGCCGCGTTCCTTCAGTCGCCGGATCAGATCCAGTGACTTATAGGCAGCAATACCGCCACCAATGATCAGCAGAATCCGTTTCGATGCCAGCATGTTGTGCCCTTCCCGTCTCGGTCGGCCCCGACATTAGGCAAGCGCGCCCGACAGTTCCAGCGGTTAATTCTGCGGTTGAAAGGCCAGGCAGGGGTCTTCTCGGTCCGCGGTCGGGCTGTCGATGACTGCATCATAGTCCCCTTGGATCGTACCGTCTTCAGACTGACCCAGGACATACACTTTAAGACCCGGACGCAGACGCGACAGGAATGTCGGAATACCGCGGTCCTTTCGCGCGTGGCCATTTCCGGTGATAACTGCAACCGGGCCACCGGTTTCGTCAACGGCACGCAATATGGCCCGTGCCAGCACCGCATCGCGCAACCTTTGGATCGCAACCAGCTGCGGCAGAGCGCTTTCAGGCAGCGCATCGCAATGCGCCGCCATCTGGTCAGCCTCGCGCGCCGCCTGTTCCGCCTTTGACAGAGGAACGGTCAACCCAAATCGCGCTGCGTCAGCGCCCAGCGCAGTTGCAGCGCCACGTTCCATCGCTGTACGCGCTGCCTTACGCGGGACCATTGCGCCATAGACCGGCGCATCCGTGGCCTGAAAGATCGGGTAATACAGGCTGAGAGGGGGCCAGCCGGATTCCGCCCAACGCAGGATGCGTGACAGTTCTTCGGGATCGGACGCCGCTTTTTGCGCCAGGCGCTGTGCGCCTTCCTCGGTGACCATTTCCCAGACCACGGCGGAGGGGTCGATCAATGTAATCGCCTGTTCCTGAACCAGATGATGGCGAGGATTGTCATGGGTTTCGCCCAACAAAACAACGTCTGCCATTCGCATCGCGGCCGTAACATCGTCAGGGATCAGGTCATCGGCATGACCGGACCCAGCCATAACCATCAGCGTACACATCAGAATCGCAATCTGTTTCATGCGATGAAGTGTTGCACCTCGCGCGATTGAGCTTCAAGGTTCTTACGCATTTTTACAAAAGCCGCGGCTTCAAGCTGACGCACCCTCTCTTTCGACAGGCCCAGTTCCTGACCCAGGCTTTCCAGTGTGCGCACCGGTTCACGCAGCTTGCGTTCGCGCACTATGAAGCGCTCTCGGTCGTTGAGGGCTTGCATCGCCATCACCAGCCATTCGCGCAACTGTTCGGTGTCGTGCTTGTTTTCAACGGTTTCAGCGGCCTGTTCCCGGTCATCCTCTAACGCGTCGATCCATTCGCGCCCGTCTTCATCCGTGGATTGCACAGCGTTCAACGAGAAATCCGACCCTGCCAGCCGGCCTTGCATCATCTCAACGTCGCGCAACGGAACACCGATCTCGGCTGCTATCATCTGGTGCAACTGGTGACGGTCCAGCGCCATCCCATCAGTGGCCGCTTCGCGTTCAAGCCGGGCCTGGACGCGACGCATGTTGAAAAACAGGGATTTCTGGGCAGAGGTGGACCCGGTCCGAACCATTGACCAGTTTCGCATTACATAGTCCTGGATACTCGCCTTGATCCACCAGACGGCGTAGGTCGAGAACCGAACCCCGCGATCCGGGTCAAATTTCTCAGCGGCCTTCATCAGACCCAATCCGGCCTCTTGGATCAGATCATTCATCGGCGCGCCGTAACGTTTGAACTTGGCCGCCATCGAAATTGCCAACCGCATATAGGCCGTGATCAACCGGTGCAGCGCCTTTTCATCGCGCTGGTCACGCCAGGCATAGGCCAGCTTCAACTCGGTTTCTGCATCCAGTAACTCGGCCTTCATCGCCCTGCGCGACATCGAGAAATCGTTTGCGCTGTCCAGTGCCATGGAAATCTCCCTTTTTCGCTGGCGCGGCCCGGGCTTGCCTTGCCGACCCATGGTCGATACGCAGAACAACACCAGGTGGATCACTTAAAAGGTAATGATCGTGGGTTCGGATTTAACCTTTGTGCTGGGCGGAGCAGCCTCAGGCAAGTCGGCATTCGCCGAGCAACTTGTTGTTTCATCAAGTAAAAGCCGCGTTTATCTGGCCACATCACAAGTGTTTGATGATGAGATGCGCGATAAGGTTAAGCGCCATGTTTCACAGCGCGGCAGCGGTTGGGAAACGATCGAGACCCCCCTGGACCTTGGCGCACCCCTGGCCGAGCTGACCCAGGATCAGATCTGTCTGATAGATTGTGCCACCATGTGGCTAACCAATCACCTGCTGGCGGAACACGACCTGCAGCAGGCCCAGACAGCACTGCTTGATGCGTTACGAGACTGTCCTGCCCCGGTCGTCATCGTCTCGAACGAGGTTGGCCACGGGATCGTCCCGGGCAACGCCCTGTCTCGCCAATTCCGCGAGGCGCAAGGCCGCCTGAACATCGCGCTCGCCGCGCAGGCTGATCTGGTGGTTCAGGTCACTGCCGGGCTTCCTGTGGTATTGAAAGGGCAACTGCCATGACGCGTCTGCATCTAGTCAGGCATGGTCCGACCCATGCCAAAACCATGGTCGGCTGGTCCGATCTGCCTGCTGACCTAAGCGACCACGCCGCCATTGGTCGGCTACAAAGCTACCTGCCGGCCAACGGGTTGTTGATCTCATCCGACCTGTGCCGTGCCGCTGACACGGCTTCGGCGGTACAGGGCACCCGGCACCGCCTGCCCCACCACCCCGACCTGCGTGAGATCAATTTTGGCAGTTGGGAATTGCGCGGGTTCGAGGAAATCGAGGCCGAAGACCCCGAACTAACCTTCGCCTACTGGGAAAATCCCGGTGAAGTTCGCCCGCCAAACGGCGAAAGCTGGAATGAAGTCCGAGCCCGCGTCAACGCGGTTATTGACAGGTTGATTGGCGATCACACCGGCCAGGACCTGATCATTGTTGCCCATTTCGGCGTCATCCTGACACAGGTCCAGCGTGCCATGGATGTGGACGCGCAAGAGGCTTTCGGCCACCGGATCGACAATCTTTCCGTGACGGAGATCACCCATCACGGCGACCATTGGTCGGTCGGTCGGATCAATCACTGCCCGTGATCGTACCGCGCACAAATCTCTGTTTTACGGATTGAATAGCCTGAGCCATCCTAGGCCCATGACCTATGATTTGTTTATCGGAGACCGCCTGTTTTCCAGTTGGTCCTTGCGTGGCTGGTTGATGCTGGAAAAGTTCGACCTGCCCTATCGAAACCACATGATCGGCCTGTATTCAGGCACCATGGCCGAGGAGATGAAACCCCTGTCCCCGGCACGTCTGGTGCCCGCCTTGCGCCTGCCAGACGGAACCGTGGTTGGCGAAAGCCTCGCCATGGCCGAGACCTTGGCAGAGCGCCACCCCGAGGCCGGATTGTGGCCCAGCGACGCCGCCGCCCGCGCCACTGCGCGCTGGCTTTGCACCGAGATGGTCGCCGGGTTCTCAGCTCTGCGCGGGGAATGCGCGATGCAGCTCCTGCACTGCTGGAAGGGGTTCGAACCCGCGGACGAAACGCTTGCCGACCTGCGCCGGATCGAAACCCTTTGGGATCATGCGCGCCAAGTGTCTGGGGCGAACACCGGCCCTTTGTTCGGTACATATTCTTTGGTGGATGTGTTTTACACGCCCGTTGCCGCGCGGATCATCGGTTATGGGCTGCCTGTTTCGGACGCCAACCGGGACTATTGCCTGACCCTCCTGTCGGATCCGGTTGTCAGGCAGTGGCGTGCGATGGGTCTGACAGTCCAGTACGACCCTTTCCCGTATTCGCTGGACCTTCAATCGGATCCCTGGCCAATCGGCGGGGCATTGTCTGCTGTGGCCGCCCAGAGCGGCCCCTCGGTCAACCAGACCTGCCCCTATTCCGGAGAGCCCGTCACAGATTTTCTGGACCTGGACGGTCAGCGCTGGGGATTCTGCAATCGGTTCTGCCGCGACAAAACCCTCGCCGATCCGGAGGCATGGCCGAAATTCACTCAGATGGTCAGCGCCGTTAACGATTCCTAAACCGGCGGCGTGCCAGTAACGACCTGTTAACCAAGCAGGTCGTTCATGGTCGCTCGTTCTCATACAGTCGCCTTTCAAGGTGTCGACGCCCGCCCGGTCGAGGTGCAATGCGCGGTTTCACCGGGGTTGCCTGCCTTTTCCATCGTCGGCCTGCCGGACAAAGCAGTTTCAGAGGCCCGCGATCGCGTCCGAAGCGCGCTAAGCTCGATGGCCATTGCCCTGCCGTCAAAGCGTATCACCATCAACCTATCCCCCGCTGACCTGCCCAAAGAAGGCAGCCATTTCGACCTGCCCATTGCGGTGGCTCTGCTGTCAGCCCTGGAAATCATTCCCAAGGACGCGGCTGAAGGGGCCGTTTCACTTGGGGAATTGTCACTGGACGGGTCTCTTGTGCCTGTTGTCGGGGCGCTTCCTGCCGCGATGACCGCCGCGGCCGAGGACCGAACCCTGCTGTGCCCTCGGGCCTCCAGCGCCGAGGCGGCTTGGGTTGACGCTACTCAGGTGATCGGCGCTGAATCTTTGGGCGATGTTGTCCGCCACTTCTCGGGCCAAGCCCCTTTGCCCGCTGCCCTGCCCGGCGAGGTCAACCTTTCCCCCAGCACCCGCGACCTGCGCGATGTCAAAGGGCAGGAGCGGGCGAAACGCGCGTTGGAGATTGCCGCCGCAGGGCGGCACCACCTGATGATGATCGGCACGCCAGGGTCCGGGAAATCCATGCTGGCCGCGCGCCTGCCGG
Source organism: Ruegeria sp. CDSA221 (assembly GCF_059611825.1). NCBI lineage: Bacteria > Pseudomonadati > Pseudomonadota > Alphaproteobacteria > Rhodobacterales > Roseobacteraceae > Ruegeria > Ruegeria sp. CDSA221. The sequence goes on from NZ_JBXWPK010000003.1 coordinate 215,240, forward strand.
GGATATTGCCGCCGCTGACACCGACCGAGGCGCTTGAAACATCGATGATCCAATCCCTGTGCGGCCTGCTTGACGAAGGCGGCATCAGCCGCACCAGACCGTTTCGCGAGCCGCATCATACGGCATCGATGGCGGCCATTGTTGGTGGAGGGAAAGGAGCCAAACCAGGAGAAATCTCATTGGCCCATAACGGGGTTTTGTTCATGGATGAATTTCCCGAATTCCCACGAACCGTTCTGGAAACCCTGCGCCAACCCATCGAAACAGGAGAGGTCATGATTGCACGTGCCAATGCGCATGTGAAATACCCCTGCCGCTTTATGCTGGTTGCCGCCGCCAACCCCTGCAAATGCGGCTACTTGACAGATCCGGCGCGGGCCTGCTCGCGTGCGCCGGTCTGCGGCGAGGATTATCTGGGGCGCATTTCAGGCCCGCTGATAGATCGGTTCGACCTGAGGATCGAGGTGCCTCCGGTCGGGTTCACCGACCTTGACCTACCTCCATCCGGGGACAGTTCGGCCACGGTTGCCGCGCGTGTCGAGCAGGCGCGTGCGGTTCAAGCGCAAAGATACACTGGAACGTCCGCGCGCCAGAATGCGGATGTTGAGGGCAATGTGCTGGAAGAAATCGCCGCGCCGGATGCCGAAGGAAAAGAGCTGCTGTTGAAAGCGGCTGAGAAATTTGGTTTGTCGGCGCGCGCCTTTCACCGCATCTTGCGGGTCGCGCGGACCATCGCCGATCTGGACGGCGCATCAGATGTCCGAAGACCCCATGTGGCCGAGGCGCTGAGCTTTCGCATCAGCGCCAATATTGCATCTTAAAGCCTGGCTTCGATGGCCTGCCAAATCTTTTCTGCGATGTTCACGCCATCAAACCGTTCCAATTCCTGAATTCCGGTTGGCGAAGTCACGTTAATCTCGGTCAGGTAATCGCCGATTACATCGATACCAACAAAAACCTGCCCTTTTTCCTTCAACAAAGGTCCAATGGCTGCGCAAATCTCAAGATCGCGATCCGTCAGACCAACCTTTTCGGGCCGTCCCCCCACATGCATGTTGGATCGTGTTTCACCTTTGGCGGGAACACGGTTGATTGCACCCACAGCCTGACCGTCCACCAGAATGACCCGTTTGTCGCCATTGCTAACATCGGGCAGGAATTTCTGAACGATCAGAGGTTCGCGCGAAAACCCGGTGAACAATTCGTGCAAAGATGTCAGGTTCCGGTCGTTGCCATCCAACCGGAACACCCCCGCACCGCCATTTCCATAAAGCGGTTTCAGGATAATATCGCCGTGCTTTTCTTTGAACGCCTTAATCGTCTGCAGATCGCGGGCGATGGTTGTCGGTGGCGTCAGATCAGGGAAATCCAGCACCAGGAGTTTTTCGGGATAGTTCCGAACCCAGAATGGATCATTTACCACCAGCGCCTGTCCCTTAAGGCGGTCCAGCAGGTGGGTAGAAGTGATATAGTGCATGTCAAACGGGGGATCCTGACGCAGCCAGACCACGTCGAACTCGGCCAGATCAACCTCGCGCTCGGGCCCCAATTCTGCCGGGTTTCCGGCCACGCGCTGCACCGTCATATCGTGGCCGCGGGCCGTGATCCGGCCCTCCTGATAAGCCAGTTTGTCAGGGCTGTAGAAGAACAGCGTATGCCCGCGCGCCTGTGCCTCTTCGGCCAGACGGAATGAGCTGTCGGCATTGATATCCACGGCCCCGATCGGGTCCATCTGAAAGGCAATTTTCATGGCGTGTCCCTCAGTTTCACGCCAGATACATGGCCCAGCCAGGCCGGGGGTTCAATGGGGTCAGACCTGATCAAAGGCGTTTTCGATGATTTGCACCGCGCCGAATGCATCCACCAAAGCCGCATCAAACCGAACATTTGTCAGCTGGCCGTTGGGTTCCCCTTCCAGAAATTGGGCGGCCGAGGCACAGATACGGTCCATCTGGCGCCGTTTGATCCGGGCAGCAGCCATCTCAAAGCTTGTGCTTTTCTTGACCTCGACGAAAACCAATCCGTCACCGTTGCGGACGATCAGATCAATCTCGCCCCCTGCCCCGCGCCAACGGCGATGTGCTATGGAATATCCCCGCCGCTCGTAATCTGCCGCAACCTGCTGTTCCGCCGCCTGACCCGCATGATAAGAAACCGAACTTCGGACAGTGCGTGAGGTCATCTTACCCTTTCCCGAGTTTCAGCGCCTTCTGATAGATCGGTCGACGCGGCAGTTTATACATCTGCGACACCAAATCCGCCGCATCGCGTACTGAATGAGTTTCCAGGGCGCGTATCAAAGCCTCTTCTATGTCTGAATCGTTAACAGTTTCCGAAGCCCCACGGTCTACCAGCAGAACAATTTCGCCTTTGACCGTCTGACTCGCCAATTCTTCTGCCAGCTCTGCCAGCGACCCGCGCCGAACTTCTTCGAATTTCTTGGTTAATTCGCGGCACATCGCGGCCTGCCTGTTTTCCCCTAGAACCTCGGCCAGATCCGACAGACAGGACGCCACACGTTTCGGAGATTCATAAAATACCAACGTTCCAGGCACATCTCGCAGCGTCTCGATCCGCGTCCGGCGCGCGCCTGAGGCATTGGGCAAAAACCCCGCAAAGAAAAAGGCATCCGTCGGCAAACCGGCCAGCGTCAGCGCCATCAGCGCGGCGGACGGCCCCGGCGCGCAGGTGACAGTGTGCCCCGCCTCGGCCGCCTGTCGTCCCAGATCGTATCCCGGGTCCGCGATCAACGGCATCCCGGCCTCGGACGCATAAGCCACTGATTTCCCCTCTTTCAGCGCATCCAGGATTTTGCCGCGGGCGCCTGCACCGCTGTGATCGTGATAGGCAAGAATGCGGCGCCCCTCGAGAGGAACGCCGTGAATCTCCATCAACCGGCGCAGGCTGCGCGTGTCTTCGGCGGCAATCATGTCCACCGACGCCAACACGTCTAGCGCCCTGAGCGTAATGTCGCGCGCCGCCCCGATCGGAGTGGCAACAAAATACAGGCCCGTGCCCAATTTGACTTTTTGAAAATTCAAAGCTGGACCCTCACAGCGTGACGTCTATTATCGCGGCGCAAATAATGGCAGCATCCCAAGCCGCCGGATCAGGGAGTTTTCATTTAGATGTTTACCGTTTGCAAGCCCGTTCGCAAGTTGGCGCGTGCAGCCGCCGTCTTGGCCACCGCGACCATTCTGGCGGCGTGTGACGTCAGCAGTATCGGCGGAGGCCCGTCGATCAACACCTCAAAACCTGTACCGGTTGCTTTGCTGGTTCCGGCCGGATCTGGAAATTCCGGGGATGCTGAACTGGCGCGTAGCCTTGAAAACGCAGCCCGCCTGGCGATGTCCGATCTGCAGAATGTACAGATTGATTTGCGGGTCTACGACACCCGGGGCAATTCGGGTACCGCCGCAACAGTCGCGCAGCAAGCCGTGGCAGACGGTGCAAAGATAATCATCGGTCCGGTCTACGCCCAGGCGGCAAACTCAGCTGGTCTTGCGGTACTGAACAACAAGGTCAACCTGCTGTCGTTTTCGAACAATACCAGCATCGCAGGCGGCAATGTCTTCGTGCTTGGCCCCACTTTTGGAAACACCGCCAACCGGTTGGTCAACTATGCCGGTTCGCGCGGCAAGACCGGAACGGTCATCGTGCATAGCAACGATGCCGCCGGGCGGCTTGGACAATCGGCTATTGCAACCGCACTGAGCAACAGCCGAGTGGGTAATGCAGGCACGGTCGGCTATGACCGCTCTCAGCAGGGGGTCATCAACTCGGTGCCGACAATCAAGGCTACTGTGGCGTCCTCGGGGGCGGATTCGATCTTTCTGACTTCGACCACTGCAGGGGCGTTGCCGCTGTATTCCCAGCTTCTACCAGAAGCGGGCGTCTCCCCGGCAACCACGCAATATATGGGCCTGACTCGCTGGGACATCCCGGCCCAGACACTGGAACTGCCAGGCGTTCAGGGTGGCTGGTTCGCATTGCCGGACCCATCCAAGGCACAGGCTTATCGTCAGCGGTACAACAACACATATGGCGAGGCACCACATCCGATCAGTGGCCTAGCCTATGATGGCATAGCCGCGATTGCTGCCTTGGTCAGCCAGGGCAAATCCGACGCTCTGACCGCATCTGCCCTAACTCAGAACGCCGGTTTTCAGGGCGTTGGCGGTATCTTCCGTCTGCGACCCAACGGTACGAATGAACGTGGTCTGGCCATTGCCACGATCCAGAACAAACAGGTGGTTGTGATTGACCCTGCCCCACAAAGCTTCTCTGGCGCCGGATTCTGATCGGCAGGCTCTGACACTCATCCCAAGGGGTGACCTGATTTGCCAGCCCGAAGAAATCTTTGACAGCGCAGCCGTTATGGCACAGCTGTCAGAGGCCTTCGACAAGACATCTGATAACGCCGAAAGGCGCGGCGAAACCGTGCGGATTTTGCGCAACGTCCAGAAATCCGGTCGTCAGGCAATCGCGGATGCCTTTGTCCGCGATCCATTTGACGCGCGGCGGCTGACCCATTCCTATACCTACCTGACCGACGGGCTGGTCTGCACCGCGATGCAAGTGGCCAGTCGCGAGCTTCACCCGCTGGCCACGCCGACACAGGGTGAAAAAATGGCCGTGCTGGCAGTGGGCGGCTATGGGCGCGGGGAAATGGCCCCGTCCTCGGATGTCGATCTGCTGTTTCTGACCCCCTACAAAATCACTGCCTGGGCAGAGAGTGTGATCGAGTCCATGTTGTATATCCTGTGGGATCTGCGGCTGAAGGTCGGGCATTCTTCGCGCACCATCAAGGATTGCCTGCGCCTGGGATCCGAGGATTTCACCATTCGCACCGCGATGTTGGAACAGCGCTATTTGGCTGGCGACGCCGATCTGGCAAATGAGTTGGAAACGCGCCTGAAAGACGATCTGTTCAAAGGCACTGAGCGCCAGTTCATCGAGGCCAAGCTGCAGGAACGCGACGCGCGCCATCTGAAACAGGGCGAGCGGTATATGGTCGAGCCCAACGTAAAAGAGGGCAAAGGCGGATTGCGCGACCTGCAATCGCTCTACTGGATTGCCAAATATATCTACGGCGTTCAGGACGTGGCCGAGTTGGTACCGCTGGGTCTGTTCACCCCCGAGGAATTCAGCACTTTTGTGGAAGCCGAAGATTTCCTGTGGGCCGTTCGCTCGCATTTGCATCTGGTGACCGGGCGCGCAACCGAACAACTGTCCTTTGACATGCAGGTCGAGGTTGCTTCCCGTATGGGATACGAAGACCGGGCCGGTCGTCGGGCGGTCGAAGTGTTTATGCAGCGCTATTTCCGCGAGGCCACGAAGGTTGGCGAGCTGACGCGCATCTTCCTGACCAAACTCGAGGCGACGCATATGAAAGGCGCGCCTCTGCTAGAGCGTATTTTCCGCCGCCGCCCCAGGATCAAAGCCGGATATAAAGTCGTCCATGGACGTCTGGATGTAGCCGACCCGAACAAGTTTCTGGCGGACAAGCTGAACCTTCTGCGCCTGTTCGAGGAAGGTCTGCGCACCGGCATGCTGATCCACCCGGACGCGATGCGGCTGGTCAGCGCCAACCTGAACCTGATTGATGACGACATGCGCGAAGACAAAGAGGCGCGGCGCATCTTTCTCGACCTGATGTTGAAACACGGCAACCCGGAACGCGCCCTGCGCCGCATGAACGAACTGGGGGTGCTGTCGGCCTTTCTGCCCGAGTTCGAACACATCGTGGCGATGATGCAATTCAACATGTACCACAGCTATACGGTCGATGAGCACACCATTAAGTGCATCGTCAACCTGGCCCAGATCGAACGCGGAGAGTTGGGGGAATCCCTGCCGCTGGCCTCGTCGATCCTGAAAGGCGGGGTCAATCGCAAGGTTCTGTATGTCGCCCTGCTGATCCATGACATTGCCAAGGGGCGGCCCGAGGATCATTCGATTTTGGGCGCGCAGATGGCCCGCAAGATCGCACCTCGACTGGGTTTGAACAAATCGGATTCGGAAACCGTGGAATGGCTGGTGCGATATCATCTATTAATGTCAGACATGGCGCAGAAACGCGATATTTCCGACCCGCGCACGGTACGCGATTTTGCCAAAGCCGTGAAGACGGTCAAACGGCTGGACCTGCTGACCGTGTTGACCGTCTGCGACATTCGCGGCGTTGGGCCCAATACCTGGAACAACTGGAAAGCAACCCTGCTGCGGGCGCTGCATGCTGAAACCAAGCGCGCGCTTGAGACCGGGATGGAAGACCTCAACCGCGCCAATCGCGGTGCCGGTGCCAAAAAGGCGTTGCGGGCCGAGCTGGCAGGCTGGACCAAAGCCGCCCTCAAGACCGAAACAGGGCGGCACTATGACCCCTATTGGCAGGGCTTAAACCTGTCGACCCATATAGAATTTGCCGAGATGCTGAAAGAGCTGGATCGCAGCGGTGACGCGGGCGCGATGGAAATCCGTCTGCACCCGGACGAAGACCGCGACGCGACGCGGGCCTGTTTTGCCATGGGTGATCATCCCGGCATCTTTGCCCGTATCGCAGGTGCTTTGGCCTTGGTCGGGGCCAATGTGGTTGATGCGCGCAGTTACACCACCAAAGATGGCTATGTCACCGATGCGTTCTGGATTCAGGACGCTGATGGCCACCCGTTCGAGGCCAGCCGCCTGCCGCGCCTGACACAGATGATCCACAAGACCCTCAAGGGCGAGGTGGTCGCGCGGGATGCTCTTAAATCACGCGACAAGATCAAGAAGCGCGAGCGGGCCTTCAACGTCCCGACCCATATCATCTTCGACAATGACGGGTCCGAGATTTACACGATCATCGAGGTCGACACCCGGGACCGTCCCGGCCTGCTTTACGATCTGGCGCGGACGCTGGCTGCGGCGAATGTCTATGTCGCCAATGCGGTGATCGCGACCTATGGCGAACAGGTGGTGGATACCTTCTACGTCAAGGATATGTTCGGGTTGAAATACCACTCGGAAGGCAAACAGCGCGGGCTTGAAACCAAGCTGCGCAAGGCCATCTCCGAAGGCGCCGAGCGCGCGGTCTCATGAAGCAGATCCGGCTGTTTTCAGGCCTGTTCACTGTCGGGTTCTGGACCCTGGCCAGCCGTATTCTGGGCTTTCTGCGGGAAATCCTGCTGACCGCCTACATCGGGCCCGGGCCAGTAATGGATGCATTCGTCGCCGCCTTTCGCCTGCCCAACATGTTCCGCCGCTTCTTTGCCGAAGGTGCGTTTAACGCAGCCTTTGTGCCGATGTTTTCCAAACGGCTGGAAGGCGGGGAAAACGCGCAAGGCTTTGCACAGGACGCGTTCAACCTGCTGGCCGTGGCGGTGCTGGCGCTGGTCGGGCTGGCGATGGTTTTCATGCCTGGTCTGGTCTGGCTGACGGCTGAGGGCTTTTACGGTGACGACCGCTTCGACCTTGCCGTTGATTATGGATATGTGGTCTTTCCCTACATCTTTTTCATGTCGCTTGCGGCGTTGTTCTCGGGCGTGCTGAACGCAACCGGCCGTTTCGCAGCTGCAGCTGCCGCCCCGATTTTACTGAACATCTTTGCCTGCACAGCACTGATCGCCGGCGCTATATCAGGCGGAGAGGTCATCCGTTGGCTGATCGCCGTCATCCCCATCGCTGGAGTTGCGCAGCTAGCGCTGGTCTGGGTTGCAACCGAACGTGCGGGCATCCGTATCCGCCCGGGCCTGCCGAAACTCAGCCCTGAAATGCGCAACATGGTCCGCATTGCGGTTCCGGCCGCCTTGGCCATGGGAGTTACACAGGTCAATCTGGTGGTGGGCCAGCTGGTTGCTTCGAAAACCGAAAAGGCCGTCAGCTGGTTGTTTGCAGCGGATCGCTTGTACCAGTTGCCATTGGGCGTCGTGGGCATCGCCGTCGGCATCGTCCTGTTACCCGATCTATCTCGCCGCCTGCGCGCTGGGGACAAATCGGGCGCCCGCGATGCGTTTTCTCGCGCAGGTGAGTTTACGTTGCTGTTGACCATCCCGTCGACCGTTGCCTTTGTCCTCATCCCCACCCAGCTGGTCTCGGTTCTGTTCGAGCGCGGACAGTTCACCCCCGAAGACACCGCCGCCACCGCACTTGCCGTGGCGATCTATGGCATCGGCCTGCCCGCGTTCATGCTGCAGAAATTGTTGCAGCCTTTGTATTTCGCGCGAGAAGATACACGCTCGCCCTTTCACTATGCAGTGTTTGCGATGGTCGTGAACGCTGCACTGGCTTTCGGGCTGTATCCGTTGGTGGGATGGTTCGCACCGGCGATTGCCGCCTCGGTGGCCGGATGGGCGATGGTTGGACTGCTGGCCTTGGGCGCGCGAAAAATGGGGAAAGAAGCGCAGTTTGACGACCGGTTCAAGAACAGGGCATGGCGGATCATTGCGGCGTCCCTGGGGATGGGAGCTGTCCTGTATGCCGCTATTGAGCTGTTTGGGTGGGCCTTTGCCCTGGAAGGCTGGCGTTACCTGGCACTGCTCGGCTTGATCATCGTTGCTGCAGTTACGTATTTCCTGCTCGGCCACCTGATTGGTGCATTCAAACTTTCCGAGTTCAGAAAGGCTCTGCGTCGATCCTGATCAGTCGCGCCGAATACGCCTGACGATCCGCGCCCACCCACCCGGAGCAACCAGGAACGACAGGGCAAAACCAGTGGCAAAACCGCCCAGATCAGCCACCCAGTCCAGCGTTCCGCCAAACAGCAGGCCGAACAACAACTGAATGCCCATCAAAACGGCGATCAGGCTGAAGGCGCGGGATTGGTTTGCGCCCACCAGCGACAGCTTGCGCCATAATATCCACGTAAACGCTCCGATCAGCCCATAGACCGGAGGGAACCCACCCACCAGCGGAAAGCGCGGATCTAGCAACAGTGCATAAGCCAGCGCACCACCCACGCCAGACAGAACGAAGATCACCAGCATCTGAACGCTGCCGAAAACCTCGGCCACCATTTTACCCATGGCCAGCACAAAGACGCAGACAAAGATGGCCTGCGTGAACGTGCCGGATACAAACGGATAAGTGACAAAGCGGATCAGATGCTCGAACGACCAACGCCCGTTTTCCATCATCCAGTCAAAGATATCTGCCGAAAACGAATAGTGCTGCAAAGCGTCCAGGCGCCAGCCTACAGCAGTTGGCCCTCCAATGATCCCGCGCGTACCTAGAGTAAATGCCAGTTCAACCCCCATGATGAACACACACAAAGCCACCACCACGGGCGGCAGAGGGTTCACGGCGGGTGTATAATGCTCACTGCTCATTGGGCGGGCCCTTCGCGGCTGTTGACGTCCCTTTGCCTCATGGGTAAGCGACGGGGGCTGATTTTTCCAGACGGGAGTTCCCTTCGATGACCGATTCCAAGTTCACGCCGCGCGTGTTTTCCGGCATCCAGCCTTCGGGAAACCTGCACCTAGGCAACTATCTGGGTGCGCTCAAGCGCTTTGTGGATATGCAGGGTGAGGATTACGAGACCATCTATTGCATGGTCGACCTGCACGCGATCACCGTCTGGCAGGACCCCGCCAACCTACGGGAAAAGACCCGCGAGGTCTGTGCCGGCTTCATTGCGGCCGGCCTTAACCCTGAGAAATCGATCCTTTTCAATCAAAGCCAGGTGCCCGAGCACACCCAACTGGCCTGGATTTTCAACTGCATCGCCCGGATGGGCTGGATGCAGCGGATGACCCAGTTCAAGGACAAAGCGGGCAAGAATGCGCAGAACGCCTCGTTGGGGCTGCTTGCCTATCCTGCGCTGATGGCAGCGGATATTCTAACCTATCACGCCACTCATGTACCGGTTGGCGAGGACCAGAAACAGCACCTGGAACTGACCCGCGACATAGCGCTCAAGTTCAATCATGACTATGGCGTGGATTTCTTTCCTCTCACCGAACCGGTGATCGGAGGGCCCGCTCCACGTGTGATGAACCTGCGGGACGGGACGCGCAAAATGTCATCCTCCGACCCCTCTGACATGACCCGGATCAACATGACCGATGATGCCGAGACGATCGCCAAGAAAATCCGAAAGGCCAAGACCGACCCGGACGCTCTGCCTTCGGAAGTCGATGGCTTGGACAACCGCCCCGAGGCCCGCAATCTGGTGAATATCTACGCCGCCCTCAGCGATCAGACGGCGGATCAGGTTCTGGCCGACGTTGGCGGCAAGCAATTTGGCGAGTTCAAACCGATGCTGGCCGATCTGGCGGTTGCCAAACTGTCTCCGATCTCGACCGAAATGGCCCGCCTGATGGGTGAAGAGGCCGAGATTGATCGCATTCTGGCAAATGGTGCCGAAAAAGCGCGCGCGATTGCGGCCCCGATCCTGCAGCAGACCTACGACATCGTCGGCATGGTTGGTGCGAAACGGGGCTGATTGGCTCTGGACGTTGCCTTAACGCCTTCCTAGGTTTGCCGCAAAGCTTGGGAGGGCGTCATGGCAGTCGGCAAGAACATCCGCACCTATTTCAACGGGCAATGGCATGATGGGGATGCACCGATCATGCGCGCTGCGGATCATGGCGCATGGCTGGGATCATCCGTCTTTGACGGCGCGCGGTTCTTCAACGGGCTGACCCCGGACCTGAACGCCCATTGCGCCCGCGTGAACCGCTCTGCCGAGGCGCTGATGCTGACCTCCACCGTCACCACAGACCAGATGGTCGAGATCGTGCTGGAAGGGCTTGAGACCTATGCGCCCGACGCGGCCGTGTATATCCGCCCGATGTATTGGGGGATCGACGGAGATGCGACAGCGATCGTACCGCAGGAAAACAGCACCGGGTTTGCTGTCTGCCTGGAAGAGATTCCGATGGCGCCTGAGACCGCCTCGGCCACGCTGGGACTGACCCGATTCCGCCGTCCGGTACTGGAATCCTCGGTGGTGAATGCCAAGGCCGGGTGCCTGTATCCCAACAATGCACGGATGCTGAACGAGGTACGTGCGAACGGGTTTTCGAATGCTCTGGTGGCTGACGCATTGGGCAACGTAGCCGAAACCGCAACCGCCAATATCTTTATGGTCCGCGACGGCGAGGTCTTTACCCCCGTCCCCAACGGCACCTTCCTTGCTGGCATCACCCGTGCACGACATATCAAAAACCTGCGGGCCGACGGCGTGGCTGTGCATGAGGCGGTTCTGAGTTTCGAGGATTTCTACGGGGCCGACGAGGTATTCATGACTGGCAACATGAGCAAGATCACCCCGGTGACTGCGCTGGAGGACACCCGGTTTCAGGTCGGTCCCATCGCCCGGCGTGCACGCGACCTGTATTGGGACTGGGCCGCCAGTGGGCGTTAGGCTCTGGTTGCCAGCACGCACCTAGTCGGGCATGATCCCCGGAAATGAATGAGGACACCCATGCGCAAGTTCCTAGTGGTTCTGGATGACAGTCGCGAATGCCTGAATGCGATGCGATTCGCGGCTATGCGCGCGGCCCATACCGGCGGCGGCGTAACAATCCTGTCGGTAATCCCACCGGACGAATTCAACCATTGGATCGGTGTTGCCACCGTCATGCGTGAAGAAGCGCGCGAGCGTATCCATGCGCATTTTGAAGTTTTCGCAAAATGGATGCGCGACAAGCAAGACGTTGATCCTGAACTGGCCATCCGCGAAGGCGAGCCCGTTGCCCAGATCATCGAGCATGTGCAATCCGATCCTGATATCGGCGTTCTGGTTCTGGGTGCAGGCACCGACAAAAAGGGACCTGGCCCATTGGTGACTCAACTGACCAAAAACTCAGGCAGCCTGCCCATCCCAATCACTATTGTTCCCGGTGATCTAAGCAAAGAAAAGCTCGAAGCGATCACCTGAGGCCAGAGCGATGCAGCGCAGCATTCAATTTTGGTTCGAATTCGCCTCGACCTATTCCTATCTCAGCGCGATGCGTATCGAAGAGGTCGCCGCCCGCCATGGGGTGTCGGTCGAATGGCAGCCTTTTCTGCTGGGGCCGATCTTTGCAGCCCAAGGGTGGGATAATTCTCCGTTCAATCTGTACCCGGCAAAAGGCCGGTACATGTGGCGGGATATGGAACGCCTGACCGCCCAGCGCGGCTTGCCATTTGTCCGGCCCGATCCTTTTCCGCAGAACGGCTTGAAAGCGGCCAGGTTAACATTGGCGATTGAAGATCAGGGGCAAAAAGCTGCCTTTGTGCGCGCCGTCTATTCTGCCGAATTTGCCCAAAGGCAGAACATCGCGGATGAGGCTGTTTTGGCCGGATGCCTCAGCTCAGCCGGGCTTGCCGCTGATTTACTTTCCCAGACCCAGAATCCGGCGATCAAAGCAGCGCTTATCGCGCAGACAAAAACCGCTCAGGCCAAAGGGCTTTTTGGCGCGCCCAGCTTTCTGGTCGGGGACGAGCTGTTTTGGGGCGATGATCGGCTGGACGACGCGATAAGCTTAGCTGCGGAAATTTAGAATCGTTCCAATTCTTGACTTCCAGCTCGTGGACCCGCATATCAGAGACAACAGATACGGAGCCGCGCCATGTTCATCCAGACCGAATCCACACCGAACCCTGCAACCCTGAAATTCCTGCCCGGCCAGACCGTGCTGGAAGCGGGCACTGCAGATTTCCCATCGGCTGAGGCTGCGGAAAAGTCGCCGCTGGCCAACCGCATTTTCGCTGTGAGTGGCGTGACCGGGGTATTTTTCGGCAATGACTTCGTAACCGTGACCAAAGCGGACGACATCCAGTGGGACCACATCAAACCCGCCATTCTGGGCGCGGTGATGGAGCATTACCAGTCCGGCCAGCCGATCATGGGCGCGGATGCCAATGCGGGTTCGGGCCATGCTGAACACAGCGGTGAGGACGCCGAAGTGGTCAACCAGATCAAAGACCTGCTGGACAGCCGTGTGCGCCCGGCAGTCGCGCAGGACGGCGGCGACATCACGTTCCACGGCTTTGACCGCGGCGTTGTCTACCTGCACATGCAAGGGGCCTGCGCAGGCTGCCCATCCTCGACCCTGACGTTGAAGATGGGGATCGAAAACCTGCTGCGTCACTACATTCCCGAAGTGACCGAGGTGCGCCCTGTTGCCGTCTGAACCACTCATTCTGGCGTTTGACACATCGGCCGCGCATTGCGCGGCCGCTTTGTTGCGCGGTGACCGGATTGTGGCGTCTTGTGTCGAGCCCATGTCGCGGGGACAAGCCGAACGTCTGATGCCGCTGCTCGAAGAGGTGCTGTCATCAGAGCAATGCTCATGGCGCGACCTGTCGGCAATCGGCGTTGGAATTGGCCCAGGCAATTTCACCGGCATCCGCATCTCGGTCTCGGCCGCGCGGGGTCTGGCCTTAGGTCTGGGGATACCGGCCATCGGTGTGTCGGGCTTTGACGCGCTTGCCACCCTGGACGGCGAGGCGTTGCCCGCAATTCGCGCGCCGAGAGATCAGGTCTATGTTTCGCAGCCTGATATGGAACCAGCACTGATCCAGCTTGATCAGGCAAAATCGCTGGGCACACTGATGTTCAACGACAACCCCAGCGCTCAGGTCTGCGCTATTGCCCGAGTGGCTGCACAAAGAAGGCTGACCAAGGCCGAGGCTCCCGCCCCTCTTTACATACGCCCCGCTGATGCGGCGCCCTCCAAGGACCAACCGCCGATGTTGCTGGACGGATGACTCCCGAAGAACTGGCAAATACTCACGCCGCAGCATTCACACAATCGCGCCCCTGGACCGCCACAGAGTTTGCAGAGCTGCTGCAGAATCGTTTTACCCATATCGTCGGCGACACCCAGTCCTTTGCCCTTTTTCGGGCAATCGCTGACGATGCCGAACTGCTGACGATTGCCACCCATCCCACAGTTCAGCGTCAGGGACTGGCTAGGAAACGTATGGTCGAATGGCACGCGGCTGCCAAAAAACTGGGCGCTATCCGGGCGATTCTGGATGTTTCCATCGCCAACCAGCCCGCGATTACACTTTACAAGCATTGCGGGTATCATGTGTGCGGCACGCGCAAGAATTACTATACGGTTGAAAATAATCAGAAAATTGATGCCATCGTCATGGAATGCAATTTAACCTGAGACAGGCCGCGAATTTTCTTGGACCAAATGGTCAAAAATCTGTTGACCGCGGCGGTTGCAAACGGCCTTAATTCCCGCCATCACAACGGTTATGCTCGCTAACAGTGGGTAAACGGGGCTATCTTGGCTCCAACCGAAAAAAAACAAACGGGAGTAACAAATGACCCTGATGAAATCCTTGATGGGCGCCGCAGCGGCGGTTGCACTGACAGCGGGTGCCGCACTGGCCGAACCGGCACTGATCTTTGATCTGGGCGGCAAGTTCGACAAATCGTTCAACGAAGCCGCGCATAACGGCGCCTCACGCTGGGCGGAAGAAACGGGCGGCACCTACCGCGAGATCGAAATGCAGTCCGAAGCGCAACGCGAACAGGCCCTGCGCCGCTTTGCCGAAGCAGGCTCGAACCCGATCATCACCATGGGTTTCGGTATGGCTGACCCGCTCAGCGCGGTTGTTGCCGACTATCCGGACACGAAATTCGTTGTTGTCGACGTAACCTGGCTGGACGCGCCCAACCTGCGTCAGGTTGGTTTCGCTGAACACGAAGGCTCGTATCTGGTTGGTATGATGGCTGCGATGGCGTCCGAATCCGGTACCGTTGGCTTCATCGGCGGCATGGATGTTCCGCTGATCCGTCACTTTGGCTGCGGCTATGCTCAGGGTGCCAAGGCGGTGAACCCCGATATCAACGTGGTTGCCAACATGACCGGCACAACGCCTGCGGCATGGAACGACCCGGTTAAGGGCTCGGAACTGACAAAGGCACAAATCAGCCAGGGTGCCGACGTGGTCTATGCCGCAGCTGGCGGCACCGGTGTTGGTGTTCTGCAAACCGCTGCTGACGAAGGCATCCTGTCAATCGGTGTCGACAGCAACCAGAACCACCTGCACCCGGGCAAAGTTCTGACCTCGATGCTGAAGCGCGTGGACGTCGCTGTTTATGAGGCGATGAGCGCAGGCGAGAACGTTGAGACCGGCGTATATATCATGGGTCTGGCCGAAGACGGCGTTGGCTATGCGATCGACGACAACAACGCTCCGCTGGTTTCGGATGATATGAAAGCAGCAGTCGACAAAGCCCGTCAGGACATCATCGACGGCAATGTTTCAGTTGTCAGCTATTACGAGAACGACAGCTGCCCAGCACTGCAGTTCTGATATCGCGCGGGTCGGGGGTGATGCTCCCGGCCCGATTCCACTTTGCTGCACCGGGATGACCGGGCAGTCCTTTCGGCAACTGAGGACAAGACATGACCGTCCCCGCCATTGAGCTCAAAGGGATATCCAAATCCTTTGGGCCGGTTCAGGCCAACAAAGACATTTCCATCAGCGTCGCCCCCGGTACGATCCATGGGATCATCGGTGAAAACGGTGCGGGCAAATCCACGCTGATGAGCATTCTCTACGGCTTTTACAAAGCCGACAAAGGTGAAATCTGGATCAATGGTCAAAAGACCGAAATCCCTGACAGCCAGGCCGCGATCGCCTCGGGCATCGGGATGGTGTTTCAGCATTTCAAACTGGTCGAGAATTTCACCGTTCTGGAAAACATCGTGCTGGGCGCCGAGGATGGCGGGCTATTGGCCCCGTCCCTGACCAAGGCCCGCAAAGAGTTGAAAGAGCTGGAAGAAGAATACGAACTGTTCGTTGACCCCGACAAGCGTATCGACGAAATCGGTGTGGGGATGCAGCAGCGGGTCGAGATCCTCAAGGCGCTGTATCGCAAGGCCGAGATCCTGATTCTGGACGAACCGACGGGTGTTCTAACCCCCTCCGAGGCGGATCAGCTATTCCGCATCCTCGACCGGCTGCGGGCCGAGGGGAAGACGATCATCGTGATCACCCACAAGCTGCGCGAGATCATGGAAAACACCGACACCGTGTCGGTCATGCGCCGCGGGCAAATGACGGCCACCGTGAAAACCGCCGAGACCAGCCCCGAAGAACTGGCCGAGCTGATGGTGGGCCGCAAGGTTCTGCTGCAGGTCGACAAGGTTCCGGCGCAGCCCGGTAAGCCCATCCTCGAGATTGAAAACCTGCGTGTTTTCGACAGCGCGGGCGTCGAGCGTGTCAAAGGCATCGACTTGAACGTGCGCGCTGGTGAGATCGTGGGCATCGCAGGCGTCGCCGGCAATGGCCAATCCGAACTGCTAGAGGTTCTGGGCGGGATGCGCCCGGGCCAGGGCCAGATCAAACTGAACGGCACGCCGCTTGCGCTCAGCGGGGTGGGGTCAGATGGCCAGGCGCGGCGCGCGCAGCACATTGCGCATGTGCCCGAAGACCGCCAGCGCGAAGGCCTGATCATGGATTTCCACGCCTGGGAGAACGTGGCCTTCGGATATCACCGTGACCCGGCCTATCAACGCGGCATCTTCATGGATAATGCGGCGCTGCGCGCTGATACCGAAGCCAAGATCGAAAAATTCGATGTGCGCCCGCCGAACCCCTGGCTGTCGGCTAAAAGCTTTTCGGGCGGCAATCAGCAGAAGATCGTCGTCGCGCGTGAAATCGAACGTAACCCAGACCTGCTGTTGGTCGGTCAGCCGACCCGAGGCGTGGATATCGGGGCGATCGAATTCATTCACAAACAGATCGTCGACCTGCGCGACCAGGGCAAGGCGATCCTGCTGGTCTCGGTCGAGCTGGAAGAGATATTCTCGCTGTCGGATCGGATCGCGGTCATGTTTGACGGACATATCATGGGCGAACGCCTGCCCCATGAAACTGATGAAAAAGAACTTGGCCTGTTGATGGCCGGTGTTGCGGGAGAGGCAGCGTAACATGGAAAAAATGCCCAAATGGGCCGATGTCGTTCTGATCCCGGTGATCAGTCTGCTTCTGGCCGCAATCCTGTCGGCGCTGGTCATCCTCGCCATTGGCGAAAACCCGATCGAAGCGGTGAACCTGATGGTCACCGGCGCGCTGGGATCGACCTATGGCTGGGGCTATACGCTATATTACGCCACGAATTTCATGTTCACCGGACTGGCCGTGGCGGTCGCCTTTCATGCCCGGCTGTTCAATATCGGTGGCGAAGGTCAGGCGATGCTGGGCGGGCTTGGCGTGGCCGTCGTGTGCCTTTACATCGACTGGCCGCATTGGAGCATCGCCTTGCTGGCCGCCTGTGCCGCATCGATGGTGTTCGGGGCCGCTTGGGCGGCCATTCCGGCCTATCTGCAGGCCAAACGCGGCAGCCATATCGTGATCACCACGATCATGTTCAACTTCATCGCTGCTGCCTTGCTGAACTATATGCTGGTCAACGTCATGCGCCCGCAGGGCTCGCAAGACCCGGCAACTGCACGCTTCCCCGAGGCGGTGCATCTGCCGACGTTCCAGTCGATGTTCTCGACCGCTGAAAACGTCGTATTCCGTGGCGCACCCGCCAATATCTCATTCTTTGTTGCAGTCCTGGCCTGTGTGATCGTCTGGGCGCTGATCTGGCGCACCCGGCTGGGCTATGAGATCCGCGCCTATGGGCATTCGGAAACCGGTGCCGTCTATGCCGGTATTTCTCCGGTACGGATCACCATCATCGCCATGCTGATCTCGGGCGCGCTGGCTGGTCTGATGGCCACGAACAACGTGATGGGTGAGGCAGAGCGGCTGGTTCTGAACTCGACCGAGGGCGCTGGCTTTATCGGTATCGCCGTGGCGCTGATGGGCCGGTCCCATCCGTTTGGCGTTTTCCTTGCGGCGCTGCTGTTTGGTTTCCTCTATCAGGGCGGGGCCGAGCTGGCGCTATGGACGTCTATCCCGCGCGAGCTGATCGTAGTCATTCAGGCCCTGGTGATCCTGTTCACCGGCGCGCTTGACAACATGGTCCGCATGCCGCTCGAGAAGCTGTTCCTGGCCATGCGGAAGGAGGGCTAAGCGATGGATACTTTCGTTACCCTCATCCAGGTCCTCGATTCGACCGTCCGCTTGGCCACGCCGCTGTTGCTGGCATGTCTGGCCGGTCTGTATTCCGAACGCGCCGGTATTTTCGACATCGGGCTTGAGGGCAAGATGCTGATCGCGGCGTTCTTTTCTGCCGCCGTCGCCGCCGTGACCGGATCGGTCTGGCTGGGATTGCTGGCCGGAATCGCGGCCTCGCTTGTTCTGTCCGCATTGCATGGGGTGGCCTCGATTACCTTTCGGGGCAACCAGCTGATTTCGGGCGTCGCCATCAACTTTCTGGCCTCGGGGCTGACGGTCCTGATCGCGCAAAGCTGGTTCAAGCAGGGCGGGCGTACCCCCTCGCTGTTTGGCGGAGGGCGCTTTGAACCGATCACTTTCCCTTTTGCGGATGCCGTGAGCGATGTCCCTTTCCTTGGGCCAATCTATTCCGAGCTGCTGTCCGGCCATTCAATCCTTGTCTATGTATCATTCCTCCTGGTCCCGACAACCTGGTGGGTTTTGTACCGCACCCGCTTTGGCCTGCGCCTGCGCGCGGTGGGTGAAAACCCAGCCGCTGTGGATACGGCCGGGGTTTCTGTCGTTGGGCTGAGATTTGCGGCTGTCGCGATCTGTGGCGTGCTGTGCGGCATTGCGGGTGCCTATCTGGCCACGGCCCTGCAAGCTGGATTCGTCAAGGAAATGACTGCCGGTCGCGGGTTCATCGCCCTGGCGGCGCTGATCTTTGCAAAATGGCGGCCATGGCACGCGATGTGGGCTTGCCTGCTGTTCGGACTGTTGCAAGCCGTTGCGTTGCGGTTCCAAAATATTGACCTGGGTGGCGTGGTGATTCCTGTGCAGGTCATGGATGCGCTGCCATATATCCTGACCGTCGTCATTTTGGCCGGCTTTGTCGGCAAGGCCGTTCCACCGAAAGCCGGTGGCGAACCCTATGTAAAAGAGCGGTAATAGGTCCAGTTTGAAACACACGTCAGTCCTGTTCGCTGCATGGCGGCATGTAGAGTTGATTTTACATGCCGCAACGGCTCTAAAGGGGCATGGATGTGTTTCCAGTGACAGCTGATTTGAGAGAGTTTCTCGCCGGGGTGCCGGATGCTAGGTCTTGCGCTTGGTCTAAGGGGATACTCCCTGTCAAAACGCCTTCTGCGGATGCACAGTTTCAGACTGGTCCAAGCCGCCAGCCCTGCTCTACCCTGCCTCGCCAAGGGCGTGATTCTGCGCGTCAGATACGAACCCTTTCACAAATTCCAGAAGTCGAATGTGTCACATTGCGCGACGCAGCTGGCCCTAATTACTAGTACCTCATGCAAATTTACCTTCCTATCGCTGAAGTTTCCGTAAACGCCTTTCTGCTGCTGGGGTTGGGCGGCATGGTCGGCATCCTGTCAGGGATGTTCGGGGTCGGCGGCGGGTTTCTGATGACCCCGCTGTTGTTTTTCATTGGCATCCCACCAGCAGTTGCCGTAGCCACCGAAGCGAACCAGATTGTCGCCTCGTCCTTTTCTGGTGTTCTGGCCCATTTCCGCCGAAAGACGGTCGACCTGAAGATGGGCACGGTATTGCTGGTCGGGGGACTGATCGGTGCTGCGTTCGGGGTGGTGATCTTCAATTATCTCAAAAGCCTCGGACAAGTCGATTTGCTCGTAACCCTATGTTACGTGGTCTTTCTGGGCGTCGTCGGTAGCTTGATGTTCATCGAAAGCCTGAACGCGCTGCGTAAATCCAAAAAGGGCACCGCCGCCCCTGTTGCACGTCGTCAGCGCGGCTGGATTCACGCGATGCCGTTCAAAATGCGGTTCCGTACATCGGGCCTCTATATCTCGGTCATCCCCCCCGTCCTGGTCGGGCTTAGCGTAGGTATCCTTTCTGCGATCATGGGTGTCGGAGGCGGCTTTATCATGGTTCCTGCCATGATTTACCTGCTGGGAATGCCCACCAAAGTCGTTGTCGGCACCTCCCTGTTCCAGATTATTTTCGTAACAGCGTTCACCACGATGCTGCACGCGACAACCAACTACACAGTCGACATTGTTCTGGCTGTGTTGTTGCTGGTCGGCGGCGTGATCGGGGCGCAGATCGGAACGGTGATCGGCGCACGAATGCCTGCCGAGCAGCTGCGCGTATTGCTGGCTGCACTGGTCTTGGTGGTTTGTGGCAAACTGGCGCTGGATCTGCTTCTGGAACCCTCCGAGCTCTATTCGCTTGGCGTCGCAGGAGGGCACTGATCATGCTGAGACGGTTGATCCTGCTACTCGCCCTCTGTGTCACCCCGGCCATCGCCGAGGAGGAACAGGTCGTGCTTGGCCTAAGCCAAGACCGGGTTGCCATCACGGCGAATTTCGATGGCTCGGAAATTCTTATTTTCGGTGCCGTGAAACGTGAAACGCCGATCCCTTCCGGCCCACCGCTTCAAGTTATCGTGGCCGTTGCAGGCCCCTCGAGCCCAGTGACGGTCCGGCGAAAAGAACGCAGGCTGGGTATCTGGGTCAACACCGACAGCGTCCTGGTCGACCTTGCGCCCAGTTTTTATGCGGTTGCCACCAGCGCTCCGCTTACAGAAATCCTGTCAGATACAGAAGACTTGCGGTACAGGATCTCGATTGAACGGGCCATTCGGTCAGTGGGTGCCGCGATGAATATCCGGGGCGCGCAGAATTTTGCCGAGGCCGTCGTTCGCATCCGTGAGGATGAGGGCCTGTATTCTATCCGCGAAAATACGGTTGCGGTGGACGAGCAGACATTGTTCCGAACCTCAATCGACATGCCAGCCGATTTGACCGAAGGCGCCTATTTCGCGCGCATATACCTGACCCGCGGCCGAGAGGTTGTTTCCCAGTTCGAGACCACAATCGACGTGCGGAAGGTCGGGCTGGAACGGTTCCTCTACAACATGTCCCGTCAGCAGCCGGTCTGGTATGGCCTGATGTCTTTGGTCATTGCCATCGCGGCGGGTTGGGGAGCGTCCACAGCCTTCCGACTATTGCGCGAGAACTAAAGCCCTATCCACGCCCGATATAGGGCATCGTAGTGGCCATGACGGTCATGAACTGGACGTTTGCCTCTGCAGGCAAAGACGCCATGTGCAGTACAGAACGTGCGGCATCGTCAACAGCCATCGTCGGGTCGGGCTGCTGCCCTCCCGCGATGGCGTTTTCAACCAGGTTTTGCACCATCTGTGTTCGCGCGTTGCCAATATCGATTTGACCACATGCGATACCAAAGGCGCGCCCGTCCAGTGATAGGCTGCGTGTCAGGCCTGTTATCGCGTGTTTCGTAGCGGTGTAATGGACCGAATTCGGACGCGGTACATGCGCGGCGATCGAACCGTTATTGATGATCCTTCCCCCTTGAGGGGCCTGATGCCGCATAATGCGAAAGGCTTCGCGCGCGCTTAGGAACATCCCGTTCAGGTTCACGCTGACGCTCTGGTACCAATCCTCCAACTGGATTTCGTCTATCGTGCCGCCGGGGGCAAAGATTCCGGCATTATTGAATAATACGTCAAGACGTCCCGCCTCATTCTGGAATGTCTCGAAAGCACCCGAAACAGCGGTGGGGTCGGTAACATCGGTCACCAGGGGGATCGCATTCTTGTGCCTTTCAGCCAATTCGTTCAGCACATCCGCGCTGCGCGCCAGCAGCCCAACCGCCCAGCCCTCGGCCAAAAACAGCTCGGCAGTTGCCCGTCCGATGCCTGAACTGGCGCCTGTGATGATGATGGATTTCATATCTCTTCCGCCTCCAGGGTCAGCGTCGCCGCCGGAGCCGCGCGCAAATCATCCACGCGCAGCGGATAAGTGGGCTTGGCCAGCCTGTTGCGCACCACCCAAATCAACCTTTCTTGCGCCCGCGTGATCGCAACATAAGCCAGACGTTTCCACAAAGGTTGCCCAGCCTCGGTTCGCCCCATCCGGGCAGCCGCATATATATCCGGCGCAAACACCTGTACCGTGTCCCACTGCGACCCCTGCGCCTTGTGAATGGTCACTGCTGCGCCATGCAAAAAGGTTGCCCCCATACGCGCAGCAAATGGAATAAACGGTTCTTCCTCATCAGGCATTTCGATTTTGACAATCGACGCTGCGCTGACCTGCGGATCCTCGGCCCCCATCACATGCAGGCGCGAAAACCCCGGTTTTCGTCCTGGCCCCAGATAGATGACCTGAGCACCCTTGATTAGCCCGCGCGCCTCAAGATCCAGCCTTTTCTTGCGGTGCTTCAGCGGCAGTTCGATTCCATCGCAAATCAGCGGCTCTCCCGCCAGAAGCTCGGTGTCGGGTGCCGCGTGAACATTGCGGAAGGCCTGAATCAAGCGAATTCGGGTGGCATTTCGCCAGACCAGAACCGGGCTGCGGGCCATCAGGTCAACTTCAACACGCTGCCCCCAAACAACACGGTGATCCTGTCGGGCGGTCTGTTCGACGAGCCGTTCAAAATCCTCAAACCCCATCTGAGGGTCGGCCAGCGCATGCGCGAGGTCCAGGATCGGGTTGTCTGCCGTCTGCCTGTGGACCCTGTGCAATACCTGCTTTCGCGGCTCGGGCAGCGTCTCAAATACCATGCTGCCGGACTGATTGACCGGGGCGAGCTGCGCCGGATCGCCAAAAAGCAACAGGGTCGGAAAGATCTCTTTCAGGTCTTCGAACTGCCGGTCATCCAGCATCGAGGCCTCATCTACAAAGCCTATGTCCAGCGGCTCCTCCCGACGTTTCCAGCCGGTGATAAAGTCGGACCCACGAAGGCCCGCAGCGGCCAGCGCGCCGGGGATCGACTTGTTGTTCTGATAAAAAGCGGCCGCCCGGTCCAGGGCTTCGTCAGTCAACCCTTCAACCTCGGGGCGCTCACCGTTGCCCGCCAGCCATTCGGCAATGCGTTCATATTCCGGGTCATATACCGGCGTATAGAGGATGCGGTGGATCGTGGTCGCAGGCACACCCCGCAGGCGCAAAACACTAGCGGCCTTGTTCGTTGGCGCAAGAATGGCCAAGCTGCGTTTCTCGCGCGCTTTGCGGCTTTCGAAATCACCGGAAACAATCTGAAGACCCGCGTCAGCCAATGCTTTGTAAAGCTCTGCCAGCAGTAGCGTTTTCCCTGAACCCGCCTTGCCGATCACGGCCATCACCCCGGATTCGCCATTGCCGGGCATTTTCAGCAGGGCATCATCATCCAGGTCCACACCAGCAGATTTCAGCATCTCGGAAATGCTGTCATAGGCGGCGGCTTGATCGTCAGAAAAGGTTACTGTGGGTATAGACATGGCGCGACCCTACAGGGCCACGCCAGCTATCGCCAGATATGGAATTGGCTTTCAGACCCCGTCAGGCGGACAGGGCAAACCGGTGTTGCCGGACAGTGCCAAACGCGGCTTTGAACCACATCCTGGACAGCTCACGTGGGATGCCCGCCCGTTCAGCCACCCGATTGCAATCCTCGGCCGAATAGGGCCAGAGCCCAACCGAAATCTGATCACGCCCTTTCCCTTGCGACCCCAGAACGACTGGAGACGATCCGATCAGACGGTAGATCCGAATCATGCGCGCATCAAAGACGCCAGCTATATGGGTCAGCCCGAACCCTTCCATGATTTCGCCGCCGCTCAGCATGATGGCACCGGCAGTATGGGCACTGGCCGTTCGTGACAGGCAGAACCGCGTCACCTCCCAGATCAGCGGGCTGTGGACAGGCTTACCTCCTGTCAGATGCCCAAACACCTCATTCACCATGACAGGTCCTGTCGTCGGCAAAACCCGCATTGACCCCCCATGACTGCCATCCTCTTCTTCCCAGATGACATAGAGCGGATTCAGGTCATCATACTGATCCCGCTCTTCTCCTTTTTCGTCCACGTGAACATCCCAGCCCAGCCGCGTTTTGAACTGATCCGCTCGATCCCGGAACATCCCTTGGGCCAAATTCGGAAACTTATGTAGTTCGTCGGCAAACAAATAGCGCAACATGACTTTTCCCCTTGTCGTCCTGTGCAGGAACGAAGGGGGTACAAAGTCGTGGTTAATTTCCCGTTTTTGGCGCGCGCGCTTGTTAAACCACTATTAATCCACGGCTGAGTGCTGTTGCGATGGCATGGGTTGTGTTCTGCGCCCCAAGCTTGGCACGCGCACTTTCAATATAGACACGCAGCGTATGTTCCGAGATTGACAGTGAGTGCGCGACTTGTGCCCGGCTGTATCCAAGCGCCAGCAAGGTCATGGCATCCGTCTCACGAGGCGACAGGCCCCGGGTCGTATCCGGCTGCCTGTCGGTTTCGAACTCCAGAGCCTTTCGGTTAAAGTAATGCGCGATCAAAATCAGCTCGCGGCCATGGGCCTCGATGAAGGACTTCCATTTCTCATCATCACATGAGTGATTCACTGTGAATAAGGCAAACTGGCCGTTCGGCCCCCGGATGGGGATCGAATAACCCTGATTGCCAACTCCATGTTCAAGGGCATCTTGCAAAAAGGCTTTCGCCACTTTTCCAGACCAGTCCAGCAATTTCCAGTCAACCGGGTGGAACCGTTGGAAACACCCCAGGATCACCGGATCTATGCGGTGATAATTCCGCTCACGGTATCGCTCGGCCCAAGCGTCCGGGTAAGTTGTATAGCCGTATTGATCCCCGGCACCATCAACCCAATGATAGATAAGATGTTCAACCTGCAGCCGGTCGCGCAATCGAACGGCTACATCGCCCAACTCGTCAAGCGTGTTGGTGCTTTCCAAGTCCTCTAGGACCTGACTCATGTCGAGTTGTGTTCCCATTCGCGGGCGCCTGTGCCTTATCCTGCATGGACGCAATCTCGGCCGCTGCGATCAACTTGGTATCATCAAGCTGCTCGGCAAGTGCGGTCAAACCGTTTTCAACAGCGAAGGCGTTGAGGTCCGACAAAACGTCCAGTATCCACTCATTATGCGCCATCTAAAGTCTCTCCGAAACGGTTAACGAAGGGTTAACACAACCATAACATGTGAGATGCTTTTAAGCCTATTCACTGGTTTCTACTCCCCAAAACTAGCGGGTCACGATTTCGCAACCCACTGTAATTATTGCCTAATGCCTAGAAATAGATGCACCCGCGCTCGCTCGATGCAATTCGCGGGTGCTAATATTCTTTTTTTTGGGGGCTCAGCCTTTTGCGTCTAGAACCTCTTCAAGCGTGCGCAAGCCCGTCTGCGGCGCCTGAACCAGAACCGACATGTTGCCTGGTTTATGCTCATTCCGCATCATCTTCATATGCGCGTCGGGCAATTCACCCCAGGCAAACACTTCGGACATGCAGGGATCCAGACGGCGTTCGACCATCAGTTGGTTCGCGGCAGCAGCCTGCTTGAGATGCGCAAAATGCGAACCTTGCAGGCGTTTCTGATGCATCCACATATAGCGAACGTCGAAAGTCAGGTTATAGCCGGTGGTACCGGCGCAGATCACAACCATACCACCTTTTTTCACGACAAAGGTCGACACCGGAAATGTGCTTTCGCCGGGATGTTCAAACACCATGTCGACATTCTTGCCTTTCCCGGTGATTTCCCAGATCGCCTTGCCGAATTTGCGCGCCTCTTTGAACCAGTCCGCATATTCCGGTGTGTTTACTGTGGGCAACTGACCCCAGCAGTTAAAGTCTTTGCGATTCAGCACGCCCTTGGCGCCCAGCCCCATAACAAAGTCACGCTTGCTTTCGTCCGAGATCACGCCGATTGCGTTGGCGCCTGCGGTATTGATCAGCTGGATCGCATAAGAGCCCAGGCCGCCCGAGGCACCCCAGACCAGAACGTTCTGGCCCGGCTTCAGATCATGCGGCTCGTGCCCGAACAGCATCCGATACGCGGTCGCCAGCGTCAGAGTATAGCAAGCGCTTTCTTCCCAGGTCAGGTGCTTGGGGCGCGGCATCAACTGCTGGGCTTGAACGTTGGTGAACTGTGCAAAAGACCCATCCGGCGTTTCATAACCCCAGATCCGCTGGCTGTCCGAATACATCGGATCGCCACCATTACAATGTTCGTCGTCGCCATCGTCCTGGTTGCAGTGAATGACAACCTCGTCGCCCACTTTCCAGCGCGTTACTTTCGAACCCACGGCCCATACGATCCCCGAAGCGTCAGAACCGGCGATATGATACGGAGCCTTGTGGCCGTCAAAGGGCGAGATCGGCTTGCCCAGGGATGCCCAGACGCCGTTATAGTTAACGCCCGCCGCCATCACCAGAACCAACACCTCGTGGCTGTCCAGCTCTGGTACGTCCACGACTTCCTGGACCATCGCAGTATCCGGTTCCCCGTGGCGTTCCTTACGGATTGCCCATGCATACATTTTCTTAGGCACAAACCCCATCGGAGGGATTTCACCCATTTCATAGAGGTCTTTTTCCGGCGCGTCGTAAGTTGCGATACCGCTGTCGGTGTCCAGAGCCATGTTGGCCTCCTTATTTCTCATTCCTGTTTGCCGCGATGCAGAAGCGCTTGCGTTGGATGATGAGATATTGGCCTGAAGGAAATAATGCAATAGATTTTGCATCATTTTTGTAATTTTATGACCCAGCGCCTGCAGAAACTTCTTTCGCTGCCGCAGCATCAGGCCAGCCGTCGCCAATCGGGGCTGAGGCTGCATAGTAGTCGAGCAGATCAACCCTTTGCCCGGATTGAGATATTTTCCCACCTTCTCGTTTCAGAATTCTGCGTTCGACCAGCTGATCCAAGGCAGCTGAAACCGCAGACTCATCCTGATCACCCAAAGTTCCGTCACGTTGCAAAAACCCGGTGATCAAGCTTTTAAGCTCGTCTTCGGGCATTTCTCCTTTGGTGCGAACCAGCCAGCACGCTGCAGGAACAGGCGCCTGCGGAATCGCTTCTTTGATCCGTTGCATGAGTTCGCGCGCGAGATCAGTCATCACATCGTCATGGGCGGTGCGAAATTCCTTCAACGAGATAGGGTGACCATATCGCACCCCAGCAAATCCAAACCGCTGGTAGCGACCGGTTAGGCGCCTACCTATTTGTTTCAATATCCACCCAGTTATGACCCCGATCCGGGCACGAAATTGCCTTTGATTGCCAAGTGCGGCCTTGGTCAGGATCGTATCTTCAAGAACCCGGTCATAGTTTAGCGCAACGGGAACAAACACCACATCCGCCCCATCCGCGCTGGCACCATCGATTATGTATTTCAAAAGCCCCAGCTTGGGGCGTGCCATAGCCCCCGTCAGGCTCAGCCCGCCTTCGGGGAACATGGCCTGTGTGACACCGGCATCGGTGGCATGCCGGACATAGCAGGCCAATACCTGACGATAGAGTTCGCTGCCGGACTTGCGGCGAATAAAATAGGCCCCCATCGCACGAATCAACCGACTGAGCGGCCAAACACGCGCCCATTCGCCAACAGCATAAGACAAAGCCGATTGCTGGGCCGCCAGATAGGTGACCAGCACATAATCCATGTTGCTGCGGTGGTTCATCACAAAAACAACTGTCGCATTTGGATCAATATCTTTCAGGGCATCTTCATCCTGATAACTAAGCCGTACATCATAAAAGGCGTTGCTCAGAATCCGCGCCAACCGGATGGCGATACTGAAATAGGCAACGGCGGAAAAAGAAGGCACGATCTCGCGCGCATACCGCTGAGCCTGCTCAAAGGCGACCGCTTCGGGAATGCCTTCTTCACGTGCGTGCTGCTGCACGGCTTGCCCTACCTGAGGATCATAGATCAGGCGTTGAATCATATCGTGGCGTCGGGCCAGCTTGAACGGCTGTATCGGGCGCTGCAGGCGCGTGTTCAGGCGTTTGACTGCGCGCTCCAACCTACGGCGAAAAAACCAGCGCACAGACGGAAACAGAAAATGCGAGGCCAGTGTGACCGCGGCGAATACCAGGATCAACAAAAACAGCCAAAGCGGAAGTTCCACGGTCTGTGTCATAAATGCACCCTGCCACCAATCGCTGCATCCCACAATCGGCACAACCGGAAATGCCGCGACGCAGCGAATTGACATGTCCCGAAAATTGCGCTTTAGAACCCATGAACGCAATTTTCTTGCCCACCCGCAATACGAGGCCCAGCTATGACGCAGACGCAGAAAGATCGCCCCTGGCTCATCCGAACCTATGCCGGTCATTCCACCGCCAAAGCGTCCAACGCGCTGTATCGCGGGAATCTGGCCAAGGGTCAGACGGGTCTGTCAGTGGCCTTCGATCTGCCGACGCAAACCGGCTATGACAGCGATCACACGCTGGCACGCGGCGAGGTTGGTAAAGTGGGTGTACCGATCAGCCATCTGGGCGACATGCGGGTTTTGTTCGACCAGATCCCGTTGGAACAGATGAACACGTCGATGACGATAAACGCCACGGCTCCTTGGTTGCTGGCGCTCTATATAGCGGTTGCCGAGGAACAGGGCGCCGATGTCTCTAAACTGCAGGGCACAGTTCAGAACGATCTGATCAAGGAATACCTAAGCCGCGGCACTTATGTCTGCCCGCCGAAACCGTCGCTCAAGATGATCGCGGATGTGGCCGAGTATTGCTATTCCAATGTGCCGAAATGGAACCCGATGAACGTCTGTTCCTATCACCTGCAAGAGGCTGGCGCGACGCCCGAACAGGAACTGGCCTATGCGCTGGCTACCGCCATCGCCGTTCTTGACGAGTTGCGCCCGCGCGTCCCGGCCGAGGATTTCCCAGCATTGTGCGGACGGATTTCGTTCTTTGTGAATGCCGGCATCCGCTTTGTCACCGAGATGTGCAAAATGCGCGCCTTTGTGGATCTTTGGGATGAAATCTTGCAACAACGTTATGACGTAGAAAACCCGAAATTCCGCCGCTTCCGTTATGGGGTGCAGGTGAACTCACTGGGACTGACCGAGCAGCAGCCGGAAAACAACGTCTACCGTATCCTGATCGAAATGCTGGCGGTGACCTTGTCGAAAAAGGCCCGTGCCCGCGCGGTTCAGCTGCCCGCATGGAACGAGGCCCTTGGCCTGCCCCGCCCGTGGGATCAGCAGTGGTCGATGCGGATGCAACAGATTCTTGCCTATGAAACCGACCTGCTGGAATATGGCGATCTGTTCGACGGCAACCCGGCCGTAGACGCCAAAGTCGAAGAATTGAAACAGGGCGCGCGGGCCGAACTGGCGAACCTGGATTCGATGGGGGGTGCTGTCGCTTCGATCGAATACATGAAGTCCCGTTTGGTCGATTCCAACGCAGAGCGCCTCAACCGGATCGAGCGCAACGAGACCATTGTGGTCGGCGTGAACAAATGGACCGAGGGCGAGCCCTCACCCCTGGAAACCGAAGACGGCGGCATCATGGTCGTTGATCCGGCAGTAGAGCAGGAACAGATCAACCGCCTGAACGAATGGCGCACCGAACGGGATGGCGCGGCAGTTGCAGCAGCGCTGGCCGCTTTGCGTGAGGCCGCACAATCCGGTGCGAATGTAATGGAGCCGTCAATCGTCGCCGCCAAGGCTGGCGTCACCACCGGCGAATGGGCCGAAGAGATGCGCAAGGTCTATGGCACATATCGCGGCCCGACCGGCGTTTCCGGCTCGGTCTCGAACAAAACCGAAGGGCTGGAGGAGTTGCGTGCGGCGGTCGACGCGGTCAGTGACAAGCTGGGGCGTCGCCTGAAATTCCTGGTCGGGAAACCCGGTCTGGACGGCCATTCAAATGGCGCTGAACAGATCGCCTTCCGCGCCCGCGATTGCGGTATGGACATCAGCTATGACGGCATCCGTCTGACACCCGAGGAAATTGTGGCCGCCGCAATCGAGGACAAAGCCCATGTGATCGGCCTGTCGATTCTGTCCGGCAGTCACATACCGTTGGTTCAGGACGTTCTGAACCGTCTGCGCGAGGCGGGCCTGAACGATGTTCCTGTTGTTGTCGGTGGCATTATCCCTGATGACGATGCTGAAAAACTCAAAGCGATGGGTGTGGCCAAAATCTACACGCCAAAAAACTTCGAGTTGAATGCAATCATGGGCGACATAGTTTCCTTGGTTGATCCGCAAAACCTGGCCGCTGAATAACCGCCGATTTGCCACCCATTTTCCCCGTATCTATCGCCTTCTCAAAAGGGATAGATAATGGATGCTTTTAGAACTACGGTGACTCTTCGGGGACATTGTAATTCGGTAACATCAGGGGAATGTAAATGGGAATGAATCTCGAAAAGATGACGCGCAATGAACTGTTGGAATTGCGTGCCAATGTAGATGTGGCGCTGAAAGCAGCCGAAAGACGTGATAGGAAAGAGGCTTTGAAAGCCGCTCAGAAAGCCGCGGCGGAATTTGGGTTTTCCCTTTCCGAACTTTCTGATGGGTCCTCGAAATCTCTTAAGATATCGAAAACAAAAGCAAAATACCGAAATCCATCCAACCACGATCAAACCTGGTCGGGACGCGGTCGCAAGCCGCATTGGGTACACGAAGCTTTGAAAGCCGGAGCGGATATTTCGGATATGGAAATCTGAATGGAATTGATAACGAAATGACGATTCATATAGGCGCCGAAAAAGGCGAAATCGCTGAAACAGTTCTTTTACCCGGTGATCCTTACCGGGCAAAATGGGCGGCAGAAACTTTTCTGGATAACGCCAAACTGGTGAATGACGTGCGTGGCATGTTGGGCTTCACCGGAACCTGGAAAGGTAATCCGGTGACGATTCAAGGCAGCGGCATGGGAATGCCCTCGCTGTCAATTTACGTGAATGAATTGATCCGCGATTTTGGCGCCAGAACTTTGATCCGTATAGGGTCATGTGGCGGGATGCAGGACAGTGTGAACATACGTGATGTCATTTTGGCGATGACTTCGACCACGCTCAGCACTCCGTCTCGGGGGATCATGAAAGAGCTCAACTTTGCACCTTGCGCGGATTGGAGCCTGTTGCAGGCCGCCTTTCAGGCTGCGGCAAACAAAGGAACACCAACTCATGTTGGCGGGATTTATTCCTCGGATGTATTCTACGATGAACGTCCCGATCTGAACGAACAGATGGTGCGTCACGGCATTCTGGGCGTCGAAATGGAAGCCGCCGAACTTTACATCCTGGCCGCGCGCCACAAGTGCCGGGCCCTTGCCGTGCTGACCGTTTCCGACCACTTGCTGACAGGAGAAGCTCTGCCATCGTCCGAACGTGAAAGCAGCTTTGGCGACATGGTTGAGATCGCACTTCAGGCGGCGTTTCCAAAAGCTTAGCAAACGGGTTGGGTCAGGGTCGACCCTGTCCCGCATCGGCTATCTACCGGTCGATCCCTTTAAACACTGCTTGGGGCTTTCCGCCCCATCGGTCTGAGCACCGCAAAACGAACAGACCCATTGCCCTTCTTTTCGGTGCTGGCGCCAGCGGCATTCACGCGTCAGTGACGAAGTGCGGGCGCGCCACAGAAAATAGGCGAATACGGCGGCAGCAAGAAGCAGAAGAATAACAGGCATTCTCCTGCTTTGCTGATCAGTCGGTTGTTTTCAAGCCCTGCAATCGCAGGTCAGGCAGCATTTGCGTATTCGAACAGCTCTGGCATCCGCTCTGAAGTGGGGATTACCGTTTCTGGCGTATAATAGGCCCATGCCTGTTCCAGCAATTCCAGGGCTTCGGCGGCATCAGCGGAGTTGGTTTTGGTTCTCATCGGAGTGATCCCATTGTGACATAATCACTCCTCCCTGAGCCAAACATAGGACAGGCTGCAGGCGTTCACACCACATATTCTTGCAAATGGGAATTGCACCTGCCGCAACACAGCAGGCACATGGATCAAGTCCGCCTCACACCGTGCGTTCGACCATCATCTTTTTGATCTCGGCGATTGCCTTTGCAGGGTTCAGACCCTTCGGGCAGGTTTTGGCGCAGTTCATGATCGTGTGGCAACGATACAGCTTGAACGGATCTTCCAACTCATCCAGGCGCTCACCAGTTGCCTCATCTCGGCTGTCAATGATCCAACGATATGCATGCAGCAGAGCCGCCGGGCCAAGATAGCGGTCGCCATTCCACCAATAACTTGGGCACGAGGTCGAGCAGCTGGCGCACATCACACATTCATAAAGACCATCCAGCTTTTTGCGATCTTCAATGGATTGCTTCCACTCTTTCGCAGGCCGGTTGGTCTTGGTTTCTAGCCAGGGCATGATGCTTGCGTGCTGGGCATAGAAATGGGTCAGGTCCGGAATCAGGTCCTTGACCACAGGCATATGGGGCAAAGGATAGATTTTCACATCGCCCTTGATCTCATCCATGCCATAGATACAGGCCAGCGTGTTGATCCCGTCGATATTCATCGCACAGGACCCACAAATGCCCTCGCGGCAAGACCGGCGGAAGGTCAAGGTTGGGTCGATCTCATTCTTGATCTTGATCAGCGCATCCAAAATCATCGGACCGCAGCTGTCCATATCGACGAAATAGGTATCCACCCGGGGATTTTGACCGTCGTCAGGATTCCAGCGATAGATCTGGAACTTGCGCACATTCGTCGCGCCCTCTGGCTTGGGCCATGTCTTTCCGGTGGTAATCCGAGAATTTTTTGGCAGGGTGAGTTGTACCATTTCCGACCTCGCTAAATTCCCGTGTATAGATACACGCTGCAAGTGCGAAAGCCAACCATTTAGCCTTGAAAACAGTCAATAAAGATGGGTGATTTCACCTTTACATTGAGCTTATGTGCATGGATTCTGCACTCGAGAAAGCAAAAAGCTGAGTGCCGTATGCAGACACGAGTATTGAATATTCCCTACGGCACCAAAAACCCCTATCAAAACATGATGTACAGCGCATGCGAGCCAGAGTTTTCTCTAGCTGCAATGAAACAGCTGAACTTTGCAGAGATTGCGAAACCAGAATTTCAGACCGAACACGGAATCCTGCATATCCAATGGGATGACAGGCTGTTTCCGATCAAGGATGGTGAAGATTCCGCGAACAACGCCCTGTTTCAAGATGCCGTGTCGGGACTTGTGCTGTATAAATCAAACGGTGGTCGCGTCATCTGGACCATTCACAATCGCACCGCGCATTCAGCGCGTGAGGGCAACGATGGATTTCACGCGGCGCGACGCAAGTTGGCAGAGCTGGTCGATATGATCCATGTCCATACCCCAAATGCGCGACAACATATGATCGCCCAATATGACGCGGAGCCGAATAAGATTTGCCTGATCCCTCACCCAAGCTATCTAGGCGTTTATGAAAGCGCTGAAATCACGCTTGCGCGCCTGATGCAACCACGCGATCAGACTCACTTTTTGACCTTTGGCGCGATGCGCGGAAACCGCGAGTTGGACCGGCTTCATTTCGCCATCCGGAAGCTAACCAACAGGGGTTTCGACTTTCATATGTCAGTGGTAGGCCGAGTCTTTCGGCCCAGTCGGCGATTGGTACGACGGCTGGACGCCATTTCAAACGTAACCGTGATAGGCGAACGCGTAGAAGATGAGGCTATTCCGAGTGTTTTTTCCCAAGCTCACGCCTATGTTTTGCCATCTACACAAACCTTCACCTCTGGAACCGCAATGCTTGCCATGACCTTCGGCTTGCCAGTTGTCGCCCCGGACATTGAACCCCACCGCCAGACGACCCCAGAATCCTGTCATGATCTACTGTATCCGGCACAAAACCCTCGAGGACTGATCCGCATGATGATGAAGGTGATGGAAATGTCCGATTCAGAACTCGCTGAAAAACGTAGGGCGTGCTTCGAATTCGCTCAGGAACGCGCGCCAGAGCGGATCAGCCGCAAGTTGGCCGAAGCGCTTACGGTTCTAAGAAATGGATAATCTTTTCAACGCCCGCATTTCTGCTTTGTACGATCTTCTAGATTTGACCAGTATTGTACGCATTGCCGATATTGGCGCCAATCCAATGCGCCATGACGCCCCTTACCGAGACCTACTAAAGAACAAATTTTGCAATGTCGTCGGTTTCGAACCTCAGGAAAATACGATGAAAGAGGTCGTCCGCAATAAAGGTGAAAATGAAGAGTATTTCAACTTTGCAGTCGGAGACGGCAAACCGGCCTTGTTGAATATCTACAAGGGCTCGGGTTTGACATCCTTGCTGAAAATAAGGGAAAAAACACTTTTTTACCTGCGCGGCCTACGCAAAGCTGCAAGGCAAATTGGCAGTATGGAGATGCAAACCCAGCGGCTGGATGATATCGCAGGTTTGGGTCCAGTGGATTTTCTGAAAATTGACATTCAGGGCGCCGAACTTTCGGTGTTTACCTCGGCGGAAAACACGCTGAAAAATGTCGCCGCCATACAGACCGAAGTATCGTTTTTTCCATTGTACGAGAATCAGCCAGGTTTTGGCGAGGTTGACACATTTCTCAGAAAATTGGGGTTTTTGCCCCATAGTTTTGCGCATATCGAGAACAGGCTGGTCATATCGAAATGGTCAGGAGTTCTTTCGGACTTTGAATCGACACAAATGCTGGACGGGGACATTATCTATCTCAGAGACTTGTCTGATCCTGCAGAGCTGAACAGCCAGATACTAAAGCGACTGGCAATTCTAACCGAAGGTGTTTTTAGGTTCACAGATGTCAGCCTGAAAATTCTCGATATATTGGCACAGCGTCAGGAAATCTCTGAAGCCGATGTGAATGAGTACATTGAAACATTCATCTCGCCATAGCCGATTGGCTAAGTACAGATATTACTTACCCATAGAATTTGAGCAGTCCGGTGGTTGGTCGCGGACTGCCCAATCACATCAGAAAGTCCGCGCCTTGGGCGCGATTTTCTTCAGACTGATCCCGCCTTCCGCTTCGGTGCTCAGCGGATCAACGATCACCGGGCGATAGCTGAGGTTCACCTTATTACCGTCTACGCGGGACACCGTGTGAACGCGCCAGTTTTTGTCGTCGCGTTCGCTGAAATCCTCATGCGCATGGGCACCACGGCTTTCCTTGCGCGCTTCGGCACCGACGATGGTGGCCAGCGCACTTGGCATCAGGTTGGTCAGTTCCAGCGTTTCCATCAGATCGCTGTTCCAGACCAGCGAGCGGTCGGTGACTTTCAGGTCGTCCATTTTGGCGGCAATCGCCGTCATCTTGTCAACGCCTTCGGCCATGGTTTTGGCGGTGCGGAATACGGCCGCGTCAGCCTGCATGGTCTTTTGCATCTCAAGCCGCAGATCGGCAGTCGGGATCGCTCCGCTGGCGTTACGGACGTCGTCAAAACGATCAAAGGCTTTGTCGACCGACCCTTGGTTCAGAACCGGGTTGGCGCTATCGGCATCCACAACCTTGCCGGCCCGGATCGCCGCCGCGCGGCCAAAGACCACCAGATCGATCAGCGAGTTTGAGCCCAGACGGTTCGCCCCATGGACCGAGGCGCAGCCAGCCTCACCCACAGCCATCAGGCCCGGGACCACAGCGGTGGGGTCCTTGGCGGTGGGGTTCAGAACCTCACCCCAATAATTAGTCGGGATACCGCCCATGTTGTAATGCACGGTTGGCAGAACCGGGATCGGCTCTTTGGTCACGTCAACACCGGCAAAGATCTTGGCGCTTTCGGAAATACCGGGCAGACGTTCGGCCAATGCCTCGGCAGGCAAGTGGCTGAGGTTCAGGTGGATGTGGTCGCCCTCTGCACCCACACCACGTCCTTCGCGGATTTCCATGGTCATCGAGCGCGAGACATAGTCGCGCGGTGCCAGGTCTTTGTACTGAGGCGCATAGCGCTCCATGAACCGTTCGCCTTCGGAATTGGTCAGGTACCCGCCCTCACCCCGCGCACCTTCGGTGATCAGACAGCCCGAGCCGTAGATGCCGGTCGGGTGAAATTGAACGAACTCCATATCCTGCAGCGCAAGGCCCGCGCGGGCCACCATACCGCCACCGTCACCGGTGCAGGTATGGGCCGAAGTGGCGCTGAAATACGCCCGGCCATAGCCGCCAGTCGCCAGCACCACCATCTTGGCGTTGAACACATGCATGGTGCCATCGTCCAGCTTCCAGCAGACAACGCCCTGACATTGCCCGTCCTCGGACATGATCAGGTCGATGGCGAAATACTCGATGTAGAACTCAGCGTTGTTTTTCAGCGACTGACCATAGAGCGTATGCAGGATCGCGTGGCCAGTCCGGTCAGCGGCGGCACAGGTCCGCTGCACGGCGGGGCCTTCGCCAAATTCGGTGGTGTGGCCACCAAAGGGACGCTGATAAATCTTGCCTTCTTCGGTCCGGCTGAAGGGCACGCCGTAATGCTCCAGCTCGTACACCGCCTTTGGCGCTTCGCGGGCCAGATACTCCATCGCGTCGGTGTCGCCCAGCCAGTCCGAGCCCTTGACCGTGTCGTACATATGCCACTGCCAGTGGTCAGGACCCATATTCGACAGCGACGCCGCGATGCCGCCCTGTGCGGCAACCGTGTGCGAGCGGGTCGGGAACACCTTGGTAACACATGCCGTGCGCAGACCCTGTTCCGCCATACCCAGCGTTGCGCGAAGACCTGCACCACCTGCGCCTACGACAACAACGTCGTATTCGTGGGTTTCATATTCATATGCTGCTGTCATTGTACTTATTCCTTACCGCGCATCATCACAGGGCGAGTTTCACCAGGGCGAACAGCCCTGCAACCATCAGCGTGTAGCCAAACGCCCACATCGCAACCAGCGTCACTTTTTCGGCGACACCATGGATATAGTCTTCGATGGCCTCCTGCGCTTCGTACATCAGCTGCAACAGGGCAACGATCAGTGTCAGCGCGCATACGATCGCCGGGAAGGGGCGACTGAAATAAGCCAGAACCTCTTCGTAGGTTCCGCCCAGACCGGCACCAAATGTGACGATGAAGAGAGGAATCAGAACGGTCAGGATCATGGCCCGGACCATTGTGTTCCAATGTGTTTGGGTTCCGGATTTGCCCGCTCCCAGACCCTCGGCGCGTTTACGGTCAGTCAGGTATCGCATCGAACGTCTCCTTAAACCACAAGAACGGTGATGATGGTCAGGATCGTGGCACCAACAAACATGCCCCATCCCAGCTTTTCAGAGAGATCAACATCCAGGCAGTAGCCGAAATCCCAAAAGACATGACGCAACCGGCCCAATGTGTGGTACCACAAACCCCAGGCGGCTCCGGTCATGACAAGATCACCGAACCAGCTGCGCAGAAATCCGTCTATGCCTGCAAAGGCCGCCTCAGAGGTTGCCGCCGCCAACAGCCACCACACCACAAGTGCTGCGATTGCGAACACGGCCAATCCAGTCATCCGAACCATGATCGACGACAGAGACGTCATCTGTGGGCGGTAGATGCGGATATGCGGTGAGAGCGGGCGGTTGCCCCGATTTACATCGCTCATGGCGGCTCCTTTTCGGTTGGCTTCCGAAGGTTTTACTGGTTTTTGCGACACTGTCACGTGCTGCAGCTGCAAAAAAGCTCAGAATTCGCGCAAAATGACAGATTAAGCGATAAAGTGATCACACAAAATATTCTTGTGATCACAAATCAAATAAGACGAAACAGATGTTAGCGCCTGCAGCTCCGAATCCCTGCCACACTTATTTCAGACCGGCCGTTTGCTCGGTCACTTCCCGCAACAGTTTCTTTCGGATGCGGGCCGGATAATCCTCGAACCCGGCCGCCGAAACGACAAACGCTCCCTCACCTACAATGACGTTCTCAAAGAAATAGGCCGTCAAGTCGGGTTCGCTTTCCTCGATGGCGATGGCATTTACCGTGACACCTTTCCCACGCAACACATCGTGAATCTCGGACGGTTCAACCCCTTCGTTGGAAACCCCATCACCCGAGATATCAATCAGGTGCCGTTTGCATTCGGTTACCTCGCTGAAACTGGACATTGTGGTCTCAAGCGCCTCACCGATTGCAGTCGAAAAATTGCGCCAGACTCTAGCATCCGCAGCCACCTGTCTGGCGAAACTATCTATGGCTTCAAAGCTATCCATATGTGTCCAGGGGATCGTCAC
The DNA here is from genome assembly GCF_059611825.1 of Ruegeria sp. CDSA221. Taxonomy (NCBI): domain Bacteria; kingdom Pseudomonadati; phylum Pseudomonadota; class Alphaproteobacteria; order Rhodobacterales; family Roseobacteraceae; genus Ruegeria; species Ruegeria sp. CDSA221. Next base: position 253,153 of record NZ_JBXWPK010000003.1, read on the forward strand.
CTTCTGACGAGAGGCTCCGGTCCATTGGACCAGCATCAACCGCGCATTCCCGCGCACCAGCGCCTCGGAGACGATGGGGTCACGCAATCCAGCGGCCAGGCCGTCCATTTGTATGCGGTATTCGTTCGAATCCACCGATCCCGAGACATCAACGGCCAGAGCCAAAGCAAGATCACACGCCTCGGCGGTCGGGGCCAGAAAGAAACAGGCGACGAAAGAGCGAAGCAGAGACATGGTCGCAGCCTAGCACGAATATTGCAGGCTGCGTTCAAATGAATGTGGGGTCAGACTGGCATCAAAGCCCAGTAGTCGAGGTCCAACAGAACGTTGGGCAGATATCGGCCATCGTCATTTTTCAACTCGAATGGCTCTCCACCCTTCGTGGCGACCAGCCGCAACCGGACCGCCCCAACGCCGGGGATGCCGGTTTCGGCTTTGTCCAGCACCTCAGACCAGGCCTTAATGGTATCGCCTGAGAAGCAAGGGTTGGCATGGGCGCCACCGTTCAACCCGACGATCATCTGCGCATTTGCCAATCCATTGAACGACAGGGTCCGCGCCATCGAGATCACGTGCCCGCCATAGATAAGACGGCCTTCGGGGCGGAAGGTCAGATCGAAATGAACCTTGGCAGTGTTCTGCCAAAGCCGCGTGGCCAGCATATGCTCGGCTTCTTCCACGGTGACGCCGTCCACATGGTCAATCTTTTCACCAATCGCGTAATCGCCCCACCGATGCGCCTCACCGGCCTGAACAAATTCATAGGAGGAAAAGTTCAGCCCTTGTGGCACAACCAGATCCTGAGGCTCCAGCGCCTGTTTCAACTCGGGCACCACCGTGTCCGGGGCGGGCGCGTCAGGGTTCGATTTGCGCACCATCACCCAGCGGACATACTCAATAACCACCTCATCGCGCTGGTTCAGGCCACGGGTTCGCACCCACACCACACCGGTTTTTCCATTCGAGTTCTGCTTGACCCCAATCACTTCGGATTCCGACCGCAGCGTATCGCCGGGATAAACCGGCTTCAACCAACGCCCCTCAGCATAGCCCAGATTGGCCACTGCATTCAGCGATACATCAGGGACAGTCTTGCCAAACACCACGTGAAACGCCGCCAGATCATCGATCGGGCTTTGCGGCAGGCCACACTTCCGGGCGAACTCATCCGAGGAATACAGAGCATGACGCGCCGGATAGAGCGCATGATACAACGCCCGTTCGCCATCGGTCACGGTGCGAGGCACCGCGTGGTGCAGCACTTGCCCTACAGAATAATCCTCGAAGAAACGGCCCGGATTGGTTTTTGCCATTATTGCTGTCCCAGTTTCATTTCAGGGGAATAGTCGGTCGCAACCTCTTTGGTCACGGCCTGCGCACAACGCATCACGTTGTTTGCAGTGTCAAAGGCATAGGACGGGTCGCCATACAGCTCCCACCCTTTTGCCAGCGCGTCCGACACTTTGTGACAGAAGGCTGCGGTGTCTTCCTCGGTCAGCAGACGATAGAGTGTTGCCATGTTGTCAAACCTTTATGAACCAAACGGCGACGGGCCGACCAACCCGTGAATATAGCCGATAATGCCCAGCAGAACGATCGACGCGACAAAGAACATCGCATCCTTGCCGTAAGTGCCCGGCTCGCCCGGTGTCCAGTCCGGCTCGGATTTGTTGATCACGATCACTTCGACCACCGCCCAGGCCAGCAAGCCGCCGAACAGGACGATTGAGGCCAGATCACCATTGACCAGCAAATGCGCAAAGGCCCAGAGCTTCATGCCGCCCAGCATCGGGTGACGCAGCTTGTTCAGCAGACGACCCTTTTGGCCTGCGGGGCTCATCATATAGATAGCGATCAGCACCAGCAGGTTGTTGACGTGGATCAGAAAGGTCGGCGGCGACCAGATTGGGATGAAATCGGTCATGCGATAACCGAAGATCATCAACAGGATTGACGCCAGCAGTGCCAGCGCCACCGCGCCGGCACCGCCTTTGCCCATCGCCGCGCGCTGGTCCGGCATCACGCGTTTGAACAGATGTGCGGCCCACCAGAGCGCCACACCAAGAATCAGAAGAACAAAGCCCATGCTGGCTTACCCCGCTTGCAAAGCTGAAATCGCCTCTGCTTTTGCCAGAATTTCACGGGCGGTTGCAACGTGCAGGTTTTCCACGATCTTGCCATCGACGACCGCGACGCCCTGCCCTTGTGCTTCGGTCTCTTCAAACGCGGTGATCTGGCGGCGTGCCAGATCGATTTCCTCATCCGATGGGGCGAAGGCGTCGTTGGTGACATCGACCTGTGCGGGATGGATCAGGGTCTTGCCGTCAAAGCCCATATCGCGGCCCTGCGCGCATTCGGCCGCCAGGCCTTCGCTGTCCTTGAAGGCGTTATAGACGCCATCTACGATGATCAGCCCCTCGGCCTTGGCGGCTAACAGGCACAGGCCCAGCGACGTCTGCAACGGCAGGCGGTCTCGGCGGAACCGTGTCTGCAATTCCTTGGCCAGATCGTTGGTGCCCATGACGAAGCCCGCCATCTGCGGATGCGCGGCAATTTCGGCGGCGTTCAGCATCCCGCGCGGCGTCTCCATCATGGCCCATATCGGCAGATCACCGGTTATTGCAGCCAATGCATCCACATCTGCGGCAGAATTCACTTTGGGCAGCAGAACCACATCCACGTCCATGTCCCGCACGGCTTGGGCATCGGCCCGGCCCCATTCGGTATCTAGGCCATTGATTCGTACGATCTTGACCCGCGCCCCATAACCGCCAGCAGCCAAGGCAGCCCCGAGCGTTTCACGCGCGTTGTTTTTTTCGTCCGCCGTGACCGCATCTTCGAGGTCAAAAATAACCGCATCAACAGGCAGGTTGCGGGCCTTGTCCAACGCCCGGTCTTTGGAACCGGGAATGTACAATACGGAACGGTAGGGTCGCTGACGGGAGTCCATTGGCTTCGGCCTCTTGAAATAATGTTGCGCAGAATGGGGCATTTTCTGCAGGAAAGTTCAAGCGCAAACTTGCCGCACCGCAGCATTAACGACGCAACGTGCGTTCCTTTAACCGTATTTCGGTCTGCAACGGTCACCGTCTTGGCAGATCGCAATCAAAAGGGTTCACCGATGAGCAAGACGCTGTTCAATATGACAATGGGGCTGGGTATCATGGTTCTGGCCGCCCAGCAGGTGCAGGCTCAAAGCTGCGCCCCCCGCGACGAGGTCATAACTCGACTGGCCGAGACTTATGGCGAAACGCGTAAGAGCATTGGCATCGCCCGACAAGGTGCGGTGATGGAAGTCTTTGCCTCTGATCAAAGCGGAAGCTGGACTATTACGGTGACATTACCGGATGGAATGACCTGCCTTGTGGCTTCGGGCCAGTCCTACGAAGATATGGCCGAAGCACTGCCGCCCAATGTCTAGCTCAGGGCCTCCCAGATCAGTTTTGTTCCGGTCAGCATCAGCAAAACGTAGGCAATACCGAAGAACAAGCGTTCGGATATCATGAAATGCGCGCGCACACCCAGCCATGCACCAAGCACGGCAAATGGAGCCAGCAACAAGTCGGCCAGCGCAGTGTGCCATGTGAACAGACCCAGATAGGCATACGGAATGAATTTAGCGACATTGATGACCCAGAAGACCAGCACAGTGCTCGCCTGAAACTCGGTTTTAGACAGACGCTGCGAGATCAGATAGACGGCGGCGGGTGGGCCGCCCGCATGACTGACAAAGCTGGTGAACCCGGCGACCAACCCCGCAAAAATTCCCGCAAATGGCGGTAGACGATTGGCAAAGCCGCGGATCCAGCCCTTTCTCTGGGCCACATGCCAGATCACGAACCCCACTGAAATTCCTCCGATCAGCAGGCGCAGAAGGTCGTCATTCGTGGCGCGATACAGCCAGGCGCCCACTGCCACACCGGGTACTGCCCCCACGATCAGCAGGCGTGAATCCGGCCAGCTCCAGCGTTTCCAATAGGGGCCCAGCGTAGCGACGTCGATTACCATCAGAATTGGCAACATCAGTGCAAGCGCCTGTCCCGGTGTCAGGATCAGTGCCAGAATCGATGATGCGGCAAACGCCACCCCCGAGCCGAACCCACCCTTCGAGATGCCGGCGAAGATCACAGCAGGGATCGCCACGGCAAAAAACATCAGGTCCATCTCGAACATGCGGTGTCCCGTAAATATGCATGAGTCACAGGCGGTTTAGCGCAATCGGTAGGAGACATGCAAACGGTATGCGGTGGCATGCCGCGCCGCAGAAGGCTTGCGCAGCGCCGGTTTTAGGACTAGCAAAACCGCGATTTCAATACCGACCGGAGATTTTCCAAATGGCCAGACCCAAGATCGCGCTGATCGGCGCAGGTCAGATCGGCGGCACGCTCGCCCACCTCGCAGCAATGAAGGAACTCGGTGACGTCGTGCTGTTCGACATCGCCGAGGGCACTCCGGAAGGCAAGGCGCTGGATATCGCAGAATCCGGCCCTTCCGAAGGGTTCGACGCCAAGCTGAAAGGCACCCAGTCCTACGAGGACATCGCAGGCGCCGACGTTTGCATCGTCACCGCAGGTGTCCCACGCAAGCCAGGCATGAGCCGTGATGACCTGCTGGGCATCAACCTGAAAGTCATGAAGTCGGTCGGTGAAGGCATCGCCGCCAACGCGCCCGATGCTTTTGTCATCTGCATCACCAACCCGCTGGACGCGATGGTCTGGGCTCTACGTGAATTCTCGGGCATGCCGCACAACAAGGTCTGCGGCATGGCGGGCGTTCTGGACTCGGGCCGTTTTGCCCATTTCCTGTCGGAAGAATTCAACGTGTCCATGCGCGACGTCACTGCCTTTGTTCTGGGTGGCCACGGCGACACCATGGTTCCTTCGGTTCGTTATTCTACCGTTGCGGGCATCCCGCTTCCCGATCTGGTCGAGATGGGCTGGACCACACAAGAGAAACTGGACGCAATCGTGCAGCGCACCCGAGACGGCGGGGCTGAAATCGTTGGCCTGCTGAAAACAGGTTCGGCTTTCTATGCGCCTGCCACATCGGCAATCGAAATGGCCGAAGCCTATCTGAAAGACCAGAAACGCGTCCTGCCCTGCGCCGCTTATTGCGACGGAGAGCTGGGTGTCGAAGGCATGTATGTCGGCGTCCCCACCGTGATCGGCGCAGGCGGTATCGAGCGTATCGTCAACATCAAGCTCAACGAAGAAGAGCAGGCCGGTTTCGACAACTCGGTCAACGCCGTGAAGGGTTTGATCGAAGCATGTAAAGGCATCGACAGCTCTCTGGCCTGATCCGCCTAATACCGTTAAACAGTGCCCGGCTCACCTTTGGTGGGCCGGGTCATTTTTTGGAAGATTGCCATGTCGCCCCAGGGATTTGTGATTGCCGCAAGCGGTAAGGATTACATCGAAACAGCGGTGGCAGCGGCTCGGTCGTTAAAGGTCGCCATGCCGGATGTACCGGTCGATCTGTTCACCGACCTCGAAAACATCCCGGGAACAGAAGTGTTTGACCAAATCCACATGCTGGACAAAAGCTGGTTCCGACCCAAGTTCGAAAGCCTTGTGCGGTCCCGGTTCGAAAAGACGGTCTATTTGGATGCCGATGTGCGCTGTCTGGCAGATATGTCGGATATCTTCACCGTCCTGGAGCAGTTTGATATCGCGATGGTCCATGACCCTTTGCGCAACTCGGCCCATGCGCAACGTATTTGGAAAACTCCGCTGCCCAACGCATTTCCCCATCTCAATGGTGGGCTGGTTGGCATTCGCACTTCGGACGCAGTGCTGGATTTCCTGCGAGATGTACAAGAGACTATCATCTCGGAAAACCTGACCTCAGATCAGGCGCTGATCCGCGAAAAGCTGTTTGCCAGCGCGTTGCGACTGGCAGTTCTGCCACCCGAGTACAACTTCCTCGATTATCGTCAGGCCGAGATGTTTGGTTTTCTGCACAGCGCCCCGCGCCTGCTGCATCACTACAAATTTCACAGCCGTCATGACAAGCGGCTGGACAGCGCTAGAACTGTCGCCGGTTTGGTAGGGCCCGATCTCGAACGTCATATCAACAGCCTTATCGAAGCCGACGCACAGCTCACGCCCGGCGCGTCGAAAAAAGTCCGACCACTGGTCGACAAAGGCTTGTTGGGCAAACTGCGCAAACTGGTGATGTCTGTGAAAAAGGGTATCGTCCGCCTCAGACGCGGATAGGTTAGCGCTAGCTTGAAAACGTCATATTCTATTGGGTGAATTTCCCGACGAATCAACGCTCAATACCGACTCAAGTTTTGTGATCACACCCTGAAATGCTGTGATCACAAATAATGAAAATCTTCGTGAAAAACCTACTCAACATCAAAAAAGCCTTTAAACTTACCCCTTAGACACGCCTATATCGGTCAATCGTAGTCAGACGGGACAGTTTCGATGAATATTCACGAATATCAGGCCAAAGCGCTTCTTCGCAGCTATGGCGCCCCGGTTTCCGACGGTCGCGCGGTCCTGCGCGCCGAGGAAGCTAAAACCGCAGCCGGTGAGTTGGACGGACCTCTTTGGGTCGTCAAAGCGCAGATCCACGCGGGCGGCCGCGGCAAGGGGTCTTTCAAGGAATCCGATGCCGGTGAAAAGGGCGGTGTCCGTCTGACCAAGTCGGTTGAAGAGGCCGCCGAGGAAGCCAAAAAGATGCTAGGCCGCACACTGGTCACGCATCAGACCGGTCCCGCAGGCAAACAGGTCAACCGCATCTATATCGAAGCAGGGTCCGGCATCGAAACGGAATTGTACCTGGCCCTGTTGGTAGACCGCCAGACCAGCCGCATCTCATTCGTCTGCTCGACCGAAGGCGGCATGGATATCGAAGAGGTGGCCGCAGCCACGCCTGAGAAAATCTTGTCCTTCTCGGTTGACCCAGCCACCGGATATCAGGCCTATCACGGCCGCCGCATCGCATTCTCACTGGGTCTGCAGGGCGCACAGGTCAAACAATGCGTCAAACTGATGAGCCAGCTCTATGCCGCCTTCGTCGAGAAGGACATGGAAATGCTGGAGATCAACCCGCTGATCGTCTCCGACAGCGGCGACCTCAAGGTGCTGGACGCCAAGGTTAGTTTTGACGGCAACGCGATGTATCGCCACCCGGATATTTCAGAACTGCGCGACACGACCGAGGAAGACCCAAAGGAACTGGAAGCCAGCAAATACGACCTGAACTACATCGCGCTGGATGGTGAGATCGGCTGCATGGTCAACGGCGCCGGTCTGGCGATGGCGACGATGGACATCATCAAGCTCTATGGGGCCGAACCTGCCAACTTCCTCGACGTGGGCGGCGGTGCCACCAAAGAGAAAGTGACCGAAGCGTTCAAGATCATCACCAGCGATCCGCAGGTCAAAGGCATTCTGGTCAACATCTTCGGCGGCATCATGCGCTGTGATGTGATTGCCGAGGGCGTTGTTGCCGCGGTGAAAGAGGTCGGTCTGCAGGTTCCGCTGGTCGTGCGTCTGGAAGGCACGAACGTTGAGAAGGGCAAAGAGATCATCAACACCTCTGGCCTGGACGTAATCGCGGCGGACAACCTGAAAGACGGTGCCGAGAAGATCGTTAAGGCGGTTAAGGGGTAACTTGCGTGCCGTTTGTGATCAAATCGCACCCTAAACAAATTTCGTCGACGCGCACGCCGTCTGTCGAATTTGTCGAGTGGTCATACGAGAATGCCCAACCTGCTTTGGGTGATGATGCGATTTGGTTTACAGCGGAAACCAGCGGCGGCTTCGGTCTCTACGCTCTTGGTAGAATTACCAGCGGCGCAGCGGATGCTGGCAAGAACAACAAAGGTAATTCTTTAGTTTCTTTCGCCGCTGAGTTCTATGAATTCGAGCCGAGATACCCCCTTGGAAAAGCCGACTTTAAAAAGTTAGAGCGGATTGGCGTCGGCTCGCCAATCCAAAACCTAAACCGATGCTTGTGCATAAATTCACACGTAAAGGTTGCTGAAATAGACGACGAGACTTTTCAGTTTCTCGTTTCTCGCTTTTAAGGAGACTCCTCAAAATGGCAGTCCTCATCGACGAAAATACCAAAGTGATCTGTCAGGGCTTTACCGGCTCGCAGGGCACATTCCACTCTGAACAGGCCATCGCCTATGGCACCAAGATGGTCGGCGGTGTGACCCCCGGCAAAGGCGGGATGACCCACCTTGACCTGCCCGTGTTCAACTCGGTCCACGAGGCCAAGCATGTGACAGAGGCCAATGCCAGCGTGATCTATGTGCCGCCGCCCTTCGCGGCGGACTCGATCCTCGAAGCGATTGATGCCGAGATGGAAGTGATCGTCTGCATCACCGAAGGCATCCCGGTTCTGGACATGATGAAGGTCAAGCGCGCTCTGGAAGGCTCAAGCTCGCGCCTGATCGGGCCGAACTGCCCCGGTGTGATCACGCCCGACGCCTGCAAGATCGGCATCATGCCCGGCCACATTCACAAACGCGGGAGCGTGGGTGTCGTTTCCCGCTCGGGTACGCTTACTTATGAAGCTGTGAAACAGACAACAGACGTAGGCCTGGGCCAGTCCACCTGTGTGGGCATCGGCGGCGACCCGATCAAAGGGACCGAGCATATCGACGTGCTGGAATGGTTCCTGGCCGATGACGAAACCGAATCGATCATCATGATCGGTGAGATCGGTGGCTCGGCCGAGGAAGAAGCCGCGCAGTTCCTGGCGGATGAGGCCAAGAAGGGCCGCAAGAAGCCCACGGCGGGTTTCATCGCAGGCCGCACGGCCCCTCCGGGCCGCCGCATGGGCCACGCGGGCGCGATTGTCGCCGGCGGCAAAGGCGGAGCCGAGGACAAAATCGAAGCCATGCGCGCCGCCGGTATCGTCGTGGCCGAAAGCCCGGCGCAGCTGGGTGAGGCTGTGCTGGAAGCGATTGGGTAAGTGATTGCTCTCCGGGCATACGCTCTGAGGGCTACGCCCGAAAAGAGGGTGGGCGAAAAACGCCCGCCCTTCTCGCCTTTGGCGTATTTTTGGTCTCTGCTTTTAGCAGTAACTTTAGCATTCTCTGCATCAGAGCAAGCCGAAGCAAAAGTTTGTAGCGTTCTTATCGGCTGGACAAGCGAGGGACAATTCATCCGGGACGAGGCTTGCGAGACTCACTACGTCGCCAAAGAAAGAGGGTTTTCCGAACTCAAATTGTCCGGAAGCCAGAAGTACCAGTTTCGCTTTCGAGCAAGTAAAGACTCCACCAAGGATGTGATCGTGAAACGCGTTGGTTATGTTTGCGGATTGGTTGGCAGCGACAGCGCTGTTTTCACTGCCAATCGAGGTACGCGGAACGCTCTTATCGTATCTTTTTCCTGTAATGGAATAGTTGGGTGATTGACCAGATATGACCTTCTCCGACGCCATCCGCACCTGCTTCGCCAAGTTCTTCACCTTCTCGGGTCGCGCCTCGCGGTCTGAATATTGGTTCTTTTTCCTGTTCATCATGATCTGGAGCATCATCGCCGGGATTATCGACGCGCAGTTCTTCACGCAAGTCGCTGTGACTGAAACCGAGACGTCCAGATCCGTGTCCGTCACGTCTTCGCAGCCTGTGCAGGGTATTGTTGGTCTAATCGTGTTCTTCCCGCATCTGGCCGTCGCATGGCGGCGGATGCATGATACCGGGCGCAGCGGGCTGTATGCGCTGCTGCCAATCCTGCTGTTCTTTGGCGCCGGGGCCGTACTGGTTTTTGGCATCGGCCTCGCCTCGCATTTCCAACATGGTGGCAATCTGGACATCCTGTTCACCCGCGCCACTTTGCTGATCGTCATTCCGACATTTATCGTTCTGTTTGTGTCGCCCCTCCTGGTCCTATGGTGGCTGACCCGCCCCAGCCAGCCAGGCACCAACCAATACGGTCCCAATCCTTCAGAGGTCCCTCAATGAACCTGCTGAGCGTAAACTCTCTACAAGCGGCCCCTGTAGCCAGAGGGGCCATCTGACATGGTTTTGGTTTGCCATGAGCATAAGTTTGTCTACCTCAAGACGACAAAGACAGCGGGAACCTCTACCGAGATAGCGCTTCAGCCTTTATGCGAAGAACCCGGTCTTCCGCGGCTTGAAAATGGGCAAATCCGCGTATCGAAATACGGTATTGTCGGTGCTCGTGGGAAAACTGCAAGTTTGGTCCGGCCGAAATGGCAGTTCTGGCGCAAATACGCATGGCGCAACCATATGCCTGCGAAACAGGTTCGAGCCAATCTTGGTGCAAAGACCTTTGATTCCTATACAAAGATCGCCAACGTACGAAATCCTTTCGATCGTGCTGTATCCGACTACCACTTTCGGAAGCATCAGCAAGGATTGCCCTCGGAAGACCCGCAGACCGAAATTGCTCAGTTCAAAGAGTTCATCCGGTCAAAGGCCTGGGGCAATAACTGGGACATAGTCTCGATCAACAACAAGCTGATCGTGGACAAGTTCGTCCGCAAGGAAAACCTGCAGTCAGATCTGAAAGAGATTTATCGCTCCTTTGGGCTGCCGGAAGACAGCTTTGAATTGCCGCACGAAAAGTCGATGGCCGAACGACGAAAAGGCATTCCGGTGCCCGATTATTTCGACGCAGATACGATAGATATCGTTCGACGAAGAATGACCTGGGTATTCGAGGCCGGAAACTACCCCGAAGATCCGCAAAACTAAATCCTACCAAATCCGAAATCGCATTTGAGGTCCTACAATGACCGAACATTCGCCCAACTCTGCCTTCCACGCCTCAAGCTTTATGCAGGGGCATAACGCCGAATATCTGGAGCAGCTCTACGCCCAGTATTCCAAGAACCCCGGCGCGGTGGATGCCGCCTGGGCCGAGTTCTTCAAGGCCATGGGCGACGCCTCGCCTGATGTCCAGCGCGAGGCCGAGGGGCCTTCGTGGGCGCGGTCCGACTGGCCGCCGATGCCGACGGATGATCTGACCGGTGCGTTGACTGGCGAATGGGCCGAGATCGACGCCAAGGCGGCGGGTAAGAAGATCAAGGAAAAAGCCGCCGACAAAGGTGTTGCCGTCAGCGAAGACCAGATTAAGCGCGCTGTTCTGGACAGTCTGCGGGCGCTGATGCTGATCCGGGCCTATCGTATTCGGGGTCATCTGGCCGCCGATCTGGACCCGTTGGGCATGCGGGCTGCCAGCACGCATCCGGAATTGGACCCCAAGACTTATGGGTTTACCGATGCCGATATGGATCGCCCGATCTTTATCGACAACGTGCTGGGCCTGCAGATGGCCAGCATGCGCCAGATCGTCGAGATCGTGAAACGCACCTATTGCGGCACCTTCGCGCTGCAATACATGCATATTTCGAACCCGGAAGAGGCCGCCTGGCTGAAAGAACGGATCGAAGGCTATGGCAAGGAAATCGCGTTCACCAAAGAGGGCCGCAAGGCCATCCTGAACAAGATGGTCGAGGCCGAAGGGTTCGAAAAGTTCCTGCACGTGAAATACATGGGCACCAAGCGCTTTGGTCTGGACGGCGGCGAAGCACTGATCCCCGCGATGGAACAGATCATCAAACGCGGCGGGGCCCTAGGCCTGAGCGATATTGTCATCGGCATGCCACACCGCGGACGTCTGAACATTCTAGCGAATGTAATGGCCAAGCCATACCGCGCCATCTTTAACGAATTCCAAGGGGGCAGCTTCAAGCCTGAGGACGTGGATGGCTCGGGCGATGTAAAATACCACCTGGGCGCCTCAAGCGACCGCGAATTTGACGGCAACAGCGTACACCTGTCGTTGACCGCTAACCCAAGCCACCTTGAGGCGGTGAACCCTGTTGTTCTGGGCAAGGTCCGCGCCAAGCAGGATCAGTTGAACGACACCGACCGGACCAGAGTCATGGCCATTCTACTGCATGGCGATGCGGCCTTTGCCGGTCAGGGTGTCGTTGCCGAAGGATTCGGCCTGTCCGGCCTGCGCGGTCACAGGACCGGCGGCACCATGCATATCGTGGTGAACAACCAGATCGGCTTTACAACCGCACCGCATTTCTCGCGCTCCAGCCCTTATCCCACGGATATCGCACTGATGGTTGAAGCCCCGATCTTCCACGTGAATGGCGACGACCCCGAGGCAGTGGTACACGCAGCCAAGGTTGCGACCGAGTTTCGCCAGAAGTTCCACAAGGACGTGGTTCTGGATATATTCTGCTATCGCCGGTTCGGGCATAACGAGGGCGACGAGCCCATGTTCACCAATCCGATCATGTACAAGAAGATCAAGACCCATAAGACCACGCTGTCACTATACACGGAACGGCTGGTCAAGGACGGGTTGATCCCCGAAGGCGAGATCGAAGATATGAAAGCCGCCTTCCAGGCCCATCTAAATGATGAGTTCGAAGCCGGCAAAGACTATAAGCCCAACAAGGCCGACTGGCTGGACGGGCGTTGGGCGCATCTGGATAAGAACAAAGACGAATATGTTCGCGGCGATACTGCGATTGCACCAGAAACCCTGGCCGAGGTTGGTGCATCGCTAACCCGGGCCCCCGAAGGATTTGCGCTCCATAAAACTGTCGGCCGCCTGCTGGATCACAAAAAGCAAATGTTCGAAAGCGGCAAAGGCTTTGACTGGGCCACGGGTGAGGCACTGGCCTTTGGATCATTGCTGACCGAAGGCTATCCAGTTCGCCTGTCGGGACAGGACGCGACGCGCGGTACGTTCAGCCAGCGTCATTCCGGCTTTATCAATCAGGAAACTGAAGAGCGGTACTATCCACTGAACAACATCCGGGCTGGTCAATCACAATATGAGGTGATCGACTCGATGCTGTCGGAATACGCGGTTCTGGGCTTTGAATACGGCTTTTCCCTGGCTGAACCCAACGCTCTGACCCTGTGGGAGGCGCAGTTCGGCGATTTCGCCAACGGTGCGCAGATCATGTTCGATCAGTTCATCAGCTCGGGCGAAAGCAAATGGCTGCGCATGTCCGGTCTGGTGACCCTGCTGCCGCACGGGTTCGAAGGGCAAGGGCCTGAACACTCTTCCTCGCGTCTGGAACGCTTTCTGCAGATGTGTGGTCAGGACAACTGGATCGTGGCCAACTGCACGACGCCTGCGAACTACTTCCACATCCTGCGCCGTCAGTTGCACAGAACCTTCCGCAAGCCTCTGATCCTGGTGACACCGAAATCGCTGCTGCGCCACAAGCTGGCGATCAGCACGGCCGAGGATTTCACCACCGGCTCCAGCTTCCACCGGGTGCTGTGGGACGACGCGCAAAAGGGTAACTCGGACACAACCCTGGTCAAGGATGACAAAATCAAGCGGGTCGTGATGTGTTCCGGCAAGGTCTATTTCGACCTGCTGGAAGAGCGTGACGCGCGCGGCATCGACGATGTCTATCTGATGCGGATCGAACAGTACTATCCGTTCCCCGCGCATTCGCTGATCAATGAACTGGAACGGTTCAAGGGAGCCGAAATCATCTGGTGTCAGGAAGAGCCCAAGAACCAGGGTGCATGGTCTTTTATCGAACCCAATATCGAATGGGTCCTGACCCGGATCGGCGCCAAACATACCCGCCCGGTCTATGTCGGCCGCGCCACCTCGGCCTCACCTGCGACAGGTCTGGCCAGCCAACATAAAGCCCAACAAGAAGCGCTGGTGAACGAAGCGCTGAGCATTGAAGGAAAGTAATGATGTCCATTGAAGTTCGTGTTCCCACGCTGGGCGAATCCGTTACCGAAGCCACCGTCGCCACCTGGTTCAAGAAACCCGGTGATGCAGTCGCGGTCGATGAAATGCTGTGCGAGCTTGAAACCGACAAGGTCACGGTCGAGGTCCCCTCGCCCGCCGCTGGCGTGATGGGTGAGGTTGTCGCCGCCGAAGGCGAAACCGTTGGTGTTGATGCCCTGCTGGCGACAATCGTCGCCGGAGAAGGTGCCGCCCCGGCCCCAGCCGCCGCACCTGCGCCTGCCGCAGCACCGGCAGCCTCGGGCGGCAGCGTTGATGTGATGGTGCCCACGCTGGGCGAATCCGTGACCGAAGCGACGGTCTCGACCTGGTTCAAACAGGTCGGTGACAGCGTCGCACAGGACGAGATGCTGTGTGAGCTGGAAACCGACAAGGTCTCGGTCGAGGTTCCCGCCCCTGCGGCGGGTGTTCTGGCAGAAATCGTTGCCCCTGAAGGCGCAACCGTAGATGCCGCAGCCAAGCTGGCGGTGATCTCGGGTTCAGCAGCAGGGGCAGTAGCCGCTCCGGCAGCGGTTGCACCTGCAAGCGGAAGTGATTCCGTTGGCGGCAAAGATGTGGCCAATGCACCCTCGGCCGAAAAAGCCATGGCCCAGGCTGGCCTGTCCGCCGATCAGGTCACGGGAACTGGACGCGACGGACGTATCATGAAGGAAGATGTGGCCAAGGCAGTCGCGGCCCCAGCGCCCGCTGTCGCGGCACCCGCACCTGCGACCCAGGCACCACGCGCACCCGTTGCTGCACAGGATGCCAGCCGCGAGGAACGTGTGCGCATGACACGCCTGCGCCAGACCATCGCCAAACGCCTGAAAGACAGCCAGAACACCGCCGCCATGCTGACCACCTATAACGAGGTGGACATGACCGAGGTGATGGCCCTGCGCAACCAGTACAAAGACCAGTTCGAGAAGAAGCACGGCGTCCGTCTGGGCTTTATGTCCTTCTTCACCAAGGCCTGCTGTCATGCACTGAAAGAAGTGCCCGAAGTGAATGCCGAGATTGATGGCACCGACATTGTCTATAAGAACTTTGTGCATATGGGTGTCGCCGCAGGCACGCCGACCGGTCTTGTTGTTCCGGTCATCCGTGATGCGGATTCGATGTCATTTGCCGCGATCGAAAAGGCCATCGCCGAAAAGGGCAGGCGCGCCCGTGACGGCAAGCTGAGCATGGAAGAGATGCAGGGCGGCACCTTCACCATCTCGAACGGCGGCGTCTATGGCTCGCTGATGTCCTCGCCGATCCTGAACCCGCCGCAGTCGGGTATTCTTGGTATGCACAAGATTCAGGACCGTCCGATGGCCATCAACGGTGAGGTCAAGATCCGCCCGATGATGTATCTGGCTCTGTCCTATGACCACCGGATCGTGGACGGCAAAGGTGCTGTTACCTTCCTAGTGCGCGTGAAAGAGGCGCTGGAAGACCCACGTCGTCTGCTGATGGATCTATGACCATGGCAACTCATGTACTCTGGCAGGCTGACGTTGCCGATTTCGATGTCTGGCTGAAAGTGTTTCGCGAAGACAAGCCAATGCGAGAGGCCGCGGGTATCCGCGACCTCCACATCTGGAAAGACCCCGATCAACGTGATCATGCGGTTGCAATGTTTGAGGTGGTTGATCTTGAAAAGGCCCTGAGTTTCTTTGATTCCGAGGAATTGGCCATGCATCACGAACGCGGCGGGATCGCGCATATTCAGGTGAAGCTTCTGACGCCAGTTTAAACCGATTTATCGCATCCGTTCCTAGTGCGAGGAAACAAGCTGAATGACCACGGAATTGACCGTCTTGTCGCTGGCAGCCCTTCTTTGGGTCGCTCAATTTGTCGCCTATTTGATCTCTGGCCACGGCAAGGTCGATGTGCTGCACGCGTTGGGGCCACGTGATACCCCGTTTGACAAACCTGCTGCAATGGGACGATTGCACCGGGCGCTTAGCAACCATTCCGAAGGGTTGGTTTTATTCGCTATCGCATCTTTGGTCATTACGACCTCGGGGCAATCCAGCGCTTTTACTGCCGCCTGTAGCTGGGTCTACCTGATCGCACGCGCTTCCTATGTTCCGGCCTATGCATTTGGCTGGACACCGTGGCGTACGGTGATCTGGATGATCGGGCTGCTGGCGACCACTGCAATGCTGTTGGCAGCTGTGTTTTGATTCGAGCTGCCGCATAGATTATTCAATGGGGGTGCATTGCGCAGACAAGCGCATCCGACCCCACCAAATACAAGGACCGGACAAATGGCAAACTATGACGTCATCGTAATCGGAGCAGGCCCCGGCGGCTATGTCTGCGCCATCCGCTGCGCGCAGCTGGGGTTGAAAACCGCCGTGGTCGAAGGGCGTGAGACGCTGGGCGGCACTTGCCTCAACGTGGGCTGCATTCCGTCCAAGGCGCTGTTGCATGCCAGCCATCAGCTGCACGAGGCCGAGCATAACTTTGCCAAGATGGGCCTCAAGGGCAAAAGCCCGTCGGTCGATTGGAAGCAGATGCAGGCCTATAAGGACGAAGTCATTGACGGCAACACCAAGGGCATCGAGTTTCTGTTCAAGAAGAACAAGATCGACTGGCTGAAAGGCTGGGGCTCGATCCCTGCTGCCGGTCAGGTCAAGGTCGGTGATGAGGTTCACGAGGCCAAGAACATCATCATCGCGTCCGGGTCCGAGCCTTCCGCGCTGCCTGGTGTCGAAGTGGATGAAAAGGTCGTCGTGACCTCAACCGGCGCGCTGGCCCTGGGCAAGATTCCGAAAAAGATGGTCGTCATCGGCGCAGGTGTGATCGGGCTTGAACTGGGCTCGGTCTACAGCCGTCTGGGTTCCGAAGTCACGGTGATCGAATTCCTCAAGGAAATCACCCCGGGCATGGACCCTGAGGTTCAGAAAACCTTCCAGCGCATCCTCAAGAAACAGGGCCTGAACTTTGTCATGGGTGCTGCGGTGCAAAAGACCGAAGCCACCAAGACCAAGGCCAAGGTGACTTATAAGCTGCTGAAGGATGACAGCGAGCATGTGATTGACGCCGATACCGTCCTTGTCGCTACTGGGCGCAAACCGTTCTCGGATGGTTTGGGGCTGGACGCTTTGGGTGTTGAAATGACACCCCGCGGTCAGATCAAGGTAGGCGCCGATTGGCAGACTAACGTGCCGGGCGTCTATGCCATCGGCGACGTGACTGAAGGCCCGATGCTGGCGCATAAGGCCGAAGACGAGGGCATGGCCGCCGCCGAACAGGTTGCGGGCAAGCATGGGCATGTGAACTATGGCGTCATTCCGGGCGTGATCTACACCTGGCCCGAGGTCGCCAATGTCGGCGAGACCGAGGCGACGCTCAAGGAACAGGGCCGTGCCTATAAGGTCGGAAAGTTCATGTTCATGGGCAATGGCCGCGCCAAGGCGAACTTTGCCTCGGATGGTTTCGTCAAGATTCTGGCAGACAAGGAAACCGACCGCATTCTGGGCGCGCATATCATTGGCCCGGCTGCGGGTGATTTGATTCACGAGGTCTGCGTGGCGATGGAATTCGGCGCCTCGGCCGAAGATCTGGCGCTGACCTGTCACGCGCATCCGACATATTCCGAAGCGGTGCGTGAGGCGGCCCTGGCCTGCGGTGACGGGCCAATTCACAGCTAACAAAAGGACCCCGGTGACTAGGTCGCCGGGGTCAACCATGCATCCAGATAGACCCTCAACCGGTCGGTAAAACCGGTCGAGGCGTGCAAGGCGCAGAACTTCAGGGACATGGCCTGAATGGCAAAGGCCTGAACACCTTCGGCCAACAGCTCGGTCGGAATGTCCTGTCGGACATCCGCAGCGTCAAGCCACATCATCACCACACGAAAGTAGCGCTCAAAGCAATATGCGATCGGTCCGATATCGGCGATAGCCGTCGCCCCCGAATATCTTATCAACAAGTCAAAGACATACCGTTCGGATGTCATGAAGCTGTGAACCGGCTGCAGGGCGGTCATGATATCATTCACCGATTTGGGCGCGGTCCCAGCCTCGGCCTGATCGAGGCAGGCATTCAGCCGATCTGCGATCAGAAGCTCCATCAAGGCATCCTTGTCGCGAAAATGCGCGAAGAACGTCCCTTTGGCGACGCCAGCGCTCTGGACGACCTCTTCTACCCTCAGCGCTTCGTATCCGCTGTTTTCAATGAGCGCCTCGGCAGCCGCCAAAAGCCGGGCCCGAGTTTTGAGAGTTCGTTTCTGGGGTGGTTTTTGCATATGGTTAGTTCGCATGTTTTTTGACCATGGTCAAATTTTTATTGACCGCGGTCACTTTCTGATTCTATAAGTGACCACGGTCATTTTCAGGAGAGCCCCATGCAACCGAAGAAAATACTTGTCCTCGACGGACACCCCGCCGATAGTAGCCTGTCGCGGACCTTTGCCGAAACTTATGCCGACGCCGCCCGAGGCAAGGGACATGACGTGCGTCTGGTCCATCTGAGTGAGATGCAATTCGACTTTGATTTTGGTCAGGGCAACTATCACGATTTCAAACCGCTAGAACCGGTTCTTGAGCAGGTATTGCAAGATTTCGAATGGAGCGAGCACCTGGTCTTGACCACGCCAATGTGGTGGGGCGGATTGCCCGCAAAGCTCAAAGGTCTGATCGACCGGATGTTCATCCCCGGACGCACCTTTGACACGCGAAACACCACCAAGATTGGATTGCCCGCCCCAATGCTGAGCGGACGCACCGCGCGCGTCATTCTGACATCAGATACGCCGGGTTGGTTCATGCGCCTGATCTATCGCCAAGCCCTGATCCGCCAGGTACGCGATCAGATATTGGGATTTGTTGGCTTCAAGCCGACCCGGTTCACCTATTTTGCCGGGGCAAGTTATCCCAAACCGGGTCACGTGGACCGCTGGGTCAGCAAGATCGCCAAGATCGGAGCCGCCGCGGCTTGAGGGCGTTTGCGTCACTATGCCCAGCCGAAACCACCGCCAAGGCGTTGCCGGGCACAGGCGATCAGCGGATCACGTCAGGCCGGCAACCACCGCAGATGCTCGCTATTTGACCGAATGGCGACTGGCGGCATCTGCATCGGGCGCTTGGTAAGACGATGGCCGCCGTTTCTTGTTCAGAATACGCCACGCATCTCTGAACGGCAGGAAATAGAGCTTCATGCAGGTGTCCATCTCGTGACCCTTGTCCTTCTCGGTCACGCCGAATTTCACGTTTCTGTTATCCTCGGGCATGATGTAGGTGCCGAACAACACATCCCAGAACGGAAACATGAAGGCGAAGTTTTTGTCCAGATGGTCCGGGTGGCAACTGTGATGCACGTGGTGATGCGCAGGCGAGGGAAAAACTTTCGACCACACACCCGGCCAACGCAACCAGATATGGGAATGTCGCAGATTATAACCTCCGACATTGAACAAGAACATCAGCACCGGCACGCCCAGCAATGCCGGCATGTTCGGCTGGTACCCTAACAGTCGAAACGCAAACCCGGTTACTGCGCCGGCACCAAACCCAATCGCAACATTGTAGAGGATATTGTCTATCGGATGTTCGCGAAAATTCGACAACGGGTGCATCACCTCGGCGCTGTGATGAACTTTGTGAAATTGCCACAACAGCGGGACCTTGTGCTGCAGGTAATGGGCTGCGTAGCCGATGAAATCCATAATCAGGAATAGAATGAGCATGTAGGTGAAGGTAGCCAAAGCCCCCAACCAGCCAACCAAGGGCTCTGCCCGGGGTGAGTTATTGGGGTCAAGCCCACCGCTTGCCCATTGATAGGACAAGGCAGCTGATCCGGCGAGCAGACCCAATATCAGGAAATGCCCGATCAGTTTGTGGAAAAAGAAATAGCGGATATCGAGCCATGCCGAAGGGTGGTCCCAGACCTTGCGGGGAAACAGAAACCCGAGAAAGCTACTCTCTCCGTCTACATGTGACGCGTTTCTGCGCTTCACGGCATAGATGGCGAAGGCAATCAGCAGAGAACTGCCGACATAGACATAGAAAATCCGGTTCGTGGGATCCAAAGGAGACGTAAATACATAGCGGGCGTGGTTCAGGAAAGAATCCCAAACTGAACTAAGCTGCTCCATTGACGGCTCCTGTAACCTGTATTTGCCTCACGGTTCTCTACTTACCTACCCGTGTGACGATTCTTTGACCAAACCTTGATAAGTAAACAGGCTACCACATCGTTTTTGCGGCGCGTTGCCCCCAGGCCTCATCATATTGCGTGCCACCTTCCTCGCCGTCTGACGCTTCGGCCAGGATTTCACCCATTGTCGGCAATATGGCGGCTTCGTCCCCGCTGCTCCAAGTCCGCGCACGCAGCAGCGCACGGGCGCACTGTGTGTAGACCTCGGTAATGTCGATGACGATCACGGTGGCCGGAAGCCTGCCTTGTTTTTCGAACCGGGTTCGAAGGTCTTGGTCCGCTGTCAGTCGGGCCGACCCGTTGACGCGCACAACATTGTTCGACCCTGGGACCATGAACATCAAGGACACACGCGGATCGCGCACGATATTGCGCAAGCTGTCCAGCCGGTTGTTTCCGCGCCAGTCGGGCATCGCCAATGTCTTTGGATCCAGTTCCAGAACCACCGAACCATCATCGCCACGTGGGCTGCCATCGACCCCTTCGGGCCCAACCGTACTGAGTACGCATAGCCGCGAAGCCATGACCCATTGCCGGTACAGAGGCGTCAACCGGTGCGCTACTTTACGCAATGATGGGGCGCCCGGTGCGCCGTAATGTCCCTCGAGCGTTTCGATATCGTCAATGAACTGCATCAGGATCAAACCCCACTTCTGTCATCAAAGCGTTCGAGCGCGTCTCGATCACATCTTCCAATCGGTCCAGAAAGCGCGCACGTTCGACGCCGGGTTCTATCGGATCAAGGAAGTCGACGATCGCAAGGCCGGGTTTGCGCATCACGCCGCTTCGGGGCCAGAACACTCCGGCATTTGTTGCAACAGGTACGCAAGGGATTCCCAAGCCTTCGTACAGGACGGCAGTTCCAACCTTATACGGTTTGTGAACGCCTGGCGCGACACGGGTGCCCTGCGGATAGATCACCAACTGGCCAGGTTCTGTAAATTCCTTTGCCACATCCTGGACCATCTTGGCCACAGCAGCGCCCTTCTTGCCGCGATTGACCGGGATGCACCCCAGGCGGCTGGCGTAAAGCCCAATGACTGGCGTCCACAGTAATTCGCGCTTCATAATGAACTTGCCATGAGGAATCGCGCTAAAGATCATGATGATATCGAGGAAAGACTGGTGTTTGGCCCCGATGACCACCTCGTCCACTGGCACAGTCCCGCGAACTTCGCATCGAATACCAACCATCCAACGCGCCAGCCACATGGTTGTGCGCGCATAGGTCTTGCATGCATGTAACGCTCCGCGCTTTGCAAACATGGCGTAAGGAGCAAACACGAGGCCAAGGACCAGCATCCACATGTAGATCACGATCATGAAGACCAGTGAGCGGACCCATTGAATTGGAGTGGCCATTACGAAAGCTCCTTCAATTTGCGGTTTGCCGCAGTCCATGTGGCTAGAAAGGCCACCGCAGCACCCAGTACCGGGATGAGGGCTGGCAACAGCCACCCTGCCCCCTGAAAGCCCAGGCCGGTCAGAAAGCCGCCCTCGTCCGACGATGCCTCGGGCAGCAACAACACACCTGTCATTCCGAACAGCACACCAACCATCGCGCCAAAAAATGCGCGGTAGGTGAAGCGGCGAACAAACGCATTGGCAATAAATCGATCCCGGGCCCCGACAAGACGCAGCACCTCGATAATCTGCGCGTTGGCTGCCAGCGACGCATTGGCCGCCAATGTGATCATGGCGGCGGTCGCTCCGCCAATCAGAAGGATTGAGACCCAGCCAAGCCTCCGGAGCGAGCGGGCCGCATCAACCAAAGGTTCGCGCCAGCGCGAGTGGTCGTCCAGAACGGCTCCGGGCACCTCGGCTCCAAGACGCAGGCGCAATCCTGCTGCATCCAGACCTGGCTCACCTTCTACAATTTCGATCAACTGCGGCACGGGCAGCGTGTCCAGTGGCAAATCCGGGCCAAACCAGGGCGACAACAGCGCAATCTGCTCCTCGATGGTCAACGCCCGGGCAGAGGCGACACCGGGTGTTTGCGACAACACCGTCAGCGCGGTTTCAGTCTGGGCGGCCATCTGGTCGGCCGGGGCATTGATCCGCACCGTGGCAGCGCCGGCAAGTTCGCTTGCCCAGCGGTCTGCCACTCGCCCCGACGCCAATGACAGAGCCAGCGCGAACACCGCAAGAAAGCCCATCGCACCGGACACGAACAGTGTGAGATGTGCAGTATAGCCAGTGGGCGGAACAACTCGGTCGGCACGACCATCACGTTTCAACAGGTTGTGGAAAGTTTCCACGTTCATAGATCCGCCCCCGCCAGTTGAATTTGGCGCTGCGAAATGCGCAAAACACGCGCCTGCACCTGGCTTTTCGCCGCACGGATCAGGCTAAGATCATGGGTCGCAATCAAGACTGTCTTGCCCATCTTGTTCAATTCGACCAGCAGGCGCAAAAGGCGCTGAGACATTTCCCAATCCACATTGCCCGTCGGCTCATCGGCCAGCACGACATCCGGCGACAGCATCACCGCACGGGCCAGCGCCGCACGCTGGCGTTCACCGCCTGACAGCTCTGGTGGCAGCGCGTCAAGACGCGCACCCAGCCCGACCCAGTTTAACAGATCTGACAGATCTGTTTGCTCGGCAATTTCCGCCTTACCGGATACCATCAACGGCAAAGCGACATTCTCGGCCAAAGTCATGTGATCCAGAAACCGGCAATCCTGATGCACCACACCTATCCGGCGGCGCATCAGGGCCATCTGATCGCGGTCAAGGCGGGCGATATCCTGATCGAACACGCTCAGCCTTCCCGATGTGGGCAGCAATGCGCCATAGCAGAGCTTTAACAGGGTTGTTTTGCCAGCACCGGACGGCCCGGTCAGGAAATGAAACGACCCCGGTTGAAGCTTAAGCGATACGTCGCTCAGCAATTCACCTCCACCATAGGTGTAGCTGACATGGTCCAGCTCGATCACGGGGGCCCCCAATTTTTGTGCCGCTCTTCTTGCCCCAGCGCGGTTCAGGTTTCAATGCCCGTACCGGGTCCAAATGGTGACACTTGGCCCGCGAAACCGAAAACGCGCTTTGCTGTTTGGTTCTAACGGAATATCATTCTTAAAAAAACTATTATCAGGCCAACCCCCGGCCCGGAGGCAGCATGCGTCTTACTTGTCCCAACTGCAGTGCCCAATACGAGGTGCCAGACGAGGTCATTCCAGAGGAAGGCCGCGATGTTCAGTGTTCGAATTGCGAGAAAACGTGGTTCCAGGCCAAACATCCGGCGGATCCAACCGTTGAGCAACCTGCAGATGAAACGACTGCCGAGGATAAGGCTGTTCCACCGGCGGAGCCAGAAACCGCCGACCAGACCGAGCCCGAGCCCGAAGCCCCACCAAAGGATGGTGCGCCGGTCAGCAATGTGGATCCTTCGGTCGCCGATATTCTGAAGGAAGAAGCCGCACGCGAAGCCGAATTGCGGGCCCAGGAAGGCAGCAGTCTTGAAAGCCAGCCTGATCTTGCTCTTGATCCACCTTCCGAGCCGGAACCAGACCCCGAACAGGCGGTCAAGGAACTGACAGCTACAGAAACCGCTAAAGATTCCGGGCAAGGTGACGCCCTGCCCGATGTCGAAACGATCAATTCCGGATTCCGCGGCGACGCCTCTGCAGATGCGCCTGAGGCATCAGCGCCTGCGCCCCCCAAATCCGGCGGCTTTCTGCGTGGGTTCGCTCTGATCTTGATACTTGGTGTGATCCTGTTCCTGATCTACGGCAATGCTCCGCAAATCAGTGAGGCTGTTCCTCAGGCGGATGCAGTTCTCAAACCTTATGTGTCTTTGGTGGATCAAGCCCGGCTTTGGCTGGATACCCAGGCTGGCGCTTCCCAGAACTGATCAGAACCGTTCAAGCAGGCGCTTGAGATATTCCAATTCAATCTCGGGACGTTCGGATTCACCGGTCCGGCGGCGAATTTCGTCCAGCAACTCGCGCGCACGGCGATAAACGTCCTCACCCTGCAGCAGGCTCTCATCGGTTGACATCGACCCGTTTGCCCCAGGGTTGCGGCCCAGCGGATCGCGGTTGTTGGCCTGCATATCACCTTCCTGGCTGCCTTGACCTGGTTGATTCTGCTGGTTCTGGGCCAAGGCCTCACCTAACGAGCGCATCCCTTCCCGCAGCGCATCCATCGCTTCGGACTGGTTGTCGATAGCATCAGCCAGCTCGTCATTCCGCAGAGCCTGCTCAGCCTCATTCATGGCACGGCCAGCGCGCCCAAGCGCATCACGGGCGGCTTCGCCTTCCGGAGTACCGGCACCGGGCAGGTTTTGTTGCTGGCGGCCCAGCTCATCGCGCAGGGCCTGTTGACGATCGGCCAGCGAACCCTGACCCTGCTGACCTTCATCAGCCTGGTCCGAACCCTGCCCCTGTCCGCCCTGGCCTTCGTGGCTCTGACCACGGCCCTGACCGCCATTGCGGCCCTGATTGCCCTGGTTATCACCAGTCTGCGCACCGGGATTGAACTGCTCTTGCAGATCGCGGAAAGCCTGATCGCTCAGCCCCTGTTGATCGCGCAATGTCTCTGCCAAACCCTCCATCGCCTGTTGGCCTTCGGATTGCTGACCTTGACCCTGACCTTGCGTGACGCGCATGTTCTCCATCATCTGCTGGAATTCCTCCAGCGCCTGCTGCGCCTCGGCCATACGGCCCTGCTCCATCAGATCCTGAATTCGATCCATCATCCGTTGCAGATCATCCTGCGTCATCTGCAAGGATTCTCCGTCTTGCCCCTGCTGACCTTCTTCGCCGTTCTGCTCTGCCAACCGCTGTAACTGTTGCAGATAGTCCTGGGTGGCCTCGCGCAGCTCTTGCATCAGCTCAGCGATCTCTTCGTCGCTTGCCCCGTTCTGCATCGCCTCCGTCAGGCGCTCCTGCGCCCGGCGCATCCGCTCAAGAGCGTCGGCAAGCGTACCGTCCTCGATCAATACGGCCAGCTTCCATAGTGAGGCCGCGATTTCTTCCTGCTGCGTCGGCTTCAACCCGTATTCGGTAAATGTCTCAAGCCGCCGAAGTGTCACCCGCAGGCGTAAATAGGCCGTATCCGAGCGGAACAGGTCCTCGGGCAGATACGATACCGCCCGCAGAATCTGAGATACCCGTTTCGCGTTGTCCCGTGACCACAGCAGATCGCGCCGCTGTTCAACGATCGCAGCCGCCAGCGGATCAAAGAACCGACGCGCCGGAAGTGCTGTTGTATAGGGTTCAGACTGCCCTTGCTGATCGGCAGCATCACGCGCCATCAAAGTGATCTTTACTGGCAGATGCGCCCAGGGATGTTGTGAGAAATCCTCGATCAGATTCTCGGTGAAATCGGCCCGGTCGCCTGTAATGGGCATCGGTAACTCAACCTCGATCACCTCACGCGGTTCTGGAATCGCCATCAGACCATAGCGACGATCAATTGCATCCAGATCCAGTTCGATCAGGGCAGAGCCTGTTATCACACCGTAATCATCTTTGGCCGCAAAGGGCAGTTTCATCTGGCCGCCTGCTTCGGATTTGGCAACGTCCGACACGGTGATCTGCGGAGACGTATCTGCGATCACTTCCAACGCCCAATCGCGCCCGGAAGGCCCGTCTATCGTCATTTGGCCCGAACGTTCGACAACAAATTCCTGTTCAGGGTCGGTGACCGCTTCCGTGCCCAGCGGTGTCGAGGTTTCGGTCAAGCTGTGCGCACCGACCTCGCCGTAGAATCGCAATGTGATGCGGCTGCCTTGCGGGACCGAAAGTGTCGGGTCGGATTGATCCGCCAGATAGAGCGTTGGCAAGCCGGTATAGCGTGGCGGCTCGACCCAGCCTTCCCAACTTGGTCCCTGACCGGCAACGGCTGCACCCGGTGTCATCTCTGTCACGGATCCTATGCGCCAGAAAGAGCCGAAAAGCACTGCAATCACCAGCGCCAGCAAAGCTATGAACCGCAGAGCATAGGGGTCGCGGTCGGCCAGTCGGAGATCGGGCTTTACCGGCGCAGCCTGTGCGGCACGTTCCGCCATACGCGCCTGATGAGCCCGCCACAGGGCCACAGAATCAGCATCCATCGCGCCGATGGCCTGTTCATCCATCAGAGCCTGGATAGGACGCCCTGGCAGGGTCTCATCCATCCGGATCAACGCTTCGTTTCGTGTCGGGATACGGAACCGCCGCGCGCCGTGGATCAGTGCAACCAACAGCCCAAACAACGCCGCCGACCCCGCGACCCAAACGGTTTCCACCCCGACATGGTCCTGCAGTCCGAGCATCAGCGCGGCCAACAGCGCCATGGAAATTGAGAAAAACGGCCAGAAAGACCGCCAAACCTGCTCGCTTAGCATCCCCACCTGCGTTAGCAGCAAAGACAATCTGGGGATCGGCAAGGTTTCTCTTGCGGTCAAGTCGGGCCTCCGTTCACCGGCCCGCGCGTCTATTGCGTCAGAGCCACTCGGGTATGGTATCGCGGTTTATGATTTCGTCAAAGCTCGGACGTTCACGAATTACGGCAAATTGATCTCCGTGCACCAGAACTTCAGGTATCAGGGGCCGCGTGTTGTATTCGCTGGACATGACCGCGCCATAGGCCCCTGCGCTGCGAAAGGCGACCAGATCACCAGCACCCAGTGGCGGCATCTGCCGTTGCTTGGCAAATGTATCGCCGCTTTCGCAAACCGGACCGACGATATCATAGGGTTGCTGTTCCGTGCCCGGCACGGGTTCGATCACCGGTACGATATCGTGATAGGCTTCGTACATGGCCGGGCGGATCAGGTCGTTCATGGCACCGTCGAGGATCAGGAAATCCCGGCCCTCGCCGGATTTCACATAAATCACTTTGCTGACCATCAAACCAGCATTACCGGCAATCAGGCGGCCCGGCTCTATTTCGATTTCGCATCCCAGATGACCCAGAGTGTCTTTGATCAGCGCACCGTATTCCAAAGGCAGCGGCGGCGCGTCGTTCGAGCGCGCATAGGGAATGCCCAGCCCCCCACCCAGATCAAGGCGGCGAATATTGTGACCCTCATTGCGCAGCGTCTCAGTCAGCTCAGCAACCTTCTGATAGGCCAATGCAAAAGGCTCCAGCTCGGTCAGTTGCGAGCCGATATGGACGTCGATGCCAATGACCTCCAGCCCGGGCAGGCTGGCAGCGTGGGCATAGACTTCTGACGCACGGGCGATCGGAATGCCGAATTTATTCTCGGATTTTCCGGTGGCGATTTTGGCATGGGTCTTGGCGTCCACATCCGGATTTACCCTAACGGTGATCGGAGCAACGACGCCCAAATCAAGCGCAACGGCGTTGATCACCTCCATCTCGGGTTCGGATTCCACGTTGAACTGACGAATGCCACCGGTCAGAGCAGTGCGAATTTCTTCGGCTGTTTTGCCAACGCCCGAAAACACGATCTTATCGCCGGGCACTCCGGCAGCTTTGGCCCGCAGGTATTCCCCACCCGAAACAACGTCCATCCCCGCGCCTGCCTCGGCCAGCGTCTTCAGGATGGCCTGATTGCTGGCGGCCTTCATCGCATAACATACGAGGTGGTCGGTCCCGTCCAACGCCTCATCGAACAGCTGGAAATGACGCAGCAGCGTCGCCGTCGAATAGACGTAAAAGGGTGTCCCAACCGCAGCTGCGATTTCGGAGATCGGGACATCCTCGGCGTAAAGCGCGCCGTCGCGGTAAAGAAAGTGATCCATAAAGACGCGCTTAGACCAAAATGCCCCGGCGGATCAATGGATTCTACGCAAACAGGGGTGTCGCGTCATTCAATATGCGAAACGCCGACCCGCCCATAACCGGATATCGAAATTCCAGATCCGCCGGATTGGGGTTCGGGATCGGGTCGCGGTTTATAGGATGGGTCGCAAGCCGCAAGAATGGCGAGGCCAAAGAACAGGCCTAGAATCTTCATATTCTTTTCTTTTTCCAAGGTTTACGGCCGAGCGTCATTGATCGGCCTGAAATGGGAACTGAGTGCTGAAACTGCAACTCGGGAAACACTACCGCCCGAGAAAAACGCTCAGGGGGCCGCGTTGCAGGCCAACGCCGCCCCCGACATAGGCGCCGCTGGTGCCGACGCCGATATTGGCGCTCATCGTTGGTTGGATCGGTTCGCCATCCGCACCGCATCCGGCCAGGGTTACCCCTGCCAGCACAAACAGAGCCGCAGTCAGAATTCGCATTACACCAACGCCTTCCATCGCTTGACCTGAGCCCGCACCTGATCCGGTGCCGTGCCGCCGTAAGACTGGCGCGAGTTTACCGAATTTTGCACCGTAAGGACAGAAAAGACGTCATCGGTGATCTCCGCATGCACTGTTTGCATATCCGCAAGCGTCAGGTCCGGCAGATCGCAGCCCTTGCTCTCGGCCATCGCAACCAGCGATCCGGTGACGTGATGGGCATCGCGGAACGGCAGGCCCAGAACGCGCACCAGCCAGTCGGCCAGATCAGTCGCGGTCGAAAAACCCGACCCTGCAGCCGCAGCCAGGCTTTCGCGGTTGGCGGTCATATCCTTGACCATGCCTTCCATCGCTGCCAGCGCCAGCATCCAGTTATCGGCAGCGTCAAAAACCTGTTCCTTGTCTTCCTGCATGTCCTTGGAATAGGCCAGCGGCAAGCCCTTCATCACCATCATCAGCGCGGTGTTGGCGCCATAAATGCGCCCGACCTTGGCACGGATCAGTTCTGCCGCATCCGGGTTCTTCTTTTGCGGCATGATAGACGAGCCAGTCGAAAAACGGTCAGACAGGGTGACAAAGCGGAACTGGGCAGAAGACCAGATCACCAGTTCTTCGGCAAAGCGCGACAGGTGCATTGCGCAGATCGAAGCAGTTGACAGAAATTCCAGCGCAAAATCGCGGTCACTGACGGCGTCCAGCGAATTGGCAGCGGGACGGTCAAAGCCCAGCGCCTCGGCGGTCATGACCCGATCAATAGGGAACGAGGTTCCAGCCAGCGCGGCAGCCCCCAGTGGGGATTCGTTCATCCGCGCGCGGGCATCGCGGACGCGGGACAGATCTCGCCCGAACATTTCGACATAAGCCATCATGTGATGACCCCAGGTCACAGGCTGGGCGGTTTGCAGATGCGTAAAGCCCGGCATGACCCAGTCCGCCCCGGCCTCTGCCTGCGCCAAAAGCGCGCGGATTAGGGCCAGCAGACCGGCATCGGCGGCATCAAACTGATCGCGGACCCAAAGTTTGAAATCGGTCGCCACCTGGTCATTGCGCGACCGGCCTGTGTGCAAACGGCCTGCGGGTTCGCCAATCACCTCTTTCAGGCGCGCCTCGACATTCATGTGGATGTCTTCCAACGCGGTCGAGAACTGAAACGCGCCGTTCTGGATTTCTGACAATACGGTGAGCAGCCCTTCCCGAATAGCTTCAGCATCACTATCAGTTATAACGCCTGTGGCAGCCAACATGGCGGCATGGGCGCGCGAGCCTGCAATGTCCTGGGCTGCCATCCGCTGATCGAACCCGATCGAGGCATTGATTGCCTCCATGATCGCGTCTGGACCGGCGGCAAAGCGGCCGCCCCACATCTGGTTCGAAGATTGATCGGTCATGTAAGAAAACCCGGAGTTGATATGCGCCTATTTCGTCTGATCCCCCTTTATATGGCCCTTGCGCTAGGTGCAAACGCGGCTTTGGCCACAGATGCGGAAACTCTGGGTCCGCTGCGCGAAGGCACCCTGAAGCGGTTGATCCTGCACAAAGAGCCCAAACCGCACACCTTGGTCGAATTTCAGTTGGAAGATGACGGTGGCACCGCAACGCTTGCCGACTATCAGGGCAAATACGTTCTGCTGAACTTTTGGGCCACATGGTGCGCACCGTGCCGCAAGGAAATGCCTCAGATCGCCGAGTTGCAGGCGGAATTCGGGGGTGACAAATTCGAAGTCCTGACATTGGCCACCGGGCGCAACTCACCCGCGGGGATCAAGAAGTTTTTCGAGGAAAACAACATCGAGAACCTGCCGCGCCATCAAGATCCGGGCTCGGCTGTGGCACGTGAGTTCGGTGTCATTGCCCTGCCAATCACGGTCATTCTTGACCCCGATGGCAATGAAGTCGCCCGCCTGATCGGGGATGCCGAGTGGAATTCAGACAGTGCCAAGGCGATCATTGCGGCACTGGTCGCGGAAGAAAGCTAAGGTCGTTTTCCCGAAGTCTTGAATTTATGATAGCTTCCCCGTCGTTGTAACGAGGAGGCTTTCTTTATGAAGAACGTATTCACTCTGGCCATTGCTGCCTGTCTGATTTTGGGCTCGGCATTGGTCGCCGAGGCCAAAGACATCAAGAAAGAACAAGATTTTCTGAATGCTGTCGCCGGTAAGAAACTGGTGGATGGCGGCACCTGGGTGCTTATTTCACCCGACGGGAAGATTTCCGGGCAAACCAGCGACAAGGTCAAATTCTCGGGCGCATGGGCCTGGAACAAAAGGTTTTGGTGCCGAGCGCTTGTTGTTGGCGGAAATCAGATCCCGCAGGATTGCCAGAAAGTAACGATTGAAGGGAACCAGGTGACCTTTACCCGCAACAAGGGCAAGGGTGATTCCGGGGGGACCTATACGATTACCAACTGACCTCTTTACAAGGGCGCCGTGATTCCCAACCGGTGCCACAGGTCCAATTCCAGCTTACGCGACGCCACCTTTGACAGCCGCGCATCTGCTTTGCAGTTTGTCGGTCAGGAGGATGTCATGCCGCTGGAGATATTGTTGGTTCTGGTCGTTGGGGGGATCGGCGGAATTACTATTCTGCTGCATCTGACGGGCCGTTCGCGGCAGTTCGCCCTGACGCCTGATCTGGCGCGCGCGCAATGGTCGCGCCATTTCCCAGATGACGTGATCGCAGATGTAACCGTAGCGCATGACCAACGTTCCGCGCTGATCCGAACCACAACCGGTTCGGGCCTTTTGTGGTCGTTCGGCGCGGATACCGTGGCCCGCCACCTGAAGGATTATGACTGGATCGAGCATCCGGACGGATTCGAAGTTCAGTTTCATGATTTCGGAACTCCCTCAACCCGCATCCACCTCGATGACATCGAACGCGCCCACTGGCGACACCTGATGGAGCCCGCATGACCGACCAGATTTCTTTTCCCGATGCCGTGCAATGGGCAGTCCCGTTCTTTATCGCCGCAATTCTGGCCGAGTTCGTCTGGATCGCTTTCAAAGGCCGGGGCGGGCGCTATGAAACGCGGGATGCGGTCACCTCGCTGATCATGGGCGCGGGCAATATTGCCTCGGGGTTTCTGCTCGGTTTCATCGCCTACGGGTTCTTTATGTGGTTGTGGCAGATTACTCCGCTGAACCTGGGCACCTCGATCCCGGTGATTATCCTGTGCTTTTTGCTGGACGATTTGCGTTACTATTGGGTGCATCGGTTCGGGCATCGCATCCGTTGGGTCTGGGCCAGCCATGTGAACCATCATAGCTCTCAGCATTACAACCTGACCACGGCGTTGCGTCAGACCTGGACTTATACATTCACCTTCATGATGGTCGTGCGCGCGCCGCTGATCCTGCTGGGGTTTCATCCGGCAATGGTTCTGTTTGTCGGCGGTCTGAACCTGATCTATCAGTTCTGGATTCACACCGAGGCCATCGGCAAGATGCCCCGCTGGTTCGAGGCGGTTATGAACACCCCCAGCCACCACCGCGCCCATCATGGCCGCAACGCGCGCTATCTGGATTGCAACTATGCCGGCGTGTTCATCATCTGGGACAAGATGTTCGGCACCTTTGTGCCAGAGCAGATCGATGACAAAGTCGACTATGGGTTGGTTCACAATATCGGAACCTTCAACCCGTTGCGCGTCGCCTTTCACGAATGGGTCGGAATCTGGCAGGATGCCACGCAATCGGGGCTAACTTTGCGCCAGCGGTTGGCCTATTGCTTTGCCCCACCCGGTTACAGCCATGACGGCAGCCGGGATAGCTCGGAGCAGATCAAAGCCAAGCATATCTCGCGCAATCCCAGGGATCGAGGGACGCCCGGATTTGAGCATTTTGAGACCGAAACGCACAAATCCGAGGCAAAACAAGCTTGAATCCGCCGGTCACGTGCTGATTTTCTTGAAAATTAGCTCAGCCTGCACATATCCAAACGATGTGCATTACGAGTGACCGGAGATTATCATGACCCGTTGGACAACATTTTCCACAGTTTTAGGACTGATAGGACTGCTTCTCGCAATGCTGACAGCGCTGGCCGCCGGGACCGCAACGCTGATCGCATTTGGACTGGCCATGATGGTGCTGGGATTTACAGGCGCAGTTATTGGTGCCGCTAGATCTCTAGGACGTGTTCTGGACGCAGCCCGCTGACATTTTCATTTCCATTAACCGCAGATTCACATCTTTGCCCTGAAATTGGATCCTGACCGACGACGGTAGGGAAGCGATTTCGATCATGCGGGACAGGAAACTGGCAGATTTACCCGAAGGATCAGACAGCCCGTTAAACGCGGCCGTGCTGTCGCGCGACAACTCAACGATCCAGATGGCTACGGATGCTGTCAAACACAAACAGTGCAAACTGGCCTTTCAACCGGTCATGCAGGCTAACGCGCCACATGGTATCGCCTTCTACGAGGGCTTCATCCGGGTGCTGGATGAAACCGGTCGTGTCATCCCGGCACGCGAATTTATGCCTCAGCTTGAAAACACCCCGATTGGCCGCGAATTGGACTGCATCGCGCTTGAGATGGGCCTGCGCACATTGGCGCGCACCCCGGACATCCGCATGTCGATCAATATGTCCGCACGGTCGATCGGATATGGACGTTGGTCGCGTGTTCTTGACCGGTTCATGAAAAAAGATGCCAGTATCGGTGAAAGGCTGATCCTTGAAATTTCCGAAAGTTCGGCCATGACCGTGCCGGAACTCGTGGTCGATTTCATGGACCGGTTGCAACCACGTGGCGTTGCATTTGCGCTGGATGATTTTGGTGCCAGCAATTTCTGCTTCCGCCATTTCCGCGAGTTTCTTTTTGATGCCGTCAAGATTGATGGCCAGTTCATCCGCGGCATCAGTGAAAACCCGGATAATCAGGCGCTGGTTCGTGCCCTGATCGCAGTTGCAAGGGAATTTGAGATTCTGGTCACGGCCGAATCGGTCGAAACCAAAGCGGATGCTGAGTTTTTGGTGGCCAATGGTGTCGATTGTCTGCAAGGATTTCTGTTCGGCGCACCTACGGTTTCTGCGCCCTGGAAAACGGAAAACGAACAGAAATCGGCGGGTTAACCCCAAAAAACCAGGGACCTTGGGTCCTGAGACAAGCTGCCCGTTGCTGCAAATGCAGCATTGCGCTATTGCAGTGATACTTGAGCGGGGGATTACGGGGCGCTCTTGTTGCGGGGGGAACCTCTCGACCTGCGCCGTCAGACATTCCGCCGGACCATGTCGGTAAAGGACTGATCATAATGACCAATGTAGTTATCGCATCCGCCGCACGTACAGGCGTCGGCAGCTTTGGTGGTTCGTTCGCGAACACCGCAGCCCATGATTTGGGCACAGCCGTTCTTGAAGCCGTAGTCGAACGCGCCGGAATCGAAAAAGGCGAAGTCAGCGAGACAATTTTGGGTCAGGTTCTGACCGCAGCCCAGGGTCAGAACCCGGCGCGTCAGGCGCATATCAACGCCGGTCTGCCGCAGGAAAGCGCGGCCTGGGGCATCAACCAGGTCTGCGGATCCGGCCTGCGCGCCGTGGCACTGGGCGCACAGCATATCCAACTGGGCGATGCTGATATCGTCGCTGCTGGCGGGCAAGAGAACATGACCCTGTCGCCCCATGCCGCCGCTCTGCGCGCCGGCCAAAAGATGGGCGACATGAAGTATATCGACACAATGATCCGCGATGGACTGTGGGATGCGTTCAACGGGTATCACATGGGTCAAACCGCCGAAAACGTTGCTGAAAAGTGGCAGATCAGCCGCGATATGCAGGATGAATTCGCCGTCGCAAGCCAGAACAAGGCCGAAGCTGCGCAGAAGGCAGGCAAATTCGCCGATGAGATCACCCCCTTTACCATCAAGACCCGCAAGGGTGACATCGTGATGGACAAAGACGAATACATCCGCCACGGCGCAACCATGGAAGCCATGGCCAAACTGCGCCCGGCTTTTGCTAAGGACGGATCGGTCACCGCCGCCAATGCCTCGGGCCTGAACGACGGCGCGGCTGCGACCCTGCTGATGTCGGCGGCAAATGCCGAAAAGCGCGGGATTGAGCCTCTGGCGCGGATTGCATCTTATGCTACCGCTGGTCTGGACCCGTCGATCATGGGCGTCGGCCCGATCTATGCCTCGCGCAAGGCGCTGGAAAAGGCGGGCTGGTCGGTTGACGATCTGGATCTGATCGAAGCCAACGAAGCCTTTGCCGCACAAGCTTGTGCCGTGAACAAAGACATGGGCTGGGACCCGTCCATCGTGAACGTCAATGGCGGCGCCATTGCCATCGGTCACCCGATCGGCGCTTCGGGCTGCCGCGTTCTGAACACTCTGTTGTTCGAAATGAAGCGGCGGGACGCGAAAAAAGGTCTGGCGACTCTGTGCATCGGTGGCGGCATGGGCGTTGCCCTATGTGTCGAGCGCGACTGATCTAACAATGCCTTCTCGGCCCACTCTTATTTCGGCCCTTGTGATTTGCTTTGCAGGGGCCGCAGACGCACAGAACCGTCAACCGCTTTCGACCAGCCTGACGGAGTGCAGCATCATCTTTACAGAGCTGGCCGAGCTGAGAGCACGCCGGAACAAGGACCAAACAACCACAGACGCCGCGCTTGCCAGCGCGGCGTTATTCGTTGTGGAAGCTCGTGATCAGGCCGCAATGGAAGGCATTAAGAACCCCTACAAACACATCCAGTCCGCGCAGGTTCGATTGTCCGAGACATGGCACGTTCGCTTTGGCAATTTGGCTCTGCTGAACGAAAATAAGGACTGGATCGACTATTGCCGTGCATTGGGTAAAGATCGTGGCCTCACACTACCCTGAGGCGAAACCAAAAACCCCAGCGCTGCGGCAACTTGCCTGCGCAATATTGTTGCGCTGGTTGGTTCGGAATAGTAACAGCATTACCAAGACGACTTAAATTGGAGGATTCCTAAATGGCACGAACAGCACTCGTCACCGGCGGTTCCCGCGGCATTGGCGCAGCAATTTCCAAGGCGCTTAAGGCCGAAGGGTACAATGTTGCAGCCACCTACGCGGGGAACGACGAAGCCGCCGCGAATTTCACCGACGAGACCGGAATCGCCACCTACAAATGGAACGTTGCGGATTATGACGAATCCAAAGCGGGCATCGAAAAGGTCGAAGCCGAGATTGGCCCGATCGACATCGTTGTTGCCAATGCCGGCATCACCAAGGACGCCCCATTCCACAAAATGACACCCGAGCAGTGGCATCAGGTGATCGACACCAACCTGACCGGCGTATTCAACACCGTTCACCCGGTTTGGCCTGGCATGCGTGAGCGCAAGTTTGGCCGTGTCATCGTCATCAGCTCGATCAACGGTCAAAAGGGTCAGTTCGCTCAGGTGAACTATGCCGCAACCAAGGCGGGCGATCTGGGAATCGTGAAGTCGCTGGCGCAGGAAGGCGCGCGCGCGGGCATCACCGCCAACGCTATCTGCCCTGGCTATATCGCAACCGAAATGGTCATGGCTGTCCCCGAGAAGGTTCGTGATTCCATTATCAGCCAGATTCCGGCGGGCCGACTGGGCGAACCGGAAGAGATCGCACGCTGCGTTGCTTTCCTGGCCTCTGAAGACTCGCAATTCATCAACGGATCGACCATCTCGGCCAATGGTGCTCAGTTCTTCGCCTAAGTTGGCTGCCAAAATGCAAGCGGGCCGGTTCTAAGCAGAACCGGCCCTTCTTTTATCCCGTAAGACCGCGCGCGCTGCGATCAGCGGGAACCGAAAATCCACTTCAACACATTCAGAACCGCTTTGCCCCGCGCCTCATGCGCGCGCAGAATCGCCGATTGTGCAGCTGGATTTGTTGTCATCTCAATCATGGCAGCCTCTCAGTTCAAAACAGTTTTCCTTGACTTATGAGCAATATGAACTCTAGTTGGCAAAGCCGCAAACGAGCTTTTTTGAACATTCAGTTAAGAATTTCTATACTATGAGCGACTACCTGCCGCCCTTGACCGCTTTGCGTGCCTTTGATGCCGCCGCCCGGCACATGTCTTTTGCCAAAGCCGCGGCAGAGCTGCATGTAACGCCTGCGGCCCTGTCCTTTCAGATCAAATCCCTTGAGGAGCATTTGGGCCGCCCTCTGTTTCACCGCCTGAACCGCGCGGTGGAGCTGACAGAGGCTGGGCAAAAGCTCGCACCAGGAGCCGCCGAAGGGTTTAGCACTTTGCTAGCTGCATGGAGTGCGACACGCAGACTTCAGGATGAAACCACGCTTACCGTTGCGGCAGGGCCGGCCCTGACAGCGAAATGGCTTGCCCCGAGACTCTATGATTTCGCCAAGGCTTATCCTGAGATTAATCTGCGCATCTCAACATCGCTCCAGATGGTTGATCTGCACCGTAATGAGGCCGACGTCGCGATCCGTTTCGGCTATGGAGAATATGATGACCTATATGCTGTTCATGCGCGCAAGGAATGGCTGACCCCTGCAATGACCCCCGGCCTTGCCGAGCAGTTTCCCACCCCTGAGAGCCTTGTCGATGCCCCGCTGGTCATCAATGAATATGACAGCTTTCTGCAACCACCTTGTGATTGGCCCGCTTGGTTCAAGGCCGTTGGAATCACTGGGTTCGAACCACATGGCATGCAATTTTCGAATGTAGAGCATTCGATAGACGCGGCCTGCGCCGGGATTGGTGTTCTTCTTGGGCGACGACCGCTGCTCATCAAAGATGTGCTTGAGGGCAGGCTCGTAACCCCGTTCAAGATTGCAATCGAAACCGATGCCCGGTTTTCGTTTGTGTGCCTGCCGGGTCGGGAAAACCTTGCGCAGGTCGCCGCATTTCGGGATTGGTATTTGGCAGAGATCGAAAAAACTTCGAATATCTGGGGTGAGTTCCAAATTATCCCCGTTAAAGAGGTGACCGTTAATGACTAAGATGACTGCGACAGCAATCGGTTTTGTCGCCGTTTTGCTTTGGTCCCTTCTGGCCCTGTTCACCGTCGGCTCAGCACCGGTTCCTGCGCTTTTGCTGAATACGATCTGTTTCTCGATCGGGGGGACGCTGGGGCTGATCTGGACCTGGGCCAATGGCGGTTTGGGGCAGTTGCAGACCGTGCCTTGGACCACCTATCTGTTCGGCACCATCGGCTTGTTTGGCTATCACGCGCTCTATTTCTCGGCCCTGCGCATGGCCCCTGCGGCAGAGGCCGGGCTGATCGCCTATCTCTGGCCGCTGTTGATTGTGCTGTTCTCCGGCCTTTTGCCGGGCGAGAATCTGCGCGCCGGGCATCTGATCGGGGCCTGTCTGGGCTTTGTCGGGGCCGCAGTGATCATCACCGGGGGTGGTGGCGCAGGGTTTCAGGCCAGCCATCTGCCCGGCTACGGGCTGGCGCTGCTGTGTGCTCTGACCTGGTCGGGCTATTCCGTTTTGTCCCGCCGCCTGGGGGACACCCCCACAAGCTCGGTCGCCGTGTTCTGCATCTTTACCGCTATCGCGTCGGGCGGCCTGCATCTGGCCATCGAAGAGACCGTTTGGCCGGATACAGCCTTTGGCTGGGCCTCAATCGCGGCACTGGGGCTGGGGCCGGTCGGGTTGGCGTTCTATGTCTGGGATATCGGCGTCAAACAGGGCGACATTCAGATCCTTGGCACCGCCTCTTATGCAGCGCCCCTGTTGTCTACCGTCGTTTTGGTGGTTGCCGGGATCGCAGCCCCATCCTGGGGTCTGGCAATCGCAGCCATCCTGGTCACCGGCGGCGCGGCCATAGCCGCGCGCGCCAGCCTTAAAAGTTAACTGGAAAGTCGCTCTATCTCTTCCTTAAGCCTTAGCTTCTGTTTCTTGAGTTGAGCGATATGGAGATCGTCGATGCCTGGCGCGCGCTGGGCTTGTTCTACTTCGAGACCGAGAGTTTCGTGCTTCTTCTTCAGTTCCGTCAGATGTGCGCTCACGCTCATGGCGATACTCCTTCATTGGTGTCTCTGAATAACGTAGGAAGTTGAGCACATCGTTTCCAGCCTGTCACGCTGCAGACGCACAGATTCTATAATAAATCTGACAAATTCGGCTGGTTGGCGCCTATTGATCCGAAAACCCGTTCAGCGCAGCACCGTCGCGCAAAACGGACGATATCTGAGAGGTATAGCTTTCGCCGTCTTTTTCGTGACGCACACCCTTGTGCAAAATCAGCGGGGCATGCAGTTGAAACGCAGACCGACCGCCTTTTCTGGCCCTAAGGACCACCAATTCAGCCTTCCGACCTGCCCGCGCGGCCAGAGGCAGAACCTCGACTGAGCCAAGCCGCCCCGCACAGGCTGACAGCATGTCTGGCAACCGATCGGCCTTTTGGATCATGTGCAGATAGCCCCGAGGTGCAAGGCGCTTTGCCGCACAATCGAACCAATCGCGCAACGGTGTATCCTCGCCCAAGGCAATTCCGCGACCCGAGTCCGCCGCAGGGCTGTGGGCACCGGCCAAGTAATAGGGCGGATTCGCAATCACATGATCGAACTGCTGTTGTTTCAGCTCAGTTGGCAGTTTGCTCAGATCGGCCTGCACCACTGTCAGCGCCTGCGCATTCTGATCCGCGTTGCGGGTGGCCAGATCGGCATAGGGCGATTGCAGCTCAACACCCGTAGCGTTCAATCCCGGCACGCGCGCCATCAGGCACAAGATGGCGGCACCAGCGCCACATCCCAGCTCCAGCACGGATTGCCCAGCCTTGGCCGGTACCGCTGCCGCCAGCAAGACAGGATCGACCCCGGCGCGATAGCCGGACAGGGGCTGCCAAAGCCGAACGCGCCCATTCAGAAAGTCGTTCAAACTTAGCTCTGGGTCAGTGAATTGCGTCATCGGCCCAGCGGGATCTCGTTGTCGCGCATCACCCGTTCAGCGCGGATCAA
The DNA here is from genome assembly GCF_059611825.1 of Ruegeria sp. CDSA221. NCBI lineage: Bacteria > Pseudomonadati > Pseudomonadota > Alphaproteobacteria > Rhodobacterales > Roseobacteraceae > Ruegeria > Ruegeria sp. CDSA221. Next base: position 292,084 of record NZ_JBXWPK010000003.1, read on the forward strand.
ATCATCTGCCCGCACCATAAGGCGACGCGGGAAAATACCGATGCCGCCTTCTAGGATGCTCATATTTACGTCCATCTGAAAGCAGTCTATATCCTCGCCCTGAAGTAGGGCGGATGCAAAGGCCAGGATCGTCGGATCAGTGCTGCGCAAAAGTTCTTTCATGGGGATGGATGTAAGGGCAAGGTGAGGCGGAAGTCGAGCCTTGTATCAGGAGTGTGATGAACATCAACACAGTCTCAAAACCGCATGAGCGGCTGGCCGAGATTCTTTCGGGTGAAATGGACGCGGTCAATGACCTGATACGCACTCGCATGGCCTCAGAACACGCGCCTCGCATTCCCGAAGTCACCGCACATTTGGTCGAAGCGGGTGGCAAGCGCCTGCGTCCGATGCTGACACTGGCCGCGGCGCGGCTGTTCGACTATGCCGGGGACCATCATTTGCGTCTGGCGGCAACGGTTGAGTTCATCCACACCGCGACCCTTTTGCATGACGATGTTGTTGACGAAAGCGCACAAAGGCGCGGACGGCCAACAGCGAATCTGCTTTGGGACAACAAATCCAGCGTTCTGGTTGGGGATTACCTGTTCTCACGCAGCTTCCAGCTTATGGTCGAGACCGGGTCTCTTAGGGTTCTGGACATCCTTGCCAATGCGTCTGCAACAATCGCCGAGGGCGAAGTGCTACAGATGACTGCTGCAACCGATCTGGGCACGGATGAGGCCATCTATCTTCAGGTTGTGCGCGGCAAGACCGCAGCCTTGTTCTCAGCCGCAACCGAGGTGGGCGGGGTCATCGCCCAAGCGTCAGAGGCCCAGGTCAAGGCGCTCTTCGATTATGGCGATGCGCTGGGGATTGCCTTCCAGATCGCTGATGACCTGCTGGATTATCAGGGTGACAGCAAAGCGACCGGCAAGAATGTCGGCGACGACTTTCGCGAGCGTAAGCTGACGCTGCCAGTGATCAAGGCGGTGGCGCAGGCCACCCCCGAAGAACGCGCCTTCTGGCAGCGCACCATCGGTAAGGGTCGTCAGGAAAGCGGTGATCTCGAAACCGCTCTTGGCCTTATGGGCAAATACGGCACGCTTGCGGCGACGCGAAAAGATGCGCTTGGCTGGGCCAACAAGGCTAAGGCGTCGCTAGGCATCCTGCCCGACCATGAGATCCGCACCCTGCTGAGCGATTTGGCAGACTTCGTTGTCGCGCGCCTTAGTTAAGCTGAACCGCACGGCACCACCAGTCGGGATGGGCTGCTCCAATCTCATAGGCGGCGAAATGGGCGGCTTTCATCGTCGGATACAGCGCGAAACAGGTCGATCCTGACCCCGACATGCGCGCCAACAACGCCGCTTTTGTATCGCTCAGCGCGTCCAGCACCTGCGCGACGTCGGGAGCCAGAGAAGTGGTTGGACCTTCCAGGTCGTTTCGCTGTTTCCCCAGCCATTCGGCACAATCCTGAGGCCCCTCAAATACGGGTATTTCCTCTGCCATAGGCGGGTTTTCCCTGCATTGCAAAGCCGCGAAAATAGCAGGGGTTGGAACCTCTACGCCAGGGTTGACCAACAAGGCCGGTAGATGCGGGAGCGTGACTGGGTCCAAACGTTCTCCGATGCCGCGCATACGGCTGGGACTGGCCGCCGCGCAAACAGGAACATCCGCCCCTAGGCGCAGCGCAGTTCCCGGCGGGATAGCTCCACCCTCATCTTCTATCATCCGCAAAGTTGCGGCGGCATCGGAAGAACCGCCACCGATCCCGCCCCCATGCGGCAGCACTTTGTTCAGGTCAATATGCCCAGTCCAGCCTGCAGCCTCGGCGGCTTTCCACACCAGATTGCGACTATCGCTTGGCACACCCGCCGCATGTTCGCCGGTGACAGAGATCGACAGCGCCTCACCCGCGGTGAAATGCAGCGTATCGCCTAGATCGGCAAACACCACGAGCGAATCCAACAGGTGATAGCCGTCCACGCGCTGGCCGGTGACGTGCAAGGTAAGGTTGATCTTGGCGGGCGCGAAAGCCTTAGCCTTCATTGGCGACCTTCAGCGGCGCGGCACCTTCTTCGATCAGAACCTCGTCCAGCCCGACCTCGATCTTGCGACGAATACGCTCGGGGTCGGCCTCACCATCGGCGTCTTCGAGGTCAATGAAAGACAATGCCCGCTTCCACTGGAACTCGGCTTCGCGTGCGCGGCCCACGGCCCAGTAAACGTCACCCAGGTGATCATTCACCACTGGGTCTACCGGCATCAGCTCGACGGCACGCTCCATATGCTCGACCGCCTCTTCATAGCGGCCCAGTCGAAACAGAACCCATCCCAAGCTGTCGACGATATAGCCGCTACCAGGGCGCGCGGCGACGGCGCGTTCGATCATGCCAAGCGCTTCGTCCAGATTTTCGCGCCGTTCTACAAGCGAATAACCCAGATAATTCAGGACCTGCGGTTGGTCGGGGTTAAGTTCTAGCGCACGGCGGAAATCGGCCTCAGCATTGTCCCACTGCTTTAGTCGCTCGTACGAGATACCACGGGCGTAGTGCAGGAACCAGTTGCCGCCACCATCAGCATCAATCAATTCAATCGCTGTGCCATAGGTTTCGACAGCCGCAGCATAGTTTTCTTCACGTCTTTGCAAATCAGCCAGCGCCACGTGAACACTTGGCAGATCCGGTCTCTGCGTCGCAAGGGTCTGCAAGACTTCTTCCGCCGCATCGGTTTTGCCTGCCGTGACAAGCACCTCGGCCCGGCCCAGTTCAGCAGCGTGATAGTCACTGCTGCTCGCGGGCACTTTGCGATAGGCCTCGACGGCAAGATCGTATTGCTCCAACTCGTCCAAAAGTTCGGCACTCAACAAGATTGCGTCCACGTGATCCGGGCGCAGAAAGGCTGCGACCTGCGCATAAAGCAGGACGTAATTCTCAGCCGCCTCGCTGCTGAGCGCGGCTCCCACGGAAAAGAACACTTCTGCGATACCGTCCTGCGATGTGCGGACATGAGTAAAGGGCAGCGTTTCGCCAGCGCTCAGACGCGCTTCGTACCCTTCAATCGAGGGATCAGAGCCGGACTCGAACACGTCATCCAGAAACTGCAGCGCATCCTCATTGCGGTCCAGCTGCGACAGAACCTCGGTCCGTGCCAGCGCTGCGCGGCGGGTAAATCGCGCCACAACACCATTATCGGCCGCAAAGACTGCCTCGGCGCCTTCAAAGTCTCCGACCGAGGCCAGTGCCAAAGCTTTGTGGTAAAGCGCGAACTCGCGCAGACCTTCCTGCGCTGCAACTTGGTCAAACTGCTCCAGCGCGCTGGTCATCGCACCCTGGCCCATATGGGCCCAGCCCAATATTAACCCGTCAACCAGCGGCCCGACGCCTTGCGTTTCGGGGTCGCGGGCCAGCAGTTCATCCAGCTTGCCTTCAGCCACCAGATTAGCGGCAATCGCCATTTTCGCGGGCTGGTTGGGCAGGCCTAACTCTTCGATGGTTTGGGCAATCGGCAAAGCGCGCTTAACCTCGCCCAGCGACAAGCGCGCAACGACGACATTCTCCAGCAACCGGTCGTTTTGAGGATCTGCGCGCAATGCTTGCGCAAAGTATTTCTCAGCCGCCGTATAGTCGTCCTGAAAAATCGCCTGACGCCCGGCAAGATACGCACCGAACCCAGTGTCGGCATAAGCCGGAATGGCGAATGACGTGGTAAACAGCACAGCTAGCGCTGTGCGACGAATGAGAAAAGTCACCAAATTCCTGCCTTGCGATTGCCGGTTGCGCAATAAGCTAGGGCTTTGACCAGAAAGAGGCAATGGCAGAGCCTTCACGACGCCGCCATTGCCCATTTTTCGCTTACATATTGGGATAGTTCGGACCATCCCCTCCCTGCGGCGTGGTCCAGGTGATATTCTGGCTGGGATCTTTGATGTCGCAGGTCTTGCAGTGAACGCAGTTCTGAAAGTTGATCACGAATCGCGGACCATTTTCATCCTCAACCATCTCATACACCCCCGCCGGGCAATAGCGCTGCGCAGGTTCGTCGAATTCGGGCAGATTGACACTGACCGGAATCGCCGGGTCCGAGAGTTTTAGATGGCAAGGCTGACTTTCCTCGTGGTTCGTCATCGCGAACGAGACGTTGGTCAGGCGGTCGAAGGACAGCGTGCCATCCGGCTTTGGATAGTCGATCGGTTTATGTTTACTGGCTTCTTCAGTCGATTCCGCGTCGTTCTTGCCGTGGCCCAGAGTGCCAAACAGCGAAAAGCCCAGAGTGTTTGTCCACATGTCCAAACCGCCCAGCGCCAGCGAGGGCATCAGACCCCACTTCGACCACATCGGTTTGACGTTGCGCACTTTCTTGAGGTCTTTTCCGATGGCACCTTCGCGAACATCTGCTTCATAGACAGTCAATTCATCGCCCGAACGCTCGGCTTTGATGGCATCAAATGCCGCCTCGGCCGCAGCTTTGCCAGACAGCATCGCGTTGTGGTTGCCCTTGATGCGCGGCACATTGACCATGCCCGCCGAACAGCCCAGCAGCGCCACGCCTGGCGCGACCAGCTTGGGCATCGATTGATATCCACCCTCAGTAATCGCACGAGCGCCATAAGCCACGCGCTTGCCGCCTTTCAGCAGCTCGGCCACCATCGGATGATGCTTAAAGCGCTGGAATTCCATATAGGGGTACAGGTGCGGGTTCTTGTAATTCAGGTGAACCACAAACCCGACATAGACCTGATTGTTTTCCAGGTGATAGATGAACGACCCGCCGCCCGCGTTGCTGCCCAGGGGCCAGCCCATCGTATGGGTGACGGTGCCTTCCTTGTGCTTGGCCGGGTCGATCTCCCAGATCTCTTTCATGCCGACGCCGTATTTCTGGACTTCTTTTCCGGCTTGCAGATCGTATTTCGCGATCACTTCCTTGGACAGCGACCCGCGCACACCTTCGGACAAGAAGACATATTTGCCGTGCAGCTCCATGCCCGGCTCGGTGTTCGGGCCGTAGGAGCCATCGGCCTCAAGGCCGAAGACACCGGCAACAACGCCTTTGACTTCGCCATTGTCGCCATAGACCAGCTCGGAACAGGCCATGCCGGGGAAGATTTCCACGCCCAGCTCTTCGGCCTGTTCAGCCATCCAGCGGCAGACATTGCCCATCGAAACGATATAGTTGCCGTGGTTGTTCATCAGCGGCGGCATCGGGAAGTTCGGAATGCGGATTTTTCCGGCCTCACCTAGCATATAGAAGTTATCTTCGGTGACCGGCGTGTTCAGCGGTGCACCTTTTTCCTTCCAGTCCGGTATCAGCGCATCCAGGCCGCACGGGTCCAGCACCGCACCTGACAAGATATGCGCACCCACCTCTGAGCCCTTTTCCAGAACGACGACGTTCAGATCGGCATCCAGCTGTTTCAGACGGATGGCCGCCGACAGTCCCGCGGGGCCGGCGCCCACGATCACCACGTCATATTCCATCGCTTCGCGTTCAATCTCGGCCATTGCGGGCTCCTTCGCTAACTTTCCGAATTGGCGCATCTAACGCACGGTCGGCGCAATTTTGTTTCACGGCTGATTACATGCTGGGAAAGCCACAGGTCAATCGAAACACGGCGTAACTATGCCGCTATGCGGCAGATCACGTGTCCGGAGTGTCACCCATCAGGTATCTGGGGCCACTTCCCTTGGATTTGGCACGGTCATCAGGATTGTAAAGAGCACATTTGGGCAAACTAAGGCACCCACAGCCAATGCATCCGTCCAGATTGTCACGCAGGCGCATCAACGTATCGATTCGCTGATCCAGATGCGACCGCAGATCCTTGCTGATGTTTTTCCAATCCTGCGGCGTTGGTGTACGATTTCCGGGCAAGCCGGACAGGACTTCTCGGATTTCGGGCAGGGTTAGTCCGAATTGCTGCGCTATCATCACAAAACTCAACCGTCTTATGTCGGCGCGCTGATATCGCCGCTGCCCACCCGCATTGCGCCATGGGGCAATCAGACCCTGCGCCTCGTAATATCGGATCGCTGAAACCGCCAGCCCGGTGCGCTGGGCCAAAGCGCCTATTGCCAGCCCCTCTGAAATCGCCATCTCGCCCTCAAAAAGTTCCTTGACCTAAAGTTAGGTTTAGAAATTACGGTGAGTCGGGACAAGCCTCAAATTGAATAGGAGATCCCATGATGGCGACACTTGAACACACCAATTTCACCGTCCGCGACCCGCAGGCTTCGGCAAAATGGATGCAGGACGTCTTCGGTTGGAAAACCCGCTGGGAAGGCCCTGCAATCGCGGGTGGCTATACCGTGCATGTCGGTAGCGCACATACCTACCTGGCGCTTTATGCACCCAGCGATCCCAGACCATCGGGTGAAAGCAGCTATGACATCATCGGGGGGCTGAATCATGTCGGCGTTCTGGTCGAAGACATCGACGCAACCGAAGACAAGGTGGTCAAAGCAGGTTTCACCCCCAAGTCGCATGCAGATTACGAGCCCGGCAGGCGGTTCTATTTCGATGATGAGAACGGCATCGAGTTTGAGGTGGTGCAATATGCTTGAAACACTCTGGATGGCCTCAACCACCTGGAAATGGCAGCGCGGTCAGCTGTTTGGACAGCGTAACAGGTGCCCACGGCGCCCAATTCAACGGCGTTAAGTCGCAAATCCAGCTTGCTGTCTTCTTTGACCTCTTGCATTTCACGCATCATTTGGGTCAGGTATTTGCCAACCCATCAAATCGCCCCGACGCTGGTTCCATGCGGCGGGGCGTTACAATTTCAGCGTGGACGACAAGAATATGGAAAAAATTCCCATGACGCCTGCGGGCAATGCTGCGCTTCAGGCCGAACTCAAGAACCTAAAATCCGTCGAGCGGCCAGCTATTATCGAAGCCATCGCCTCGGCCAGGGAACTGGGTGACCTGAAAGAAAACGCCGAATATCATTCGGCCCGGGAAAAGCAGGGTTTTATCGAAGGCCGCATCAAAGAGTTGGAAGGCATCCTTTCACTGACCGATGTGATCGACCCTGCCAAACTGTCCGGTGCTATCAAATTTGGCGCCAAGGTCACGCTTGTTGACGAAGACACTGACGAGGAAAAGACCTGGCAGATTGTAGGGGAATATGAGGCCAATATCGAAGCCGGCCTGCTGAACATCAAATCCCCTATTGCCCGCGCCCTGATTGGAAAGGACGAAGGCGACAGTGTCGAAGTACGCACACCTGGCGGTGTACGTTCTTATGAAGTCCTGAGTATCACTTACGCCTGAGCCCCGGAGCGTTCCCAATGTCCGAGCCCACGCCAGAGCAGGAAGCCAATCGGCCAACCTCACTGGGCATATATGATAGGCCAACCAAGCCTTCGATAACCGAGATCGAAATTGCAGCCGTCGCCCTCAGCGTGATCTGGCTGATCGTCTCGGTTGTTTTTCTGGTGCTGCCCGACGAGGTCGACGGCGGAGGCTTTGTCGTGACCTTGCTGGCGGTCTTCATGCCGGTAGCGATGATCTGGGTCGCAGCAATGGCCATGCGCGCCAGCCGGATCATGCGCGAGGAAAGCGCACGACTACAAACCTCGATTGACGCCATCCGAAACGCATATATCGCTCAGCAACAGCGATCTTCCAGCACCTATGAGCCAGCCGTATCCAAAAAGCTGGATCAGATCGCGGAAACGGCCAAGAAAGCCGAAAGCGCGCTGGCCACGTTTTCAACCAAGCGCAGGGAACCCGCACAGCAACCGACAGCAGTGGGGAACGGCGATCAGACTTCGCTGGAACTGGGTACACAAGCTGGGGATATCGTGCCCCCGCTTGGCACCGACATCTTTATCCGTGCGCTGAATTTTCCGGAAACACAGGAAGATACCGAAGGCTTTGATGCCCTACGGCTGGCGCTCAAGGACCGCAAGACAGCCAAGCTTGTACAGGCCTCTCAGGACGTGCTGACCCTGCTCAGCCAAGAGGGCATCTATATGGATGACCTGCGCCCTGACATGGCCCGCCCCGAGATCTGGCGGCAATTTGCGCAGGGTGGGCGCGGACGGGCTGTCGCGGCCTTGGGCGGCATTCGCGACCGCTCCTCGCTGGCGCTGACTTCGGCCCGGATGAAGCAGGATCCCATTTTCCGGGACGCCGCCCATCACTTTCTACGCCGGTTCGATCACATGATCATCGAGTTTGAACCCCGTGCCAGCGATGCAGAGCTGACCGCTTTGGGGGATACAAGAACCGCGCGGGCCTTCATGTTGCTGGGGCGTGTGGCCGGAACCTTCGACTAGATTCCGAAACTTCCATAGGGGATGAACCGGACAAGATCACCCGGTTGGATGTGGCGCGCGCCGTCTTCGATCTCGACCAGCCCTTCGGCCCAGCTTAGCCCGCTGATCCGCCCGGACCCTTCCGAGTTGAAAACTTCGGCTTTTCCGTCTCGGATACGGGCCCGCAGATATTCCCGCCGCCCGGGTTTCTTGCGCTTATCAAAGGCGGCAGGCAGATCGAACCCCCGCGGGTCCCGCCAGCCCTCGCCAGCCATCAGGCCCAGCGCCGGGCGGGCAAAGATTAGGGTGCAGACCAATGCCGCTACTGGATTGCCGGGCAGTCCGAAAACCGGCACTCCATCCCAAATCCCCAAAGCCAGAGGTCGCCCCGGTTTCAGGGCAATACGCCATTCCTGCATCGCTCCGGCCTGCCGCAACAGAGCGGAGACATGATCTTCGTCCCCTGCCGACGCGCCGCCGCTAGTCAGAACAACATCCGCCTCTTTCGCAGCTTCGTTCAGCCGCTCGCGCAGGGTTTCACGATCATCGGCAACGCGGCCCATATCCAGTGGCTGGAATCCCATCCGCTGGATCAGAGCCAGCAACATTGGGCGATTGGCATCGTAGATTTGCCTTGGCTCAGCAACCTCGCCGGCCTCGACCAGCTCATCCCCCGTTGACAGGACGGCCACCCGCAGAGCTTTGCGAACCAGCAGATCACCAGCACCCGTCGCGGAGAGAAGGGCCAGATCGGCAGGTGTCAACCGGCGTCCAGCGGGCAAAGCCAGATCACCTCCAACCACATCTTCGCCCGCATTGCGGGTATTGGCACCCTGTTTCAGGGGGCCGCGAAAGGCGATATACCCATCCTGAACTGTCACGTCCTCTTCCAGAATAACGGTGTCCACCCCATCGGGCAGGGCCGCACCAGTCAGAATCCGTATGGCGTGGCCGGGCGCAAGCTGACCATCAAAGGGAACACCAGCCGCCGCACGCCCGTCTTGCAGCGGCATCACCTGCGGCCCATCCGGAACCGGACCGGCAAAGCCATAGCCATCTACCGCCGTATTTGCCTGCGGCGGGTTCGATCGTTGGGCATATACATCGGCGGCCAAAATCCGACCTGCGGCTTGTGCCAACGGAACGGTTTCAGCCCCCATCACGACCGAAAGGCGGTCGCGCAGCAGGGCCAACGCCTCGTCAACCGGCGTCCAGCTCACGCCCGCAGGCAAGGCAAAACAATCGTTGCGCAGGGGCGGTGGGGCAATGTCCGGTTTGCTCATAATCCTACCTCTTGCAGAATGAACCCTGCGATGGCTGCGGTGTCGTCCAGATCAAAAACCGGACGGTCGAAGTTCAGCTCTGTGTCACTGGCAACCGCGCGCACAGTTTCGTTCTCGGCCGCAATCAACGGATTTCCTGCGGCCACCCGATACGCCTCGACCTTGGGGTGGGCTTCGCGTTTGAACCCCTCGATCAGCACAAGATCAACCGGAGCCAAGCGTGCCAGCAGATCAGAGAGAGGCGGCTCGGGTGCGCCGCGCAGTTCCTGCATCATCGCAATGCGCTTGCCGGACGCCAACAGCACCTCGGACGCACCGGCTTCTCGATGGCGAAAACTGTCCGTGCCGGGCTGGTCGACATCGGCGGCGTGATGGGCATGTTTGACGGTCGAAACCGAAAAGCCGCGCGCGGTGATCTCGGCCACCAAACGCTCCATCAGGCCGGTCTTGCCCGCGTTTTTCCAGCCGGTGACGCCATAGACCTTCATGCCTGCTCCAGCAGCTTTTGCGCCCGCGCCAGATCGTCGGGCGTGTTGACATTGAAGAAGGGATCAAACGGCTCCGCCGGAAACAACGCCTCACGCCCATCATGTTTATCGGTCCACAGCACAACCTTGCGCAGCCCGTCATTCAAGGCGTCCCGCAAATCATCTCGCAACGCGACAGGCCAGAGGCCAAATGTCGGATGCCGGTTGACCCGTTTGCCGCCGCCGGATTTCAGTGCTTCATCCCCGGTTCGAGGCGTAGTCGCCAGCACCAGCGGATGGGTTTGCCCTTGAGCAGCATCCGTTAGGCGCGCCACAAGATCGCGCGGAAAAAACGGCGTGTCGGCAGCGGCGGTGACGATACTGTCGGCCCCCTGTTCTGCTGCCCAATCGAGCCCCGCCAGCACACCCGCCAGAGGCCCGGCGAAACCTTCAATCGTGTCGGGAAGAACCGGCAGGTTGAGGTCGGCGAACCGTTCAGGATCACCATTGGCATTCAGCGCCAGACCGACCACCTGCGGGCCAAACCGGTCAATGACATGAGACAGCAGGCTCTGCCCACCGACTGTCAGCAAGCCTTTGTCGCCACCACCCATCCGAGTGGCAAGGCCTCCTGCGAGGATGATGCCGAGAGGGCGGGTCATTTGATCTCCTCAAGCGCGGGCCATTTCCTGAATTTCTGGGTGGGCAGGAAAAGCAATGGACAGACGGCCAATCCGAATGCTGTAAACCAAATAATTGCAGGCCACCCCGTCAATTCGGCCGCCTTGTAACTCAGGCTATAGTGGGCTGGCAAAAACACTAAGACCGCCCCAACAGCAAAGATAAGACCAAAACAGCACCGATACGTGCGCACCGCCTTTCTGACCTCATCTGGTATCCCGGCAAACTCAGGCAGACCGTGCATCAAAACCCGCTGAAGCACGAGTGCTTGTTTTTGAGACAACTCCCCCCATGCCTGCCAACCAAGCCGAAAGGGGGCGGCGATGTTCCAAATGCTGATATATTCCTCTGGCGCCCACCCCAGACGGTTACGCAGGTTGACGTCCAATTGCGCCATACCCTCAATGATCGTGCGTTTCGACCGCTCAAGGAGCCAGAACACATAGACCATCAATGGCAGCAAGCCCAATGTCGCGACGAATAAAATAAATAAACCAAAGACTTCCAAAATCATTCCGCACTTTTCCGTCTATGCTTTTTATCTTCGACCGCCACTGTTGACGGGTCGACGTCGCGCACCAACCGGTCCTCGCCCGCAAGACACACGAACCGCTGCCCCCGCATGCGGCCGATCAGGGTCAGGCCAACCTCACGCGCGATTTCGACACCCCAGGCGGTGAAGCCTGACCGTGACGCCAGCACCGGGATGCCCATCATCGCGGTCTTGATCACCATTTCCGAGGTCAAACGACCTGTGGTGTAGAGGATCTTATCTTCGGCCCCTACACTTTCGGACAGCATCCAGCCTGCAATCTTGTCGACCGCGTTGTGGCGGCCCACGTCCTCCATATAGACCAACGGCCGGTTTTCCCGACACAGGACCGTGCCGTGAATTGCACCAGCCTCAAGATACAATGAAGGGGTTCGGTTGATTTTGGCTGCCAGATCATACAGCCATGAGGTGCGGACCTGAACCTGCGGCAGGCGCACGTCCTCCAGCCCTTCCATCATGTCACCAAACACAGTGCCGACCGCGCAGCCGCTGGTTCGGGTCTTTTTCTTCAGCTTGTCCTCATATGAGGTTTCGCGCGCGGTGCGCACCACCACGGTTTCCAGATCGTCATCGTAATCCACGCCGGTAATGTCATCATCGGCCAACAGCATCCCCTGATTGCGCAGGAACCCCAGCGCCAGATATTCAGGGTAATCGCCGATTGTCATTGCAGTCACGATTTCCTGCGCGTTGAGGAAAATCGTCAGGGGGCGTTCCTCAACGACCGAGATCCGGCTGACCGCGCCATTCTGGTCGATGCCTTCAACCGCACGGGTCAGGCGAACCGCGCCGGGATCAGGGGCGATGATGTAGTCGGTGGCATCCGGTTTCGTGGCCAATTGCAACCCTTTCCCAAGATCGCTACTGCTGTTGGCGATACCATAGGAATTTGCCATGGCTTACACCACATCCAAGTCATACTTCTGGAAGGGTTTTCGTGATGGAGCGCCGTTTATCTTTGTGGCAATTCCGTTCGGCACACTTTTCGGCGTATTTGCGACCGAGGCTGGGCTGGATATTGTCCAGACAATCGCCTTTTCGGCGGCTGTCTTTGCCGGGGCGGCCCAGTTCACCGCCCTGCAGCTGTTGCAGGACAACACACCCAGCCTGATCGTTCTGGCATCGGCCCTGGCGGTTAACCTACGCGTGGCAATGTATTCGGCCTCACTGACACCTTATCTTGGGGCGGCCCCCCTGTGGCAACGGGCCTGCGCCGCCTATCTGACGGTCGATCAGTCCTATGCCTGCTCCATTGTACAGTTCGAAAAAAAGCCCGATATGACCGTGCCGCAGCGCATGGCCTATTTCTTTGGCTCGGTCACGCCGATCACGCCGCTTTGGATTTTGGCAACTTATCTTGGCGCAGTTTTGGGCGCACAGATTCCAGAAAGCTGGGCGCTGGATTTTGCACTTCCGATCACATTCCTGGCAATGATCGGGCCGATGATGAGGACGCTTGCCCATGTCATCGCCGCCTTAGTCGCCATAACCGTTGCTCTGTTGACCGTAGGCGTGCCGTTCAACCTGGGCCTGCTGATCGCCGGGACCGCCGGGATGATCGCAGGGGCGCAGGCCGAATTGATGTTAGAGCGGAATAGGCCATGACACAGATTGATCCGGTGACCATGTGGAGCATTATCGTTGGCTTGGCGATTGGCAGCTTTGCCCTACGCTTTACCTTTATCGGCATCGTCGGAGACCGCCCGATGCCACCCTGGTTGTTACGCCACCTGCGCTATACCGCCGTTGCCATCGTCCCGGCCCTGATTGCGCCGCTGGTGGTCTGGCCAACCGCAACGGATGGTCAGCCCGACGTGCCGCGCATGGCCGCCGCAGCGGTTGCTTTGGCGGTTGGTGTCATCACAAAAAACGTGGTCATTGCCATCTTTGCCGGGGCGGGCACGCTCTATGGCTTGCTATACCTATTGGGTTGAGGCCGCTTCCAACTGGTTCAGGCGCGCATTGTTCGAGGCCAAACCGGCCTGCAGGTCAGCATCGTCATTCTCGCGGTATTCGGTGGTCACGACGCCGGGGAGTTCACCGAACTGATCGGACAGCTTGACCGGGTAGAAGGTCGTATTGATCTGCTCGAAACCCGGCACCTGCTGCAATAGCTGCGAGGTTGAGTTGGCGCAAAACGCTTCGGATACAGGGCCCATCTGCTTGGCCAGTTGCAGGGCAATTTCGGCCTGCTGTGGTGTCACCTGAATCGTCTGGATACGCGCATAATGCGTTTCGCGCGCGTGGCTGCTGCGATAAGCGCGTTCGACATTCGGCGTGATGCCATACAGAACATCGTTTCGGATCGGCACTACATCGGCGCGAAACGAGCCTGCGGGGTCGAAGATCACCCTCTCGCTGCCGCTTATCATCAGCGAGGTATGCGCCCCCGAACCGGTCCGGGTGCTGATCATGGTATAGAGCGTCAGTGTTGATGGTCCCGGATCACGATAGGAACGGGCCACAACTTCGGTCTGATCGGCCTGCGGACGCTGCGAACCGGCACAGCCAGCCACTGTTGCTGCCAGCAGGCAGGCAATCACAAATCTGATCACGGCGGTCAGCCTCGCCCGGGATTAAGCGGCGAAAACCGCCAGAAACAGGCAAAGGAAAGCAATCGCCACCACGCACCATGTGGTCGCTTTTACGAAACCGTTGAAGGTTTTGGTTTGAACGGTGATGTCCATTTCGCCGTGCTTATGTTCAGCCATGATTTTCAGAATCCTAATTCGCGTGTTTGATACGTTGGATAATCGAAAATCCCGGGCCTGTCACCACGTCATTCGGGCGCAGGTGACACGGAATTAAAGACCGAACACCCGCGATATCCGAACCCCCACCGCCAGGGCAGGCCCGAACAGGGCGCCCCGCCCAATCGCACCGCGCCATACATGGCCTCGGCGGTTATGGCATGGGCGGATTGTATCTGATCCGAAGTCATGTCATAGCGTTCGGCGTAAATTTCGGCGTTCTCATCCCCGTGTTGCCGCACGCAGGCTCTCAGGCTGTCATCGGCTGACAGGCGCGCGTCATAACTGTCTTCGGGGCGCAGGCCTCCGCCCGCGTGGTGATAGGCCCGGTCATGGCTGACACAGCAACTCTCCCATGGGGGATGCGCCTCGAACAGGGCCTGAAAGCTGGGAAACGTGTCGGCCACAAAGCGCCAACTGGCTGACAACCCGCCCGAGCAGCCATCCGTTTCAAATGGCGTCAATTCCGCAGCGCCCCGCTGTGCGATCAGCGCGCGATGGGCGGGCATCTCAAGACTGCGCATAAAGTCCTGCGCGCCGACTGGCGCCGCGATCAGCGCCAGAGAAACGGCCAGATTACGGGCTTTCATCGCGCATCGCATCGGTATCAACGGCCATGCCGAGCACCGTTGCCAGCCACAGCATCAGACGTTCAGCCGGCCCCATTTCAGCGCGGATACGCAAGACTTCTTTGGCCATTGCCGGTCGGTCCGTGATCAGCCCATCCACCCCCATCGAGGCCATGGCCGACATCTGCAACGGGTCATTCACCGTCCAGACATAGATATCCTTGCCCGCGGCCTGCACCGAACGTACCAGCCCCGGCGTGGCCATAGCGGCGTTGACAGCCACAAAATCCCCTTCGAGACCCGACAGATCGCCCACGGCGGTTGCCGCCAAAACCCCCGCTCGCCATTCAGGGCGCAGTGCCTGCATCTTTTGCACAGCTGGATATTTCAACGACATGGTGGCGATGTCATCCTCCATGCCGAATTCCTCGACCAAGGCCGCAACGCGGTTTTCCAGATCGACGTCATGACCGTAATATTTCAACTCGATGATCACCTTGGCCCTGTCTTTGGCCGCAGCCAGCACGTCGCGCAGCGTTGGCGTGCGTTCATCGGCATATTCCGGGCCATACCAACTGCCGATATCGATCTCGGCCACGTCTTCCATCGTGGCATCCCAGACCTTCAGGTTCACCCCGGCCAGCTTCATGAAATCGCTATCATGGGCGACGATTATCTCATCATCCGCCGTTTCCTGCACGTCGATTTCAACCCAGTCCGCCCCGTCCTCAATCGCCTTCAGAACCGAAGCCATGGTGTTTTCCGGCCGTAACGCAGCGGCACCACGGTGGCCGATCACCTCGGCCCTGTCAGGGGCCTGAACGCGTTCCAGCAGGGATTGACCGAACCAGAGCCCGACCAATACCGCCACCGCCGCAATGCCAACAGCACTCAGCAGACCAATGCGCAGATTGCCTGGCGCGGGATGTGGTGGTTCAGAGGTCCGGATCTCGAAAAAACCGTCCAGCAAAACCGCCAGTGCTCCCAGCGCGGTGGCTGCCAAAACCAGCCCGGCCAACGACCAGAGCCCGGCGACCAGAAGGCTGTAAACTAGCGCCAGCCGCAGATGCTCTGCCCCCTGCAGGGGCACCAACGCGAATAATGATCCCGCGCCCCAAGCGATCAGCGCGGCAAGAACTGCCCTCAGCCCCAGCCAATACACCAGTGCGATCTTGAGCCGCCCGCGCTTGCCCTCCATCCGATCCGCGCTGACCTGGAAAGCATCAGCCGGTGGCAGGTTTTCGAACAGAACCAGATGCAGTCCCAGCGCCCATGCGGACAGCTTGCGAATCAGCACCCATGCCATGACCAGCACCACAGCTCCGATCAGCGCAACGGCGATCCAGAAAGACGGCGGATGGAAGGTCAGGTAATAGTTGATGTCATACTCGGTCAGCGTCCACCAGGCGATCAGAGCAGCGATAGCGGCGAAAGGCAGGATCAACAGGATGATCCGCAGAACCAGGCGTGCAGCAAATCCAAACAGCGCAGGCAGGCGCGACAGGATCAACTTGATCGCCGCGCTCCCCGCGCGCCACGGATCGCTTTCGCCCATCCTCAGCGACCCGGCCATGACCGAGAAGACAAAGACCTCGGCCAGCAGGAACAGGCTGAGCATTGCGATTGCGACCGCAAACCCCAGCGGAGACAGGATGAACGCGGCAATATCCTGATCCGTCAGGGCGGTCTGGCTGGAGAGCGAAACTGCTAGGTTCACCGCAATCGCCACGCCCGGCGCAATCAGCGCAATCAGCAACAGGCGCACGGCGACATAGATCGGCACAAAGACCCGGCGGCGTGCCCACGCGCCCTTGTATGCTTTTGTAACGGCAGAAAAAGTGGCCACGTTGCGCCCCCCAAATGATTGATTCATTCAAGGCTGCGCAGACGTGAATTGCAAGTCAGGCTATCAGTTTTCTTCCAGATCAGCCGCCAGTCGGAATCCGATGCGATTGGCGGGCTTATCCTCGACCGACTTGGGCAGCGCTCGCAGCATTACATTCAACTGGCTGACATGCTGCACGAGCTGGGTTCGCGCCCCGGACCCATCTGCGCCATAAAAAGTGATGATATCAGGGTCGAAATAGCCCATCCCTTCGATCCGCATTACCCCGGCATCACCCCCAGTAAATCCCATGGCGACCTCATGATCCGCATCCAGCGTATTCTCGAAATTCTGGATATACAGGATCAACCGTTCATAGGCCCATTGTGCCGAACTTTTGGTGGCTACGGGCTTTTGCAACTGGCCGGGCAGGTCCTTGGCGCCGGATTTCGCATCCGGGTTGGCATGCACCTCGTAACATCGGGGCAATGCTGCTGATTCCGCTGCCTCGGCTGAGGTTTCGATCTTGTCCATGCCTTCTACCCTTTGCGCTGAAACTCCCACGCCCCGTCCGCGCGCCGCGTTCGGGTAACAGCACCAATGTGGTAGAGATGGTTCAGATGTGCAACTGCTTCGACCAGAGCAAGCCCATACTCTCCTTCACCGATCTGGCGTTTGAACAAGGGCACAAAGCACTCAGCAGCGGTTTTGGGCTGGTCCAGATAATTCTGCAGACGGTCCAGCGCGCTGTGGTGGTTGTCGATCAACTGCTTCATCCTGACCGGCAGGCCGGTAAAGGGCAGTTTATGCCCGCCCAGCGCCATATGATCCGGGCGCGCCAGGTCTTGCAGGCGCTCGCAGGCTTCCATCCACTCCGCCACTGGATCCGCCATGGGCTCGGTAACATAGACGCCCAGATTGGGGCTGATCGAGCTGAGAACCTGGTCGCCCGTGATCACCAGATTATCGTCACGGCTCCAAAAAGTTGCATGTTCGGGGGCGTGGCCATTGCCCATATGAACATCCCAGTCGCGCCCGCCCATACGAATGACGCTGCCCTGCTTGATCCGGGTAAAGCCCAGCGGCATCGGATAGACCGTGTCGCAGAAATTGAAGGGCCGTTCTGTCATCCTTTTGGCAAGGAAATCGGCATCCATCCCGGCGCTTCGGTAGTAATCCAGTGTTTCCTGCGGCCAGTTTTCCTGCACATCCAGCGTCAGCATCCGTGCAAACAGCCATGCGGTACGCGACGTGACCAGCTCGGCCCCGTGTTCAGATTGAAACCAACCAGCATTGCCAACGTGATCGGGGTGGTGATGTGTCACCACCACGCGCGTCACGGGTTTGCCCCCCAGCGGTCCCGCCATCAGGTCCGCCCAAATACGGCGCGTCTTGTTCGAGGACATGCCAGTGTCGATCACCGTCCATCCGTCGCCATCATCCAGCGCATAGATATTGACGTGATCCAGCGCCATAGGCAGCGGCAACCGCATCCAAAGCACGCCTTCGGCAATTTCAACGGCCTCGCCCAGGGCCGGAGCCTCGGGCCAAGGATAGCGGATCGTCAAATGTGTATCACCGTCCATCAGGCAGCTACCATTTCCTCGGCGCTGAGAGCAAAGACGTCATCTGCACCGTTCTGCGCCTGAACCAAAAGCCCCGAAAACTCAGGCAACAGCGCATTGATATAAAAGCGTGCCAGCTTGAAACGGGTGCCGTTTGGCTCGGCCAGGGCCGCCTTGAGGTGATAGTGACCGCCCAAAACGCGGGCGAATGCCTTCAGATAGGGCACGGCGCCGGCAAATCGCGTGTTCATGTCGGACTGCGATATCAACCACTCGGTCGTTTCACGCAGGCTTTCCGTGGCCTCCCAGACAGGACCCGCCAGTTCCGGCATCGACCCACGCGCGCGTTCAGCGTGATCCTCGATTTCGTCCAGCAAACGGGACGCCGCTTCGCCGCCATCCATCATCTTGCGTGCGACAAGGTCCATGGCCTGAATGCCGTTGGTGCCCTCGTAAATCGCGGTCACACGGACGTCGCGATAGAACTGTGCCGCGCCGGTCTCCTCGATAAAGCCCATACCGCCATGGACCTGCACGCCTTCTTCCGAAACCCGCATACCGGTTTCGGTACCGAAGGCCTTGTTTATCGGCGTCAACAAGGCCGCGCGCGAAACCCAGTCCGCGTCGCCTGTTGCATTGGCCATATCAATCGCGGCTGCGTTTGCAAGCATGATCGCGCGCGCAGCAAAAGTATCCGCACGCATGCTCATCAGCATCCGGCGTACATCGGCGTGATCGAGGATTGTGCCCGAAGGTGTCTTGCCTTGTTTCCGCTCAAGCGCATATTCCAGGGCCTGCTGATAGGCGCCTTCGGCGGCACCGATACCCTGTCCGCCGACGCCCAGTCGCGCGTTGTTCATCATGGTGAACATCGCAGCCATTCCGCCATGTTCCTTACCCACAAGCCAACCTTTGGCGCCATCATACTGCATCACGCAAGTTGGCGAACCATGCAGGCCCATCTTGTGCTCGAGCGAAACCACTTTCAGGTCATTTGCCACACCTGGATTGCCATTCTCGTCCGGCAGGAACTTGGGCACCAGAAACAGCGATATTCCCTTGGTTCCGGGAACTGCATCGGGCAGGCGTGCCAACACCAGATGGCACACGTTTTCAGCAAAATCGTTGTCACCCCAGGAAATGAAGATCTTCTGACCAGACACCGAATAGGTGCCATCTCCATTCGATTCTGCCTTCGACGTCAGCGCACCCACATCCGATCCCGCCTGCGGCTCGGTCAGGTTCATCGTGCCCGACCATTCACCAGCGATCATTTTGGGCAGGTACAGGTTCTTCAGCTCATCACTTGCGTGGTGCTCCAGTGCTTCGATCTGGCCCTGCGTCATGAGCGGCGCCAGTTGCAGTGACAGGCAGGCCGCAGACATCATCTCGTTGACGGCAGTGGTCAAGGTCATCGGCAGCCCCATACCGCCATACTCGGGATCGGCGCTCATGCCGATCCAGCCCCCCTCCGCAATAGCGTTCCAACCGTCGCTAAATCCTGGCGAGGTACGCAACACGCCGTTTTCCAGACGCGCGGGCTCCAGGTCTCCGTTTCGCTGAAGCGGCGCCATAACCTCTTCGCAGAGTTTTCCAGCCTCGGTCAGGATCGCGCTTACGACGTCTTCGCTTGCTTCCGCGAACTTGTCGGTCGCTGCAATACGATCAAAATCAACCGCATGACGGAACAGAAATTCGTAATCTGCAACTGGTGCGCGATAGGGCATAATATTACCTCGGGGCTGTCTTGAACGGTCCGCGACGCCGGGGTTGGAAATCCGCTGACTCGCCGTTATTCATCTGGGTTTGAACGATTACGTACCCATCCTTATGCTACAAGCAATCAAAACGCGGCGTCACTCACAATGATCTCTAACGGTACACTCGAACTGTCAGCCGACCCGGCGGGAATTGCTCAGGCTGCGGATCTTTTGAGGCAGGGACAGCTGGTCGCTTTCCCGACTGAAACGGTCTATGGGCTGGGTGGGGATGCCCGCAACGGAGAGGCTGTCGCCAGCATCTATGCCGCCAAGGGCCGGCCCAGTTTCAACCCTCTGATTGCGCATGTCGCATCGGTAGAGTCCGCGCGCAGGTTTGTTGAATGGTCAGATCAGGCCGAGGCTTTGGCACAGGCGTTCTGGCCCGGCCCGCTGACTCTGGTTCTGCCGCTGCGGGAAGGGCACGGTGTATCGTCGCTTGTCACTGCCGGGCTGGATACATTGGCGGTTCGGGTGCCTGCGCATCCTTCTGCCCGGGCTATTCTCGAGATGTTCGACGGGCCGGTCGCTGCGCCCTCGGCCAACCCTTCGGGACAGATCAGCCCGACAACAGCCGCGCATGTCCGCGCCGGTCTGGACGGGCGCATCGCTGCCATTCTGGATGACGGTCCCTGTGGTGTCGGGCTGGAATCCACCATTGTCGGCCTCGCTGGAGAACCTGCTCTGCTACGCCCCGGAGGGGTGGCTTTGGACCAGATCGAGGCAGCTCTCGGCTCGGCATTGCATCTACACCAATCGGGCGACACGCTAACAGCACCCGGACAGATGCTGTCGCATTACGCCCCGGACGTGGCGGTCCGGTTGCACGCGCAGACTACACATGGTGACGAGATTCTCTTGGGATTTGGGCCGGTCGAATGCGACCTGAACCTGTCCGCTGATGGCAACCTGACCGAGGCGGCGGCCAATCTGTTTGCGGCTTTGCACAAGCTCAACAGCACCGGACGCCCGATTGCCGTGTCGCCTATTCCGGACCACGGATTGGGTGCCGCTATCAACGACCGGTTGCGCCGGGCCGCAGCGCCACGTGACAGTTGATTAGGCGCGCCCTGCGCTGGCCGACAAAGTCAGAGGATCGACGCCCAGCGTTGCCAGCGCCGCCTCCCATTTCTGATCATCGGGGACATCGAACACCAGCTTCGAATCCGCCTCGGTTGTGAGCCATCCGTTCATCGCGATCTCATCCTCAAGCTGCCCGGGTCCCCAGCCTGAATACCCTAGCGTCAGCATAGAATTCAGCGGCCCTTGCCCCGAGGCCAGGTCTTCAAGCACGTCCAACGTTGCAGTCATGCTGAAATCGTCCGAAATCTGCAGGGAATGGAGGTTCGCGTCATAATCGGCGCTGTGCAGGACGAATCCGCGCGACATCTCGACCGGGCCGCCGAAATGCACCAGACGCTCACCCACGATCGGGATACGGCAAGCGATATTCAACTGACCCAGCAGCGTCTTTATGCGTAAATCCGAAGGTTTGTTGATGATCAGACCCATCGCGCCATCGTCGCCATGGCTGCAAATATAGACAACCGAATGATCGAAACGCGGATCGCCCATCCCAGGCATCGCAATCAACAGTTTACCGGTCAGATCCATAAGACGACATCTCTTGCTGAGCTCCCATCAACAATGCCCCCGCAGTCCCGGTATTGGCAAGGGACGAGCGGCGATTTCGCTAGATTTCATTCGAGTGACCCGAACGTGACTTGGAATTCGCCTCGAGACCACGCATTTATAGGGTATGAACATTCACAAGACATTTCTGGCAGCCGCCCTTGCCGTGACCGTTGGCGCGATTGGACCGGCATCTGCACAAGTGGTCGGCTCGGTGGCCGAATTGGATATCCTGGACGGCGGGCGCACAGCAAATGGAGCCTATCTTGGGGCGCTGCGGGTGACCCTGCAGGACGGCTGGAAGACCTATTGGCGGGCGCCGGGCGATGCGGGTATTCCGCCACAGTTCGACTGGAAAAGATCAACCAATGTCGGCAGCGTGTCGATCACATGGCCCGCGCCGGATGTCTTTGACCAGAATGGCCTGCAGTCGATTGGATACGAAAATCAAATGGTCCTGCCGGTCGAGATTTCGCCGAAGAACCCGGCCAAACCCGTGCGGCTGAAAGGCACGGTGGATCTGGGGGTCTGCAAAGACGTCTGCATCCCGGAACGTTTGGGCTTCGATCATACCCTGAACGCCGAAGCAGAGCGCAACCCGACGATCGCGGCGGCACTGGCCAAGCGTCCCTATTCCGCCAAAGAAGCCCGGGTCGCCAACGCGCGGTGCCACCTGACCCCGACGTCTGACGGAATGCAGATCGAGGCGCGCGTCACCATGCCATCCGCAGGTGGCCGCGAGATCGCCGTGATCGAACCCGGCAACCCCGAGCTGTGGGCCTCGCAAACCGACGCCAAACGGCAGGGCGGTACTCTGGTCGCCACATCCGAGGTGATCAACGCCTCGGGCGGTCCGTTTGCGCTGGATCGCTCAAAGATCCGGATCACTGTTCTGGGTGCCAATCACGCGGTGGACATTCTGGGGTGCAGCGCTGGCTGACCCCATGATGCAAACTCCGAAAATCGGTGCGCTTGCGGTCGTCATTCATGACGGGCACGTCCTTCTGGTTCAGCGCAGCAAGCAACCGGATAAGGGGCTATGGGGCTTTCCCGGCGGCCATGTGGAATGGGGCGAAACCGTCCTGCAGGCAGCACAGCGGGAACTGCGCGAAGAAACCTCGGTGATTGCCGAGCCGTTGCGGTATCTGGACAATCTGGACCTGTTGCGCCGCGACGCTCATGGCGCGGTTCTGTCTCATTACCTGTTGGTTGGCGTGGCCTGCCAGTATCAGACCGGGCTACCGGTTGCGGGGGATGACGCAATGGATGCACGCTGGTTCCCACTGGACTTGATCCGACAAGGCGCACTGCCCATGAGCGACCGAGTCTCAAACCTGTTGGAAACCGCCCTGCGTCAGGGCTAGGCAGTGCGTCCTTTGAGACGGGCGTACAACAGGCCCGACAAAACAATGCTCACCACCAGAATCACCGTGGCGCCGGCAGTAAAAGCTCCAAACCCCATCCGCAGGATTGAGGGGCCCTCTGGCCCGGCATAAAGCCCCGAAACAAGGCCCGGTGGAGACCCGGTCACCGCAGGCCAGATCATCGTCAACGCAAACCAGAGCATCAAGGCAAACCCGGTGACAACAAGCGCCCCCTGCACCACACGATCCGGCGCCCGAATTGCGCGACGCATGGCCGTCATTGGCCGCGACAGATCGTTCAGGATCCCCAGCAGGGCAGGAACGAGCAGCAATACCAGCACCATCCCAAACGCCAACCCATAGACCAGCGTGATCACGGTCGGTTTGAGGAACTGTGCCTGCTGCGATCCTTCGTACAACAGTGGGGTCAGGCCCAGAACCGTGGTCAGCGTCGTCAGCATTACTGGCCGCAATCTGTCCGATGTCCCCTCGACGATGGAGGGCATCAGCCCACGAGTCTGCTGATACTCGTCAATCGTCGTCACCAGAACAATCGAGTCGTTGATGATGATTCCGGTCATCCCAAGCAGGCCAACAACCGTGAACATGCTGAGCGGGACCTCCCAGATATAATGGCCCCAAATGGTTCCGACCAAACCAAACGGAATGATCGCCATCACCACCAATGGTCGGGTCCAACTGGCAAAGACCCAGGCCAGCACCAGATAGATGCCCGTCAGGCACAGGATCAGACCGGTACGGGCTTCGGACAGAAACTCTTCTTCCTGCTCGCTCAGACCTGCCATGGTCCACTCGACCTGACGTGTGGCTGCGATATTGGGCAGAATTTCCTCGCTCATCGCACGGGCGATCTCGGCCGCGCGTGTTGGATCATCCTCGGAGATATCGCCATAGACCGAAATCACCCGCAGTCCGTTTTCACGCCGCACGGTCGAGAATCCGGATTTACGCTGAACCGAAACGATATCGGCCAACGGGACATAGACTCCATCGGGCGTGCGCATCAGTGTGCGTTCCAGGAAATCGGCGGTCAGTTCTCCTTCAGGCAATTCAACCCGGATCTCGGCACTGCGCGGGCCATCCGGGAAGGTCGCGGCCTCGATCCCGTTCAGACGGTCCCGCAGCACCCGGCCCAATGTTTCGATCCGAAAGCCCAGCGCCTGTCCCTGCGCGGTCAGATCCAAAATGTATTCTTCCTTGTCATAGGCCAGATTGTCTTCCAGCGCTGAAACCTCAGGGTATTTCGAAAGCGCGACCTGCAAGTCCTCGGAAGCCGTTTTAAGCGTGTTCACATCGGCGCCGTAGAGCTGCACGTCAATCGCATCTCCTCCCGGACCAGACCGCCAGCCCCTGAAGCTGAGCAGCTCAAGTTTGGGATGGCTTGGCGCCATTTCCTGCAACTCTCCGACAAACTCGAAGCTCGAATAGGGGCGCAGGTCGGCATCTATCAACTCGATCGAAATCCCGCCCAGCAAATCCGTGTCCTTGCCATCCGCTGCCGAAAGTGCACGGCCCGCGGATCCCCCGATCTCGGCCAGCACGTAATCAATGGGGTTGCGCCCGTGCCGCTCTTCATAGCGTTGGCCAAGCGCCTCTACCGAGGCCTGCAGTTGGTGCATCATGGCCAACGTATCCGCGCGGCCTGCGCCCTCGGCCATGATAAAATTGCCTGTAACCGATCCACGCTCGGGCGCATTGAAGAACCGCCAGTTCACGTCCCCGCGTATGAACAGGGAAATCTGGCTGGCCAGAATGACGATCATCGCCGACACCACCACATAGCGTGCCCAGATTACCCAGGCGATCAGCGGTCGGAACAGCGTATCGCGCACCCAGCGAAACCCCTTGTTAACCACACGGTTCGGCAGATCATACCAATGTTCCTTGGCAGAGTGCGCAATCGCGTGGGCCATATGGTTGGGCAGGATCAGAAAGCATTCGATCAGCGAGGCGATCAATACCGCTATCACCGTGAAGGGGATATCGCGGATTAACTCTCCGAAACGTCCACCAATCGCAGTCAGGCCAAAAAAGGCAATAACCGTGGTCAGCGTCGCAGCAAAGACCGGCATCGCCATGCGACGTGCGGCGCGTTCGGCGGCCACCATTGGTGGCTCACCCAGCCGTCGCGCGCGAAAATCGGCATGTTCACCCACAACGATGGCGTCATCCACGACGATACCCAGAGTGATAATCAAGCCGAACAACGACACCATGTTGATCGACAGGCCGCCAATATACATGAACGCAATCGCCGCCGACATTGCCACCGGAATACCCGCGGCAACCCAAAAGGCAATCCGCGCATTCAGAAACAGAAACAGCAGGCAGACCACAAGACCCAGCCCAACCAGCCCGTTATCGACCAGAATATCCAGCCGGTCGGTGATCGCTTGCGCCCGTGTCCGGATCAGTTCGGCCTTTACGCCCTCGGGCAGGCTGGCTTGCATCTGCGAGACGACATCTTCGACCGTGTGTTGAATTTCAATCGCGTCCCCCAGATTTGACCGGTCCACACGGACGGACATTGCAGGGTTCTTGCCAACAAAATAGCTGCGGTTTCGGGTAACCCCCTCGATCCGGATCTGCGCCACATCACCGATCAGCAGTTTTGAGCCATCTGCGAAATTGCGCAGCGTGATCCCTTCGATCTCTTCCGGGCTGCGCTTTTCGGTGCCGGTGCGAATGCGCGCATTGGCCCCTGTCACATCCCCTGCCGGATTGGCGTTGACCTCGGCAGCGATGGCTATGGCGATCTCGGATAGGGTGATGTCGTTGGCGATCAGCTGTGCTGTGGGCACCTCGACTACAACGCGCGGCGCGGCGAGGCCCCGGATCGTGGTGCGGGTCACGCCAACAGCGAACAAACGGTTGATCAGCTCATCGGTGAACTTGGCCAGCTGTTCAGGATCGACAGGGCCGGTGACGACAACATCCGTGACGCGATCGCGCCAGGCGCCGCGTCGGATGGTCGGCTCATCAGCGTCGTCTGGCAGGTTGGTGACACTGTCGACCGCTGTTCTGACCTCTTCGACCGCGCGAGACATATCCCAGTTCGGCTCGAACTCCATCCGGATCTGGGCTGTGCCCTCGCGCGAAGTCGAAGAGGTGCTGGACACGCCTTCAACGGCCAGAAGGGCCGGCTCCAACAACTGAACGATGCCATTATCGACATCTTCAGGGCCAGCTCCATCCCAGCTAACGCTGACATCCACCCGTTCAAGGATCACATCGGGAAAGAACTGCGCCCGCATATTCGGGATGGCCGCCGCGCCCAGCACCAGCATAACTAGCAGCAGCAGGTTGGCGACCGTCCTGTGGCGCGTGAAATAGCTGAGTATCCCCCCAGCCGCGCCGGGAATTTCGCGCATCATCGCGCCTAACCTCCGGCTCGGTTTTCAATGCTGCGCACCAACGACGCGGGAACCTTGGCTTCGCCCAGTTGGCCCAGCACGCGGGCTTTGACATCTTGAGGCAATGCATCACTGGCTTCGACCTGCGCCACCAGCTGGGCACGCTGTTCCTCGGACAGCTCGACCATATCCGTCTGGCCCCCTGCGCTGGCCTCATCCCGCAGCGGCCTGACCCGGACACCGGCCCCAAGCAGAGGCGTTCGACCAATGACAACCTCGCGACTTTCCAACCCCCGCCCGCGCAGCAGCACCTCATCACCCTGACGGCGGATCAACTGCACTGGTAGAACCTCAAGCCGGTCATCCTTGCCCAGAATCAGAACCGTCCCTGCTGAATCCAGAACCGAGGACGGCAGGCGCACCACGTTCTCAAGCGGCTGTTCCTGAACCGAGACTGTCACGAAATCACCGGGCTTGAATCCCGAAGTATCCTCGAGCAAGGCATAAAGCAGGCGACCGGTTTGCCCTTCTCCGGCCGAGCCGCTATCGCGGCTTATGCGGCCCTGTGCCGCAAGATCTGCTCCTGTGACCTCTAGCGATACAGTGACCGGGGAATTGATCAGATCCCCTTCAGCATCCAGCAGGCGCACGAATTGCGCGGTCGAGACGCGAAAGGCCACCTCAAGTGCTTTAGGATCAACCAATTCGGCCAGTTTTTCGTTGGCTGACACCAGGCGACCCTCAACCAAAGTCACGTCGGTCAATGTTCCCCCAAACCGAGCGTGGATAGTCATGTCTTCCAAATCACGTTCGGCAGCGGCAAGCGCGATACGGGCGCGGGCCAGCAAAGTCGTTGCCTGATCGACGCGCGATTCCGCCTGTGCCAGCGCGATCCTCCGGGCCAAAACAGATTGCTGTGCCGATGCCTCGGCCAGTTCCGCCTCTTCCACGGATGCCGCCGCGCCCACTCCCCGGCTTTTCAAGTCTTTTTGACGCTGCAGGGCACGGCCCCGCAATTCGGCCTGCGCCTCGGCCGAGTTCAGCTCATCCTGCGCCAGCAGCAGCGACCGTTCGGCATCGCGTTCCTCAAACTGAGCATCCAGCAGGTCCGACTTGGCGCGGTCCAGCGCCGATTGTGCATCCGCCGGATCAAGCTCGACCAGAACCTCTCCTGCAGTGACAGCACCGCCATCTTCAAAATCTTCGGACAAGGAAATCACACGGCCACCAAGCGCTGCACGCAGTTCCAGGCGGCGGCGGCTTTGCACCTCGCCAAATGCTTCAAGATAAGGCGTTACGGTTTCCACTTCGGCATTCCGGACAGTAACCGCAAAAATGCGCTCCCGCGCCTGCGGAGCGGCATCCTCGCGCGTCAGAACATCCTGCACTGCACCCGCGATCATCTGAACCGCCACAAACAAGAGTGCCAACGTCAAGGACGTCAGGAAAACTCCGGCAAGGCTCTGCCTCAGAAAGCGCATTTACTATCACCCCGTTCGCATCAGGCTGGCATTTCAGAAGGTAGCTTTGCCCCGAAAAATGCCAAGCCACAAAGCGGTAATACACATTTGAACGTGTAACCAGCTTACTTCCGTCGCAGATGTTCGTCCAATCTGGGCATAATTTCCACGAAATTGCAGGGCCGGTGACGATAATCGAACTGTTTTAGCAATATTCCATCCCAGGCATCCTTGCAGGCACCGGGGCTGCCGGGCAATGCAAACAGATAGGTGCCCCCGGCGACGCCACCTGTGGCGCGCGACTGGACGGCAGAGGTGCCGATCTTTTGCATCGACAGGATTGTAAAAACCGTGCCGAATGCGTCGATTTCCTTCTCGTAGACATCCCGATGCGCCTCGACTGTAACGTCGCGCCCTGTCAGGCCGGTACCCCCGGTCGAGATGACGGCATCTATTTCAGGATCTGCGATCCACACGCGCAGCTGTTCTGCAATCTGGGCGCGCTCATCCGGAAGGATCTTGCGGTCCGCGACCAAATGGCCCGCCGCCTGAATCCGATCCACCAAAGTCTGTCCCGATCTGTCCTCGGGCAGCGTCCGCGTATCCGAGACAGTGAGGACGGCGATCCGAACTGGAATGAATTCTTTGCTTTCGTCGATGCGTGACATATGACGTCAGGCCCTTTCCATAATCGCAAGCCGAATGGCGAGCGCCGTAAAAATCCCTCCGGTCACCCAGCCCATGAAACGCGACGCACGCGGGTTCGAGACCAAGACTCGGCCCGTGCCACCGGCAAACATGCCGACCATCCCGTTCACCACAAAGCCGCCCAGCGCGATGATAAGGCCAAGGGTCAGGAACTGCGGCAAGATTGGCCCAAAGGCCGGGTCCACAAATTGCGGGATGAAGGCCAGCACGAACAGGATGACCTTTGGATTGGTGAGATTGACCAGCAGCCCATCACGAAACGCAAGTTTCCCGCTATGTGCCGGTGCCTCGGTCGGCGCAGCACCGTTTTTGATCGAACGCCAGGCCAGATACAGCAGATAGGCCACCCCCACCCAACGGATCACATCAAACAGCCAGGGCAGCGTGGATACCGCCGCGCCAAACCCAAGCCCAGCCAGCAGGACATGCACCATCGACCCTGCAGAAATACCGGCGCTGGCCGCGAGCGCGGGCCGTGCGCCTTTGCGCAGGCCCTGCCCAAAGCAGAACATCATATCAGCTCCGGGTGTGAGGTTCAGAGCGAGCGCAGCCGGGATAAACGCCAGAAGGGTTACAGTTTCGATCATCAATGCAGCTCAAACCAATTTGGTCTGGGCCCCAGATTGGCCACTTGGGTGCGCCCGATTGCCCCGCGATACCCCCAGCTGTCATGGATATGGCCATGCAGAGAAAGCTGCGGCTGCACCCGCTCGATCGCGTCGCGCACCGCGACCGAACCGACGGCGCCGCCCATCGACGTGACATCGCCATGCCCTTTGGGCGGAGAATGCGTAATCAGAATATCGGCAGCGTCGCACCGATCCAGCAACTCGGCGGCCTCGGCCTCGGTCAGATCGCAGGACCAACCGCCAAAAGGCGTCACGGGCACACCATATCCCAGACCAAACAGGCGCACCCCGTCCACAGTCATCCCGGTACCGTGCAGCACGTGGACACCTTCGGGCACAGCCGCTGTCAGCTCTTGGACGCTTTCGGCATTGCCGGGGGTTAGGACCAGAGGGGCCGAAATGCCCGCAAGCATCTCCATCGCCTGATCCAGCCCTTGCCGCATATTGCAGAAATCACCAGCACCGATCACCAGATCCGCCTCGGCGCTGGCGGCAACCAATTCTACCGCCCGACTGCGCGCCATATGCAGGTCGGAAAAGGCCAGGATGCGCATCACTTGCCCTCCAGCCGGGCCTTCAACTCCAACAGATCTGCCCAGGCCTGCCGTTTCATTGGCGGTTGCCGCAGCAAGTAAGCAGGGTGAAACATCGGGATGACCGGCAGCCCCCAAGCCTGATCCCACTGGCCGCGCAACCGAGTTATACCGCGTTTGCCCAGCACCGCCTGACAGCTGATATTGCCCATCACGACCAGAACCTCGGGCTTGGCCAATGCGACGTGGCGCTCCAGAAACGGCTTCATCATGCCGATCTCTTCGGGCTTGGGATCCCGGTTCTGCGGGGGCCGCCAGGGCAGAACATTGGTGATATAGACGTTTTCGGCACGGTTCAGCTCAATCGCGGACAACATCCTGTCCAGCAACTGCCCGGCCCGGCCAACAAAAGGCTTGCCCTCACGGTCTTCATCCCGGCCCGGAGCCTCGCCGATGATCATCACCCGGGCGCCCGGCGTCCCGTCGGCAAACACCAACTGGCGCGCGCCACGTTTCAAATCGCAATGATCAAACGCATCCATCGCAGCGCGCAACTGGTCCAGCGATCCAGCAGTCTTGGCGACTGAATCGGCAATCGCCAACGCATCGACCGGCTTGGGCTTTTCCGGCGCCGTTTGTACCGCTGTGGGCTTTTTGGATTTGGGCGCAGTGTCGGGCAACGCATAGCGGTCCACCGGGGCATCCCCGATCGCATCCGTCGCGCCGAGTTCAATCTGCCAATCCAGCAGAGCCCGCGCTGTGTGATAATCCAAAGCCGATTCCATAGACCTCAATCTAACCTCCTTTTGACCGAGGGAAAGCGAATTGGCCTTGATTGCGCGCTCGGTCGCACCGACCATTGGGGCAATCATGCTGATCCTGTTTCGAATCCTCTCAATTTGGGCGCTGTTGGCCATGGCCAGCGGGCCTGTTTCGGCGCAGCTGTTTGACCGTAACGACCAGTGCCGCGCGGGGCAGTTCGCCTGTGGCAGTCGGTGCTGTTCCGGTGGGCAAAGATGCAGTTTCGACAATCATTGCATCCCGCTGGGCGGCACCTATTGCGGCGGCGGCCGCAGCTGCGGGCCGTTCGAGCGCTGCGTGGCAGGCGGGTTGCGCTGCGCACCCAAAGGGGCCAACGCATGCACCACGCGTCTGGACTGCCCCGGCGACAGCTTTTGCAACGCGCGCGGGGAATGCCAGCGAAACACCCCCGAATTCGACCCGGATTCAGCCACCAGCGGCAGCCCCATCACCTGTGACGACGGCTTGACCTGTGCGGCCGGATCATCCTGCCTGCCAGCCGGAGGATGCGCGCAGCCCGGTTGGTTCTTGTGCGAGAAAACCGGATCACAATGCCGCCCCGGATTCAAATGTTCGAACCATCAAGGATGTGTGCCGGTTAAGGCGATCGACTGCGGCTATGGCAAATGGTGCAAACCCGGCGAACTGTGCTTGCCCGAAGGCGGGTGCGAGAAACTGCACTAACGCCTTGATCCCAAGGTTGCCTTGCGCGGCGCGGCTTTCTATAAGCGGGCCGATTGTCAGACAGGAGTCCGCCCATGCGTTTCGCCCATCGTCACCTTCTTGGCATCGAGCACCTGTCCCAATCCGATATTACCGCCATTCTTGATCTGGCCGAGACCTATGTCGAGATGAACCGGCAACCGAACAAGCACTCGGATGTGCTGGCGGGGCTGACGCAAATCAACATGTTCTTTGAAAACTCGACCCGCACGCAGGCCAGTTTCGAACTGGCAGGCAAGCGGCTGGGTGCGGATGTGATGAATATGGCAATGCAGGCCAGCTCGATCAAAAAGGGTGAGACGCTGATCGACACGGCGATGACGCTGAACGCAATGCATCCCGACCTTCTGGTGGTGCGGCACCCGCATTCCGGCGCGGTTGATCTGTTGGCGCAGAAGGTGAATTGCGCCGTACTGAACGCAGGCGACGGGCGGCATGAGCACCCGACACAGGCGCTGCTGGATGCGTTGACCATTCGCCGCGCCAAGGGTCGCCTGCACCGGTTGAACATCGCGATCTGCGGCGACGTCGCCCATTCCCGCGTGGCGCGGTCGAACTTGATCCTGCTCGGCAAGATGGAAAACCGCATTCGCCTGATCGGCCCGCCAACGCTGGTCCCCAGCCAATTTGCCGAGTTTGGAGCCGAGATCTATGACGATATGAACGAAGGCCTTCAAGACGTCGATGTCGTGATGATGCTGCGCCTTCAGAGAGAGCGGATGGATGGCGGGTTCATCCCCTCGGAACGTGAATACTATCATCGCTACGGGCTGGATGCCGCCAAACTGGCGCAGGCCAAACCCGATGCCATTGTAATGCATCCCGGCCCAATGAACCGCGGGGTCGAGATTGACGGAACGCTAGCTGATGATATCAACCGCTCGGTCATTCAGGAGCAGGTTGAGATGGGTGTCGCCGTCCGCATGGCTGCGATGGAACTGCTGGCCCGCAATCTGCGCGAGGCCGCATGAGCGATCTGGTCGTCACATCCCATGAACACGGCGTTATCCGCCTGTTCGCACTCGACATGCGCCCGGAAGAGGCCAAGTTTCTGCGCGAACCCGGAGCCGCCGATCAGATTCTAGGGGTAGCGGGGCTGGATCCCGAACAGGTTGACGTCTTTCCCGTCTCGGACCTCGAAGACCTTGGCCTCTATGGCTATCTGACCGTGGGCTGCGACGTGTCCGCAGATCAGCTGGACCACACAGCGCTGGATGCGATTGACGGCTGGGTTCTGGTGGTCCGCAGCGCCGCATTTCGCGGTCGTGCAGCCGCTTTGCGCCCCGACCGCAGGCTGCGCCTGATCGGCCTCTACACCGAAGAAGCAACAAGCTGGGCAGGTGGCCGGATTGAGACGGAAAGCGCGAAACCGTATTCGGCGCCGCAATCCGCACCGCAAAATGACAGACCGCGTCGCATGGGCTCTGCGGTTCTGGTGCTGCTGATCCTTCTGGTTATCGGAGGTGCCCTATGGCTGATCCTGTGACTTTTCCACCCGACAAAGGGGCCTATATCCGCTCCAACACGTGGATGGCAGCCGCGGCTATGGCAGGGGCCATGATCATCCTTTGGCTGATCGGTAATCCCTATGTGTGGACCGGCGCGCCTGCGGGCCTTGCTGCAATCGGCATTCGTGCGTGGTATCTGGCCTCAGAAGAGCTGACGGCCGCATGGGAAATGACAGACACTACTCTGACCGGCCCTGGCCCGCGCAAAGTGGCGCTGAACCAGATCGAGGCTGTCAAAACCATGGGTAGCTTTGTTCAAATCGTTACAAAAGGCGGGGACAAGCACCTGATCAAGTATCAGGCAGATCCCGCCGCTACCAAAACCGCTATTGAAAGGGCCATGGCATGAGCAATCTGATCTTCACCAACGCCCGCCTGATCGACCCCGAAACTGGCGCGGACGCACCGGGATGGGTGCATGTGGCTGATGGCCGTATCGTGGCCAAGGGCGAAGGTGCGGCCCCGTCGATTGACGCGCAGGTCATCGACTGCGGCGGGCATTGCCTGGCACCGGGCATCGTCGATCTCGGCGTCAAGGTTTGCGAGCCGGGCGAGCGGCACAAGGAAAGCTATAAATCCGCAGGCCTGGCGGCGGCGGCAGGGGGTGTGACCACGATCGTGACGCGCCCCGATACCTTACCCGCCGTGGACACGCCGGAAACGCTGGAATTTGCGACCCGGCGCGCACAGGCGGATGCCCCGGTCAACGTGCTGCCCATGGCGGCCCTGACCAAAGGGCGCGAGGGGCGCGAGATGACCGAGATCGGATTTCTGCTGGATGCCGGTGCCGTCGCCTTTACCGACTGTGATCATGTCATTGCAGATACCAAAGTGTTCACCCGCGCGCTGACCTATGCGAAATCCTGCGGTGCGCTGGTGATCGCCCACCCTCAGGAACCGGGGCTGAGCGCTGGCGCCGCCGCCACCAGCGGCAAATTCGCCGCCTTGCGCGGGTTGCCCGCCGTTTCCCCAATGGCCGAGCGTATGGGGCTGGACCGCGACATTGCGTTGCTGGAAATGACCGGTGCGGCCTATCACGCCGATCAGATTACCACCGCCCGCGCCCTGCCCGCGCTGGAACGGGCCAAGCGGAACGGGCTGGACATCACTGCTGGCACCTCGATCCACCATCTGACGCTGAATGAGCTGGACGTGGCCGACTATCGCACCTTCTTCAAGGTCAAACCTCCGCTGCGGTCGGAAGATGACCGGCGGGCTGTCATCGAAGCGGTGCGGGCAGGTCTGATCGACACGATCAGTTCCATGCACACGCCACAGGACGAAGAAAGCAAACGCCTCCCGTTTGAAGAGGCGGCCTCGGGCGCGGTGGCGCTGGAGACGTTGCTGCCTGCGGCTTTGCGCCTGTACCATTCTGATCAACTGGACTTGCCGACTCTGTTCTGCGCGATGGCTCTGAACCCAGCTAAACGACTGGGTCTGGACAGCGGTCGCTTGTCTGAGGGCGCGCCGGCCGACCTGGTTCTGTTCGACCCGGATGTGCCCTTTGTGCTGGACCGGTTCACGCTTAGATCCAAATCGCAGAATACGCCATTTGACGGCCAGAGGATGCAAGGTAAGGTCACCGCAACCTTTGTGGCAGGCCAAGAAGTATACCGGAGACCCTGATGCCCCTGATCGACAGTACGATGACCCAGCTGATCCTCTGGGCCGCGATTGGATACCTGATGGGGTCGATCCCCTTTGGCATGATCATCGCCAAGGTGATGGGACTGGGAAATCTGCGCGATATCGGGTCGGGCAATATTGGGGCGACCAATGTACTTCGCACCGGCAACAAGGCCGCCGCCGCGCTGACTCTGATCTTTGACGCCGGGAAAGGGGCCGCTGCCGTCTTGCTCGCCCGTGCCATGGCCGGGGAAGACGCCGTACAGGTCGCCGCATTGGCCGCGTTTCTGGGCCACTGTTTTCCAGTCTGGTTGGGCTTCAAAGGTGGCAAGGGTGTCGCGACCTTTCTGGGCCTCTGGCTAGCGCTTGACTGGGGCGTGGGCATTGCCTGCTGCATAACTTGGCTGGTGGCCGCTGCCATCTGGCGGATTTCGTCGCTTGGGGCCCTTGCAGCAGCGTCCCTGTCTACAACCTGGGTCATGGTTTTGAGTGACGGGTCGACGTTTATTCTGGGAATCGTCCTGACATTGCTTGTGTACTGGCGCCATGCCGCCAATATCTCGCGCATCAAAGCTGGCACCGAACCCAGGATCGGGTCCAAGACCTGATATCCGCCTGAGTTAATTGGCTCTTGATCGAATCATTTCCATCTGTAATTTCTGTCATTACAGAAATTACTGGATACAATCATGCACCTTACTGAATCCATGCGCGGCTTTATCCTCCATTGGGGGGAAATGGGTACCAAGTGGGGTGTGAGCCGCTCGGTCGCGCAAATCCACGCGCTATTGCACATCTCGCCCGAACCGATGACTGCAGATGAGATCTGTGAAACGCTCGGGCTGGCCCGCTCGAACGTCTCGACCGGGCTGAAGGAACTGCAAGGCTGGAAGCTAATCAAAGCCAGCCGAAACCTGGGTGACCGGCGCGATCACTTTCATTCGATCCGGGACATGTTTGACCTGACCAAAGCTGTGGTCGAAGGCCGCCGCGAACGTGAATATGCGCCCACCTTGGCCGCGCTGCGTATCGTTGCCCAAGAGGCTCAGAATGACGACACCTCGCCCAAAGTGCGCCAGCGGATTGATGAGACGTTAGAGACCATGCAAATGTTCGACGACTGGTATGTCGATGTGAACCGTCTACCTCGCCGCGTTCAACTGGCAATCGTCAAACTTGGTGGACGCATCGCCCGGCTGCTGCCAAAGGGACAAGGAGACAAGTCGCCCTAAAAATTTTGCCTCCAAATTTCTCTCGATACAGAAATCTCAGAATATGATGTAAGAAGGAGCATGACATGATCCAGCCCAAACGCCCGCCCGAACGCGCCCCGAAAGGCATCCAATGGGCCGACCTGGTTCCCCTGAACCGCTGGGGCAAGATCAAGGAACTGATGCTGCCGCTGCCCTGGCTGCTGCTTTCTCTGACGCTCTACAGTACTGCCCTCTGGCCACTTGGTGCTATGGCCAGCTTTCTGTTCTTTCTGTGCGCCCTGCGCCTGAACCACGAAGCGATCCATGGCAATCTCGGGCTGTCGCGGCGGCAGGATTCCTTGGTGATGCATGTGCTCAGCGCGCTTATGTTGGGTTCTAACCACGCTTTCTGCCAATGCCACCTGCTGCATCACAAACACGCCATGGGTCCGGGCGATTGCGAGGGGAATTGCGGGTACATGACCCTGGCGCAGGTCTTGGTATACGGACCCCGGTTTCCCTTCGACATCAACCGTGCGGCCTGGCGGGTCGCCAACGTCAAGGCCCGTCGCCGCATCCTGATCGACTGGGGGCTGGTGCTTGCCGTGATCGCCACTGCTGTACTGAGCGGATCGCAAACCCTGCTGCTGCACGTGGCTGCGATGAGCACAGCCCAATGCCTTGCCGCCCTGTTTGCGGTCTGGATAACCCATCAGGGCACGCATGACAGTGGCGTTGCCGCGCGCAGTCAACGCGGGGTGCTGGCGCGGCTGGCCTATCTGATGTTCTACCACCGCGAACACCATCTGTTCCCGAAGGTTCCTGTCAGCCGGTTGCCCGTTCTTGCGGATCGGCTGGAACGTTCGGTTGCAGGATATGCCGCAAGTCGCAAGCCGGTCATCGGCTGGCTGGAACCCCGCCGGTTCCGGGTTGAACCCTAATCCTTGCTGATACGCGCACCCAAGGATCCTGAGCGGAAACGCACAGGATCCGTTTGCCAGCACACAATCACCTTTAGTTGTTTTGAACGTGATCAATACGCTGCCCACTTCGGGGTCGTGGCGGCCAATTACCGACCGCACGGAACAAAACAATCAGGGTTGCCCAGACTCAATTACAGAATCCCCCGGCAGTCCGATTCACGAAAGGTGAAAACAATGAACAAGATCAAATCCCTTATCGGCGGCGTCGCGCTGTCTGTTGCCATCGCAAGCTCAACCCTCGCTGCAGGCGTCGAACTGAACGCAAGTTCGACCGGTCTGGCGCTGCAGGGCTATGACCCGGTCGCTTACTTCACCGCTGGCGAAGCCACCAAGGGCGATTACCGCATCACTGCGCTGCACAATGAAGCCTTGTACCGCTTTGCCTCGGAAGAAAACAAAGTCGCGTTTGAAGAAAACCCCGAAGCCTACCTGCCCGCCTATGGTGGCTATTGCGCATTCGGCACCGCGATGGGCTTCAAGTTTGACGGCGACCCGAACTACTGGAGAATCGTCGACAACAAGCTGTACCTGAATCTGTCCGCAGATATTCAGGAACGCTGGGAAGGCGACATCCCCGGCTTTAACAAGAGCGCCGACACCAACTGGAAAGATATCGCCGACAAGAGCCCGGCCGAGTTGCAGGCGCAATAATCCGCCTAAGAAAAACACCGGATCGGCGGCAGTTCACCCTGCCGCCGATTGTCATTTGAAACCGCCATTTTTCACCCTAGTTGTTCAAGCAGGAACGAGCCCAAAAAACGTGGGCCAGTGCCCCGAAGCGGCGGCACAGAAATCAGGTACGGAAACAGCCAAAAGACAGCGATCCGGTCGTCAGACCGGGCCCTGGCAATACCACGTACAAATGAGCAGCACAGGTTTGCTGAAGACCAATTCGAAAGAAAGGTTAACAGAATGACAGGTAGATTTTTTATTGCGGCCTTTATCGCCTCTATTGCGGCCGGAGGCGCCTCGGCGCAATCCTCGGGCAACTGGACGGGCTTTTACGGCGGCCTTCAGGTCGGCTATGCCGATATCGACACCAATGTTTCGGGCGTCGACGGTGATGGCGCGATTGGCGGTATCGTGTTGGGATATGATTATGATCTGGGGGATTGGGTTGTCGGTGGCGGCTTTGACTATGACTGGACCAGCATTGAACTGACCCCCGGCGTCGAGGTCGAAGACGTTTGGCGCCTGAAAGCACGCGCCGGATACAAAGTGACTCCGGTGGGGCTGCTATATGGTATCGGGGGCTATGCCGAGGCGAGTACGGACAATCTTGGCAGTGACGATGGTTGGTTCATCGGCGCTGGGTATGAACAGATTGTCGCCCCCAATGTCAGCGTTGGAGGCGAAATCCTGTATCACGAATTCAACGATTTCGATTCGACCGGAATTGATGTGGACGCGACCACAATCCAGGCCCGTGCAACCTACCGGTTCTAAGGAAACAGTGACGGAACCCGGCACAAACGCCGGGTTCCTTTCATTTACAGTTCAAGAACTGTGCTGCCTGTGGTTTGGCGCGCCTCAAGTGCGCGATGGGCCTCGGCCACCTGATCCAGCGGGAACCTCTGATCAATGTGGATTTTGACCTCGCCGCCTTCGACCTTGTTGAACAGGCGCCGCGCCATGGCCTGACAGACCGCGTGGTCCGAAATATGTGTGAAGAGCGTTGGCCGCGTTATCTTGAGCGATCCTTTCTTGGCCAGAATGCCAATGTCGATCAAAGGCACCGGGCCAGAAGCATTGCCGAACGAGATCATCATGCCCAGCGGTTTCAGGCTGTCGAGCGACCCGTCAAACGTGTCCGACCCGATGGAATCCATCACCGCGTCTACGCCTTTGCCTTTGGTGATCTGCGCGACGCGCTCGGCAAAGTTCTCGGTCCGGTAATTGATGCAATGCGCGGCACCGTTGAACTGCGCCAGACTGCATTTTTCATCGGTTCCGGCAGTACCGATCAACGTGATCCCCTCGGATTTGGCCCATTGGCAGGCAATCAAGCCAACACCCCCGGCAGCTGCATGAAACAGCACGGTATCCCCGCGTTTCAGCGGTGTGGTTCGATGAAACAGATATTCGACTGTCATCCCCTTGAGCATCATCGCCGCCGCCGCATCAAAAGAAATTCCATCCGGAAGCGGGCACACCTGTGCGGCGGGCATGACCCGTGCCTCGCAATAGGCACCGGGCGGAGAGGCAGCATAGGCCGCGCGCTGCCCGGGTTCCAGATGCGTTACACCTTCCCCGACGGCATCGATCACGCCAGCGGCCTCCATGCCCAAAGCCTGAGGCAGATCCAGCGGATACAGCCCAGTGCGCTGATATACATCAATGAAATTCAGCCCGCAGGCATGATGACGAATACGAACCTCACCGGGGCCGGGTTCACCAAGTGGGCGATCTTCGATCTTCAGAACCTCCGGGCCGCCGTGTTCATGGATGACGACGGTTCGTGCCGTTTTCTGCATGTTGTCCTCCTCTAGCCTCAGGCCAAGCTAACATGCCTGTGACGCAGGGCAATCGACACGATTACGCGAGGCGCAACCCAAACGCGAAAAATTGTGCTATACTATGCCCAAGGCGTTGCTGGCTGGTCCGGCCAAAAGCAACAAGTCGCCGGATTGACCCCGCTGCGCAACATCGCAAAGCAGGAGGGGACGGCAATGGACAAAACGATTGGCAATCCGATCACCTGGGCGGCACGGAACATAGGTGCAACCGGGGATCACCTAGCTGAAAATATCAGCCATATCGGCAGCGCGGATACACGGCACCTGCCAGTGGTTCGTACGCTGACGATGGATGATCTTTGGGCCTGCCTGAGGGCAGGATACAGCGATTTTCTGGATACAAGGGCCGATGCGATATTCGTGGTGCTCATCTATCCGATCGCAGGTTTTCTGATGTTCGGAATTGGGCTGAACACAAACATGGTTCCACTGCTGGCACCGCTGGTTGGTGGTTTTGCGCTTGTGGGTCCGGTAGCCGCCCTTGGCCTGTACGAAATCAGCCGCAAACGAGAACAAGGTGGCGAGGCTGGATGGCTGGATGCGTTTGGCGTGTTCCGGTCCCCTTCCCTGGGTGCAATTCTGGCTTTGGCGTTTTACATGGTCATGCTGTTTCTGGTCTGGCTGATGGTCGCGCAGAGCATCTATGTTCAGACACTCGGCCCTGACCTGCCCGCGTCGCTGGGTGCCTTTCTAACCCAAGTGTTCACCACCGCCGCTGGATGGACCATGATCTTGTTCGGGAACGCTGTTGGGTTTCTGTTTGCCCTCGTCGCTCTGGCAATCAGCGTCGTCAGCTTTCCGCTGCTGCTGGACCGCAAAGTGGGCGTTCCGGTCGCCGTGGTGACATCCGTACGGGTGTTGCGTCGCAATCCGGGCGTCATCCTGAGCTGGGGATTCATCGTTGCCGCGCTGCTGGTCATCGGAGCGATCCCGATGTTGCTGGGCCTGATCGTCGTGATGCCGGTACTGGGCCACGCCACCTGGCATCTCTATCGGCGCGCTGTGGCCTGAAACACAGCTTTATCCCGCAACTTTCAGAACAATCTTGCCAATATGGCCAGAGCTTTCCATGCGGGCATGGGCCGCCGCCGCATCAGCCAGATCAAACTCACTATCCATGACAGGGGCAACTTTTCCCGCCTCGAGCAATGGCCAGACTGCTTCGTGCAGATCCGAAGCGATTTTTGCCTTGGCCAGATCGCTTTGCGGGCGCAGGGTACTGCCAGTCAAGGTCAGCCGTTTGACCATCATAAGCGCAAAATTCAGCTCGACCACGGGCCCCTGAAGGAAGGCTATCTGCACCAGCCGCCCATCCTCGGCCAGCGCCTTGACGTTGCGTGGGATATAGTCGCCGCCCACCATGTCCAGTATCAGATTCGCCCCGCCCTCGGCCCGCATCGCGGCTACGAAATCCGCGTCACGGTAGTTGATCGCCTGTTCGGCACCCAGCTTTTCACAGGCCTCACATTTTTCAGCCGAGCCTGCAGTAGCAAAAACCCGCGCTCCAAAGGCGTTCGCCAGCTGAATCGCCGTTGTGCCGATACCACTGGAACCACCATGCACCAGAAACCGCTCACCGGCCTTCAGGCTGCCGCGCATAAAGACGTTGGACCAGACGGTAAAGAAGGTCTCGGGCAGGCAGGCGGCTTCTTTCAGGCCCATCCCCGCTGGCACCGGCAAACAATGTGCCGCAGGTGTGGCCACATATTCGGCATAGCCGCCGCCCGGCAGCAAAGCACAGACCTGATCGCCAACGGATAGGTCTTCGACCCCCGTCCCGACGGCCACGACCTCACCCGCGGCCTCAAGACCCGGCAGATCACTGGCACCCGGAGGTGGATTATAGGCACCGGCGCGCTGCAGAGCATCCGGGCGGTTCACCCCCGCATAGGCGACTTTGAGGACCACTTGACCGGCCAAAGCTTGGGGCATCGGGCGTTCTGTCAGTTGCAGAACATCCGGACCGCCGGGTTCGGTGATTTCAACGGCGCGCATCATCTGAGTCATGGGTAGATCTCCTTTGGCCAATGCCTAGCAGGCTGAAACGTCAAGGCCCAGTAGCAAGAGGACTACTTGCGCGGTGTCAGGAATCCGGGAAGCGTGCCGTGGGTTTTAGTCGGAGCCTTCACCTGCCCGGCCAGCCAATTCGGAACAGCAAGAAACGGTCTGAACAGAGGATTGTCCCTCACCTGCCCCTTAAGCTTTTCGAACTGCATGACATTGTCGATACGACGGTCCAGAAACTCCCACGTTTTCTGATTCCCGGGCGAATCGTCCCCCAACCAGAACAACAGGGTCGAGGAATAGACCCCCGACAATGTCGCCCGCTTGGTGTACCAGTTCACGTCGTCGGACGTATCCCCCAGCGTGTCCCAGATCAGATCACAGGTTTGCCATACTGCCCTTGCGCCATCAGCCGCGTGGCTTGGCAGCGAAAACATGGTCATACCTCGGCGCACGAGTTCCTTATCCGGCACGGCCTGCAGCCGGAAGCGGACGGCAGCAGCGATCCGGTCACGGAATTTGATATCGCCCAAATCCTCAGTTTTAAGGCGATCTGCCATCACTGCGTCCCCGCGCGCATGAAATGCCAACGCCAGGTCAACGGCACCACGCGGACAA
This sequence comes from Ruegeria sp. CDSA221, assembly GCF_059611825.1. NCBI lineage: Bacteria > Pseudomonadati > Pseudomonadota > Alphaproteobacteria > Rhodobacterales > Roseobacteraceae > Ruegeria > Ruegeria sp. CDSA221. The sequence continues at coordinate 333,446 of NZ_JBXWPK010000003.1, forward strand.
ATCGCTCGCACCAGAACGTCATCCATTCCACATTCTTCAATCGCCGCGCGAAAGCTGGTTTCCGACCAGCCATCGAAGGGAACATGTGTCAGCATCGCATCCAAAAGCTGCTGCTTGGCGTCTTCATAGGTGGTTGTCATGGCGGTTCTCCGGTTATCAGGACCAGTACTAGACAAGATAGAGGCGCTTTGCTATACGGCCAATTCCTGCAATTTCCTTGCAACTCTATCTAGAAAGGTGGTGACAACCACATGCAGGTTAGTGTTCGCGACAATAACGTCGATCAGGCGCTTCGTGCCCTGAAGAAAAAGCTGCAGCGCGAAGGCGTGTTCCGCGAAATGAAGCTTAAGCAACATTTCGAGAAACCGTCCGAGAAAAAAGCGCGCGAGAAAGCTGAAGCGATCCGCCGTGCCCGTAAACTGGCACGTAAGAAAGCACAGCGCGAAGGTTTGCTCTAAGCACCTTCCTCGTCCAGTTTTGGATGACACTATTTGACGACCCCCGAGGCATCGCCCGGGGGTTTGTCGTTTTCAGGGTCGGTAACAGTTCGCTGACTCGTCCGTCAGGTATGCGGCAAGCTGCCATTTCACCTCAAGCGGGATTTTGCCCGGCATATTGCAGCGCAGCGAATCCTGTTGACCCAGCGCCAAGACGCCGAATTTTTTCCATGTTTTCAAGCCTCCTATCCGAGGCAGGCTATTCGCCTCTAAGTGGCAATGTCCAACCGGACATAACCAAAAACGGAGGCAAACATGTCAACTGCAAATGCATTCGAGCGCGAAATGCTGGATCTAATCAACCAGGAACGCACATCCCGCGGACTGAACCCCTTACAACTTGAAACCAGTCTGAACGAGTCGTCCGAGGACCACAGCACCTGGATGCTGAACACAGATACGTTCAGCCACACAGGGTCCGGTGGTTCGTCCGCAACCAACCGAATGGAAAGCGCCGGATTCGACTTGTCTGGAAGCTGGCGCACCGGCGAAAACATTGCTTGGCAATCCGAGCGGGGCGACCCCGGTATCAGCGATGATGTCGCACAGCTTCACGACAACCTGATGAACAGCCCCGGTCACCGTGCCAATATTCTGAACCCGGACTTCGAATACATCGGGATCGGCATCGAATCCGGAGATATGCAAGGATTCGATGCGGTAATGGTCACTCAGAACTTTGCATCCACGGACGGCAGTGTGGTTCTTGATGATGGAGCTGCTCCTCAGACCCCGGTCACACCGGATGATGTTATTGCCGACCCCGTGGACCCTGATATTCCGGATACCGATGCCCCGGACACGGATGTTACCGATACGCCCGCCACCGACACGCCTGACACCGATGCTCCGGATTCAGACGTAACCGACACAGACGAGCCGGTCAGTGATAACCCGGACATTGAAATCGTAGAGGAGGGGATTCCTTCATGGTGTTTCGACCTCACTGCTTTCCTCGACGAAATTGCAACCTTTGTTGAAGACCTCCAGTCACAGCTGGATCAGTTCACTTGGAACAACGATTTCATGCCCGACGCGGATGCGACAATGGACGAATTTGATATTAGCCTGGCTAGCAATAACGATCCCGCTGATATTAACCCTGCGACGCCGGACGATATGCCCGAAATCGGGACCTGCGACATGTTCACGTTCAACTATTTTGACATGAATTGCATGGCCGACGCAGCTTGATCAGACCAAGCGGTGCGAGGCATAATGGCCTCGCACTTTTCGAACTGTGATCAGTAAATCTTGGGCACGTACAGCTCGTCCGGCAAAACACGCCGTTCGTATTCCGGATTATATTTGCGATCCGGGAGGTCGACTTTTTCCTGCGGTACATCCGTATAGGGGATCTTGGTCAGAAGATGCTCAATACAGTTCAGGCGCTCACGCTTTTTGTCGTTGCCTTCGACGATGTACCAGGGCGCCTCTCGGATGTTGGTACGGAACAGCATGTCCTCTTTGGCTTTGGTATAGGCCTCCCAGCGGATACGGGATTCCAGATCCATGGGGGACAGTTTCCACTGTTTCATAGGATCGTGAATCCGCATAAGGAATCGCAGCTGCTGTTCCTCATCCGTGATCGAGAACCAGTATTTCAGCAAGATGATCCCGGATCGAACCAACATCCGTTCGAATTCCGGAACGTCCTGAAAGAACTGATCAACCTGATCTTTGCTGGCAAACCCCATCACCCTTTCGACCCCGGCACGGTTATACCAGGACCGATCGAACAGAACGATCTCACCGGCGGCGGGCAGATGCGGGACGTAACGCTGGAAATACCACTGGCTCTGCTCACGACGGCTGGGCGCCGGCAGAGCAACCACCCGGGCAACACGCGGATTCAGACGCTGCGTAATCCGCTTAATCACCCCACCCTTGCCAGCACTGTCCCGGCCTTCAAACAGGATACAGACCTTGGCACCGGTATGTTGCACCCAGTCCTGCACCTTGATCAGTTCAGCCTGAAGTCGCAGCAAGTTACGGAAATAGACCTTGCGATCCAGCATGTCGGGATGCTGATCCTTGTAGATCTTCCGCACTTCCACCGACAGCATGGGCTCGCTGAATTCGATCTCAAAATCTTCGTCCAGCGCGTCTTCCAACTCGGCTTCGAGCCAGTCTTTTGGTGCATGGTTAAACTCGTCGGTCAAGGTCTGCTCCTTATCAATTCTCGGGTCAGGACCCTATCAGGCGCGTGTAACCGCCTGATGTCATCACAGAGGTAGATGAAAGCCTTTTTCTAAGCTTATCTGCCGGGGTCAGCAAGATCACTGCCCCAGGAAATCGGAAACTTGGCATTTCCCCTCGGCTGGATCATTCAATCGCCAGAACCACCCCTACTTCAGTTTGTATGAAGCCTGTTAACACGACTTGCCAGCCCGAGTGTTCTGAGGGCATCAAAGCACAGGTCATTTCAGAGAGGGGCCGTGGCGCATTTCATATCTGTTCTGCCGGTTGTTTGGCCCTGGTTTATCCTGATCGCCGCGCAGATATGCGCTGTTTCGGGGAAATGGTCTTTGGGGTTCGTTCTGCTGACCTGTTTTGGCCTGATTGCCCTGACCTTGGGTCTGGTCACGCCCTTTGCCGCAGCTATTTCGTCAGCAGGTCTTGCCGGGGCGTTGATGCTACGCGGTTTGAACGGTGCGTTTTCCTTTGTTGGACATATCGCCTTGATCCTGTGGTGCTTGGCCATGGGCGCACATCTGGTTCCGGGCTTTCATAACCTTCTGGTACTGGACCGGGTTCATTCCGGTCCGGGCAGCACCGATTTCACGATGTACCTGAACCTGGACAAGCCTCTGATCCTGTTCGCCGTCCTTCTGGCCTGGCCACGCATGAATGATGGGGTAGCGTATATACGCAAATCGCCGCTGGCGGTCGGGCTGGTCGCATTGCCGGCCCTGTTTCTACTGGGCCTCTCAGTTGGTGCCATCCGGCCAGAGTTCACCCTTCCCCATTGGTGGATGATCTTTGCACTTTCCAACCTGTTTCTTACCTGCCTCACGGAAGAGGCCTTTTTCCGTGGCTATCTGCAATCAGCACTTTCCAAACACCTGGGGGCTGCTGCGGGGATTGCTGCGGCCAGCCTGCTTTTCGGGCTTGCACATTTTGCAGGTGGACCTGCGTTGGTTTTCTTTGCAGCCCTTCTTGGCGCGGCATGTGGCCTGGGATATTACGCGACAGGACGTCTTTGGGTTCCGGTTCTGATGCATTTCGCCTTTAACGCGGCGCATCTGGTGATTTTCACCTATCCCGGCCCAGCCTAGGTTAAACCGGCAACGCCGTCGTCTTGAACACAGTCCGAAGCGCGAATGAACTTTGCATCTGCGCCACGCCTGGAAGTCGAGACAGATATTGGCGGTGGATGCGGGCGAAATCCTCGGTGTTTTCGGCAACGACCTTCAGGATGTAGTCCGCAGTTCCTGCCATCAGGTGGCATTCCAAAACATCCGGGATCCGCGCAACGGCTTTCTCAAAAGCCTCCAGTACTTCCTCGGCCTGACCCTGCAAGGTGATCTCGACAAACACCGTTGTTGGCACATTCATCTTGCGTGCGTCCAACAAGGCAACGTAGTTGCGGATATAGCCATCGGCCTCAAGCCTCTGTACCCGCCTGTGGCAGGCCGAAGGCGACAAATTCACCTGCTCGGACAATTCGGCATTCGACATTCGACCATTCCGCTGCAAGGCAGCCAGAATCTTTCTATCTGTCGTATCAAGGCTCATCCACGCAATTCCTTTGCGGGTTTTACCCATTGTAGCGAAGATTTTCCCGAAGAAAAGCCGGAATGCGGGCAGAGTTTCACAGAAATTGCACTCGAAACCGCCCATTATTTAGGCAGTTTAGGAACGGAGAGACCTAATGAAAATCGGTTGCCCCAAAGAAATCAAGCCGCAGGAATTCCGTGTCGGCATGACGCCCAACGCCGCACAAGAGGCGGTGTCTCGTGGCCATGACGTGATAATCGAAAACGGAGCTGGCATTGGCGCCGGGTTTGATAACGATGATTACGTCGCCGCAGGTGCCCGCATCGTGGACAGTGCGGAAGAAGTTTTTGCCACCGCAGAGATGATTGTCAAAGTCAAAGAACCCCAGGCGGGCGAACGCAAGATGCTGCGTGAAGGGCAGCTTTTGTTCACCTACCTGCATCTGGCCCCGGATCCGGATCAGACCCATGACCTGCTGGAATCGGGCTGTACGGCTATCGCCTATGAGACAGTGACCGATGCAAATGGAGGTCTGCCCCTGCTTGCACCCATGTCCGAGGTTGCGGGTCGTCTGGCACCACAGGTCGGATCCTGGACGCTGCAAAAGGCCAATGGCGGCCGCGGAGTGCTGATGGGTGGCGTCCCCGGCGTTGGTCCAGCAAAAGTTGTGGTTATCGGTGGGGGCGTCGTCGGCACCCATGCCGCCAAGATCGCCGCAGGAATGGGCGCGGATGTGACGGTACTGGACCGGTCCCTGCCCCGGCTGCGTTATCTGGACGACGTGTTCGGCGGTCAGTTTAAGAACCAGTATTCAACTGCAGGTGCGACCGCGGAGCTGATCCAGACCGCCGACATGGTGATTGGCGCTGTGCTGATCCCGGGTGCGGCAGCGCCGAAACTGGTGACGCGCGCGCAGCTGTCCACCATGAAACCCGGCGCGGTTCTGGTGGATGTTGCCATCGACCAGGGCGGCTGTTTTGAAACCTCAAAGGCCACAACCCATGCGGACCCGATCTATGAAGTTGACGGCGTCATGCATTACTGCGTGGCCAACATGCCTGGCGCGGTTGCAAGAACGTCAACAATAGCACTGGGCAACGCCACAATGCCGTTCATGCTGGCGCTGGCGGATAAAGGATGGAAACAGGCCTGTCAGGATGATCCGCACCTGCTGGCTGGCTTGAACGTTCACGCCGGCCAACTCACCTATTATGCGGTTGGCAAAGCGCTTGGGATTGACGTGGTATCCCCCAACGTCGTCATCAAATCCTGACGAAAGCCTCCAGCCCCTGAAGCGCCCTCTCCCGAGGGCGTTTGCAGCGTTGGGCATAGCGCCGCCTTTTCGAAGCGGCGTGACCTGTTTACAGCGTTGAACGGGGCACCAAAAACAACGACGCCGCGCGATTAGCGCGGCGCCGGGCCCAACCGGAGGAGGGTATTTCAATGCCCGAGCGACGGGCGGGAGCATCATCCCTGTTTCTGGATCTCGACCGAATGCGGGTATGGAATCGAAACGCCTTTTGCATCAAACGCTTCTTTGACTGCTTTGGTCATTTCAAATTTGACATCCCAATAATCGACAGCGGCACACCACAAGCGCGCCGTCAGATCGACCGAGCTGTCCCCCAGATTTGTGACCCGCACCCAGGGCTCGGGATCGCCGTGGATGCGCCCGTCAGCCATTGCGAGGTCCAGAATGATTTTCATCGCCTCATCCGCGCTATCGCCATAGTCGATACCAAACACCAAATCTACACGACGCGTCTCGTGTGCCGAGTAGTTGGTGATAACTGACCCCCAAGCCTGGCCATTGGGTACAATGATCTGCACATTGTCGGGGGTCACGAGTTCGGTCGTGAACAGATTCAGATCTTTGACAGTTCCGGCTGTTCCGCCGATGTCGACATATTGACCAAGCTTATACGGCCGGAAGACAACCAACATCACGCCTGCCGCCAGATCACTAAGTGTACCCTGCAGCGCCAGGCCTATGGCCAGCGAAGCAGCGCCCAAAATGGCAACGATACTGGTTGCTTCGATCCCGAAGATGCCCAGAACAGCCACAATTACCATGGCCAGAATGGCCCATTTGATCATGCTGGCGGCAAAATTGCCCAGCGTCGGATCAATATGGGGCGTTTTGTTGATACGGCGGCGAACAACCCCAGCGATCATACCTGCCGCAATCCAGCCCAATATCAGAACAATCAGAGCCTTGCCCGCACTCATCAAGATTGGCACATAGCCGTTTGCCATATCCATGGCTTGATTTGCCATTTCCATCGTCTGCTCCAATTCGGGTTTCCTTCTGCTTTCAGATCGTTAATTGAATCCCACCTATCTGGTGGGCTCCTCTTCTGCCGTAACTGCAGGAGTCACTTTTTCAGTGCGTCGCGGATTTCCATCAGGATGTCCAGCTCGCTTGGCCCGGCTGGCGCTTCTTCTTCCGCCGGTGCTTCCTCTTCTGCCGCCTCTTTGACCCGGTTCACCATTTTGACCAGCATGAAAACCACCCAGGCGATGATCAGAAAGTTGATGATCGCCATGATGAACGCACCATATGCAAAAACAGAAGCACCGGTTTCCCGCGCCGCTTCCAAGCTCGCCCCTTCGGCGACATCACCGGCCAGAACGGAGTAGTTGTTGGTGAAATCAACCCCACCCGTGAACAGGCCAATCAATGGATTGATCAGATCGCCAACAAGAGACGTAACAATTGCGGTAAATGCGGCTCCAATGATGATACCCACCGCCATATCCATAACATTGCCTTTGGCAATGAATGTCTTGAACTCCTGGAACATAACTTCCCTCTTTCCCTGTTGTCATTTTTATGCGCCTAAACGCACGGCAACTGTGCGCTAATTGCACTATAAAATGTATGTTTTTATGGGAAATCGTGACTATTTTTCCCCAATCGGCTTATTCAGGAGACCCCATGACACATTTTGCGTCTTATTCCATTACAGACAAATGGCCTGCCAAAGACCCTTCGGTCATTCAGCTCTATTCTTATCCGACGCCTAATGGCGTCAAAGCCTCGATCATGCTTGAGGAAACCGGCCTGCCCTACGAGGCGCATCTGGTCACGCTTGCGGATGCGGATGTCAAAAGCTCCGAGTTCCTGTCGCTGAACCCCAACAACAAAATCCCTGCAATCATTGACCCGAACGGTCCTGATGGACATCCCCTGGGCCTGTTCGAAAGCGGTGCGATCCTGTTGTATCTGGCCGAGAAGTCAGGGAAATTCATGGGCCAGACACAAAGCGACAGACATCGCATTACCCAATGGCTCATGTTCCAGATGGGTGGAATTGGTCCCATGCTTGGGCAACTTGGCTTTTTCCACAAATTCGCCGGGAAAGAGATCGAAGATCCGCGCCCACGTGAGCGTTATCTCAACGAGGCAAAGCGGCTGTTAAATGTCGTGAACAATCAACTTGATGGCCAGGAATGGATCGCCGGGGATTACTCGATCGCCGACATTGCAATCGTCCCCTGGCTGCGCGGGTTGGATTTTTATGGTGCCCGAGACATTGTTGGCTGGGATGAGTACGCAAATCTCCAACCTTATCTTGATCGGTTTCTTGCGCGTCCCGCCGTTCAGCGCGGGCTGCAGATTCCTTCCCCAGGTTAACACGTGTGGGGTGAGGCAATACCTCACCCCATCCATTTAACTTGGAAGCTTACCCGTCAGAACATACCGCAGCACATCCACCACCTGCGAGGGATGTTCAGCAACAGCCAGGGCGGCTGCATCAACCTCTTTCAACGCGTGCTGATGATCTGGCCCGTGCACTACGATGATCGACTTGCCCAAAGCCGCCGCATATCCCGCGTCAAAGGCTGCGTTCCATTGCTTGTATTGATCGCCAAAGCGGACGACCACGACATCCGCGTCTGAAATGCCCTTGCGGGTTCGGATCGCATTGACCATCGCACCCTTGTGGTCATGCCAATACTTGTTTGGCTCGGACCCCAAAATTGCAACGCCGCAATCGTCGCTGGCTTCGTGAATCGTGACAGGGCTGTTGAACGAAATGTCCAACCCTTTCGCCCCGTCAATGATCTGCTCGCGCCAGTCGGTGTGTATCTCTCCGGACAGGTAGACGTTCAGGCCCATTGATTTCTCCTTTGATTTTATTGGCGACCCTAAAGACAAAATGGACCTGACCCAAGGGGGGCTCAGAAAGCTAGCCTCCAAAACACCGGCTGCCCGTTGGGAACTGCCCTACGGGCCGCGCTGCGCTGCTTGCTTCCCAGAAACCCCGGCATCTCGGATGTTGGCTCGAACCCGAAACTGCGGGGTAAACGGGTATAGATCGACCGCGGCGGCAACCGCCCCCAGGTGATCCCTTTCAGCTGCGCGCCCGGTTCTGGCTGGTGCATCCAGACTTCGCGAATGGCGAATTCGTCGCGCAGCAGCACCAACACTGCCAACATCATGACCTCGGCCCATATTTTCGCGTATTTCTGCTGCAGCGCCTGCTCGTATTCACGCGTCAAACGCAACTCACGCGACCGGGGCGCCCGGCATTGCAGTCGACGCCGGGCATGGCCGACAAAGCGCAACCAGTCGGACTGAATTTCTTCAATCAGACAATAGCCACTTGTTAAATCTATATCCAAGCGGCACCAGGCCAGAGTCGGACGGCCATGCGTGCGTACCGGGTGCCAACAGCTTTGGAACGCACCCACCGCCGCGCGCTGTTCGAATTTCCACAACAGCTCGGTGTGCTCGGTCGGGAAGCCCAACTGCACCACAATGTTATGCGCCTTGCGCGTGGTTTGTTCACCAGACCAGCGCTCAAAGCTCAGGCAGAAATCCAGCCATTCGGACTGATAGACCGCTTCTAAACCATGGAACGCCGCAGGGCTTAGCCCTTTCAGACACACGGCGCGATCCGCATGGGCCACGGTCAGCACATCGTGCCTCCGCAAAACCCCACCGCACCGCGCGATCATGGGTTTCAGCAAAGGACGCGCCAGCAAACGGGACAGCCCCGATTGCTTTAGATCCGAAACCGACATTTCGGCCTCCATCGACTGGCACAGCAACCAGGGGCTTTGCCGGTCGGTATAATAGTAGAATGGCATCTCTTCCGACAGAATCTGCCGGATCATCGAGATGTCTTGGCGTTTCATGACAACTCTCCAACGGGAAACAGGCCCGCCGGTCAGTTGGCGGGCAATCAGGGTTTGGGCATTGCTTTTGCGAGGCTGGGATCTGGCATTGGGCCGACTCCGGATTGTGATTGCATTAGGGGGCTGGACTTACGGCCAGGGGGTGATTCCACTCAACCCCTGGATTTTCAGGACGAAGGGACGTTGCAGCACGGCAACACTGGCGTCTGAGAAACGAGAAAAGCGCGCCGATTGGCGCGCTTTGCATTTGGATTACGGTCGCGTTAGCCGCGCAGAACGCCGCCCGTTGCCTTGGAAACCTTGGCGATGATCTTCTCGGCCACCGCTTCGATGTCTTTTTCTTTCAGGGTCACATCTGTTGGCTGCAGCCGAACGGTGATGGCCAGAGATTTCTTGCCCTCACCCAGGCTTCCGCCAATAAACTCATCAAAGACGCGCACATCTTCGATCAGCGCCTTATCGGCGCCGGCAGCGGCATTCACCAGCGTCAGTGCCTCGACGCCTTCATCGACGACAAAAGCAAAGTCACGCTCGACCGCCTGCAGATCGCGCAGCTCCAGCGCCGCGCGGGTCGCCCCGGATTTACGCGGTAGAGGCACCTCATCCGGCCAGATAGTGAAAGCCACCGCCGGGCCCTTGATGTCCATCGCCTGCAACACACGCGGATGCAACTCGCCGAAAACGCCCAGTACCTTTTTCGGACCCAGGCAAATTTTGCCGTGCCGGCCCGGATGCCACCAGGCGTCGCCCTCGCGTAGGATCTGAACCTTGGCGGGTGCGCCGATGGCGGCCAAAACGGCCTCGGCATCTGCCTTGGCGTCGAACACATCCGCCGGGCGTGTGGCGCTATGCACATCCTTGGGGCCGTCGCGACCGACCAGCAGGCCTGTAATCTGGATTTTCTGATCGCCTGGCTCGCCGTCGTGAAAAACTGGGCCAACTTCAAACAGCGCCACATCCGCATAGCCGCGCGCCTGATTGCGGGCCGCCGCTTGCAGCAGACCCGGCAGCAAATCGGGGCGCATATGGCTCATCTCGGACGAAATCGGGTTTTCCAACTGCGTCGCTTCATCGCCACCGCCAAACAGCGCTGCGGATGTCTGATCAATGAATGTATAGCTGACGCATTCGTTATAACCCAATGCGGCACAGGTGCGGCGCGCCATCGATTGGCGGCGCTGAGTGGCTGTCATAACCGGTTTCGGAATGCCATCAGTGACCCTCGGCAGCGGCTTGCCCTGAAGCTTGGTCAGGGAGGCAATTCGTGCGACCTCTTCCACCAGATCAGCCTCGCCCATGACATCTGGGCGCCAGCTGGGGACATGGGCCATCTCGCCTTCAAGGCGGAAACCCAGACGGGTCAGGGTTTGGCGCTGCTCGCTTTCGGGAATGACCATCCCGACCAGCGATTGCACCCGGGCCGAGTCCAACTTGTAGGATCGCGCATGGTTTGGCGCTTTGCCTGCCTCAACCACTTTAGAGACCTCGCCACCGCAGATATCCAGGATCATCTGCGTCGCTTGTTCCAGCCCTTCCAGCGTATATTCCGGATCAACACCCCGTTCGAACCGGTAGCGCGCATCCGAGTTGATTTTCAACGCCCGGCCTGTCAGTGCAATTTGCACATGATCCCAAAACGCGCTTTCGAGGAAGACGTTCACGGTACCCTCGGTACAGCCGGTTTCTTCGCCGCCCATGATCCCTGCAATGGATTCCGGGCCGTTGTCGTCCGAAATCACCATCATGCCCGGTTGCAGCGTGTATTCCTTTTCGTCCAGCGCCACCAGCTTTTCGCCGCCTTTGGCCCTATGTACGCGCAGGTTGCCCTGAACCTTGTCCGCATCAAAGACATGCAGCGGACGGTTTTGGTCGAAGGTCATATAGTTGGTGATATCCACCAAGGCCGAGATCGGACGCAGGCCGATCGCCTTCAACTGATCCTGCAGCCACAGCGGGCTGGGGCCGTTCTTGACACCCTTGATCAGACGCCCGGTGAAATGCGGTGCTCCGTCCAGCGTGTCATCATCAATCGTCACCTTGATCGGGCTGACGAAATCGCCCGGCACCGGCACATAGTCGCGCTCTTTCAGCGTGCCGACCCCGCGTGCCGCCAGATCGCGCGCGATCCCGGCGACGCCCAGCGCATCGGGGCGGTTCGGGGTGATCGCAATCTCGATCATCGGATCGACCTTTGCGGGATCATTCTCGGCCAGCCAGTCAACGAACTGATCGCCGACCTCACCCGAGGGCAGCTCGATGATGCCGTCATGCTCTTCCGACAGCTCCAGCTCGCGCTCCGAGGCCATCATGCCAAAGCTTTCGACACCGCGGATCTTGCCGACGCTGATGGTGATGTCCAGGCCCGGAATATACATGCCCGGTTTGCAGACCACGACAGTGATACCTTCGCGCGCATTGGGCGCGCCGCAGATGATCTGCAGATCACCCTCATCCGTCGCAACCGTACAGACCCGCAGCTTGTCGGCATCAGGGTGCTGTTCGGCATGGGTCACTTTTCCCAGCGTAAAGTCCGCCAGTCGGTCCGCCGGATTGACGATCTCTTCGACTTCGAGCCCCAGATCGGTCAGCGTTTCGGCGATCTCATCGACCGACGCGTCAGTGTCCAGGTGATCCTTGAGCCAGGAAAGGGTGAATTTCATCGGTCGTATTCCGCATAATCTTGGGTCAGCCCGCGTGTAACGGATATTCAGACAAGGGGAAAGAGGCCGTGTGCCACATGACCACCTACTGTTCGGCAACTGTGTTGACGACGCTATCCGATCCGGCAAACACCGCCAAAATCCGCGCGATGTCTTCGCCCGTATTCGCCCCCACGTGTGGGGATCGGAACGCTTCGACAAAGGCATCGCCGGTTTTGTAGGTCTTTGTCCCCGCCGCGCCGTAATCGACAGTGATTTCCCCTTCCAGCACATAGGCCACCAGCGGAGCATTATGTAGGTGACTACCGGTTACTTGACCCGGCTGCATGGTAATGATGGCCATGGTGATCTGCGGTGTGCCGTCCGGGTATTCCAGTGGCTCTCCGATCACGGACTTGTCCGTTTGCACCAAAACATCAACAGGCGGATAGGCGTCGCGCGCCAGGGCAGAGGTTGCGGTCAGGATCGCGGCGGTCACCAGCAGGGGTTTCATCGGGCAAGGCTCCTTGGTCAGATGGCCTGCGCAGATGACCCCGGATGTAGGGGGCTGTCAAACGGGTCAGGGATAGGCTGGTGTGCGCCCGGCCAGCTCATCCAACTGCCAGCCGATCCAGCCATGCGGGATGAAATGCCCGCCCGGATGCGTGTCCAACGTAACCTGCCCCTGCGCGCAATCGGTCCATTCCACACGGCTGAGGGTCAGGAAAGGCTTCACGCTCCAATCGCCACGCGGGGTTGCACCGTTGCAGTCGAACTTCGCTTTCCACAACGCCACCGGATAGGTCGTGTCCCCGCCCGGACCCACGGGGAAATCCATCACCGTGTCGTCCAGCCCATGCACATGGCGCACCTGACGCGGGGCCTGCGGGCAGTCCTCGGTCTGGCGAATGCTGCCAGCGACAGCCAGCAGGGCCGCAACGTCATCGCCGGACTGACAGACATAGCGCCACGCCATCGCGCCGCCATAGGAATAGCCCGAGACATAGATGCGATCCGGGTCGATGGGATAGCGCGCCGCGACATCCTCTAGCACCCGATCCGCAAAGGGGACGTCATCAGTGTCGGACGTCCAGAAATCCCAGCTTTTGCCGCGCCCGTTCGGGGCCACCAGCAGCACGCCGCGCAGTTTGGTGGCCCCTGCGATCCTTTCGTGGTTGACCACCACATCCCCCTGCCGCGCCCAGCCGTGGAAGTGCAGCAATACCGGCAGAGGGCTTTCGCCGTCCCAGCCGTCCGGTTCCAGCACATGGTATGAGCGGTCACCGAGCGGGCAGGCCGCGTCGCCATGGCAACCATTTGCTGCAGCTTGGAGCGGGAGAAGAAGAAACAGGCAGGTCAGAATCCGAAACATAACTCGGAGCCTACCCGCCCCGTGCACGAAGTCACGTCACAACCCCGTGGGAGGCTGAAACAAGCCGCGCTATCGCCAGACCGCGGGGTGGCGATCCTTGGGCTGTGGAGGGAAGTTTATGCTGGCCAAATCCGTGCGCTGTTCGAGCGCTGCACTGACGGAGACAAATCGCCAGCCCGTGTGGGCGGTCTGGCGATAGCGCGGCGGCCTATCGGCCTTTGCTCCGCGCCGGATTTTCAAACGAGATCTCCCGACCGTTTTAGTCTTCTCGCACTTTCCGGCGCTTAAATGGTCGCGGTTTACCTAGCCAAGTCACATCATGGTGCATGACTTCTATGAGTCTTGTCCGGCTTTCGGAAAGTGCGGCGATGGAGATCGGCTCACCGTCCGGTGCGCTGGCCGCTCCGGCAATCAAAGCCGCCGCGTTACCCATATAGAGGCCTGCACTTTTGTTTACTATGGCGGAAGCGAATATCTGAAACTCAAGAACCATCGACGATAAATCTGAGAATGAAGCCTGAATTTGCTCGTCATCTCCCAGGGTGAGTGCAGCCTCTAATCGCCCTATTTTTTCACCAAAGCGAAGATACACGTCTTCTCTACGCAAGGAGATACGTTTTGCCTCTTCCCACCATTGCTTGAGCAGATAGGAAACCGCGGCAACAGCTATGCCAAAAAACGCGACGGCTTGGTCGATGACAAAACCTGCCGAGCCTGTTTCAATCACCGAGACAAACCACCATGCAGGTTCGGCATATCCAGCGCTGCAAACCCGTAGTGCCGCAACCACCGAAGATCGCTATCAAAGAACGCCCGCAAATCCGGAATGCCGTATTTCAACATCGCCAGACGGTCGATGCCGATACCAAAGGCAAAGCCCTGATAGACCTCGGGATCAATGCCACCGGCGGCGATCACCTTGGGGTGAACCATGCCGGAGCCAAGGATCTCCATCCAGTCGTCGCCCTCGCCGATCTTCAGCTGGCCGTTATCCCAGGAACAGCGGATATCGACCTCTGCCGACGGTTCGGTAAAGGGGAAGTGCGAGGCGCGGAAACGAAGTTCGACATCGTCGACTTCGAAGAACGCCTTCACGAACTCTTCCAGAACCCATTTCAGGTTCGCCATCGAGATGTCCTTGTCGATGGCAAGACCTTCGACCTGATGGAACATCGGCGTGTGGGTCTGATCATAATCAGCGCGATAAACGCCGCCCGGACAAATGATGCGGATCGGCGCACCCTGCAGCTCCATCGAGCGGATCTGGACCGGCGAAGTATGGGTGCGCAGCACATGCGGCGGGCGCTCGTCGCCCTCGGCACGGTGCATATAAAACGTGTCCATCTCGGCCCGCGCGGGGTGGTGGCCGGGGATGTTCAGCGCGTCGAAATTGTGCCAATCGGTCTCGATCCGCGGCCCTTCAGCCACCGAGAAACCCAGTTCGGCAAAGATCGCGGTCAGCTCCTCGGTCGCCTGGCTGACCGGGTGGATCGAGCCTTGGCGGCGCGCGCGCGTCGGCAGGGTAACGTCCAGCCATTCGGTGCGTAGACGTTCGTCCAGCGCGGCATCGGCAAGACCGGCTTTCTTGGCGGCCAGGGCCGAGTTGATCTCATCCTTCAGGGCGTTCAGCGCGGGGCCTGCGACCTGACGTTCCTCGGGGGTCATCTTGCCCAGCTCGCGCATCTTCAGCGCGACCTCACCCTTTTTGCCCACGGCGGCGACGCGGATCGCCTCAAGCGCGTTCTCATCGCCCGCCTCGGCGATTTGCCCCAGATATTTTGCCTTAAGATCGTCCATGACGCCCTCTGAATTTGGTCGCCAACCTGCTATCGGCCCCGCCCCGCGAATGCAAGCGGGACGCGGTGGGTCAATAGCTGTATTCGGGATAAATTCGGGTCAGATCGCCGTTCCAGTCGCCATTGTAGTGTTCCAGCAACTCATCCGCCGGAACCTTGCCGGTATCGAGACTTTCCTTCAGCGCGTTCAGGAAATGCGTCTCATCGGGAACCAGACCACCTGCGCCGGGATAGGCCCGGGCCTTGAGACCACTTTCCGAGATCGCAACCACTTCGCGGGCAAGATCATGCATGTTGATGTCGCCAACCTGCGCCTGCAGGCCATTGACGGCCGCCTGAACGCGCAGTTCTTCGCGCGTTTCGGCATCCCAGCCCTTGACCAGATCCCAGGCCGCATCCAGCGCGCCCTGATCATAGGTCAGGCCAACCCAGAAGGCAGGCAGCGCACACAGACGCCGCCACGGGCCACCATCCGCGCCGCGCATCTCCATGAATTTCTTGATCCGCGCCTCGGGGAAGGCGGTGGTCAGGTGATCGGCCCAATCAGACAGGGTAGGTGTTTCACCCGGCAGCGCGGGCAGTTTGCCCTGCAGGAAATCGCGGAAGGACATGCCCAGCGCGTTGATATACTGGCCATCGCGATAGACAAAGTACATCGGCACATCCAACGCGTATTGCACGTAGCGCTCGAACCCAAAGCCCTCTTCGAACACGAAGGGCAGCATGCCGGTGCGCGCATCGTCCAGGTGCCGCCAGATATGGCTGCGCCAGCTTTTCTGGCCGTTGGGCTTGCCCTCAAAGAAGGGCGAATTGGCAAACAGCGCGGTGGCCACCGGCTGCAAAGCCAGCGCGACGCGCAGTTTCTGCACCATGTCGGCCTCGGACCCAAAGTCGATATTGACCTGAACCGTGCAAGTGCGCCGCATCATGGCGCGGCCCATGGAGCCTACTTTTTCCATGTAATCGTTCATCAGCCGATAACGGCCTTTGGGCATCAGAGGCATCTGCTCATGGGTCCAGATCGGGGCCGCGCCCAGACCGATAAAGCCCACGCCGATTTCATCAGCGATATCCTTAACCTCGCGCAGGTGGGTGTTCACCTCGTCGCAGGTCTCGTGGATCGTCTCCAACGGCGCACCCGACAGCTCTAGTGCACCGCCCGGTTCAAGGCTGACATTGGCCCCGTCTTTTTCCAGACCGATCAGGTGGCCCGCTTCGCGCACCTCGGCCCAGCCGTGCCGGTCACGCAGCCCTTCAAGCACCGCCACAATCGACCGCGTGCCTTCGAATGGCAGCGGTTTCAGTGAGTCTTTACAATAGCCGAACTTTTCATGTTCGGTTCCGATGCGCCAATCGGCTTTGGGCTTGCAGCCCGCTTCCAGATATTCGGCAAGTTGCTCGTGGCGTTCGATCGGTCCGCCGCCGGACTGGGGGATGGACATGAACCGTGCTCCGATCCTGATGTGTCTGTCTTGTTGGTCAGTCGTGGTCGCAAACGACAGCGGTGTCAATGCAACCGCATATGCGCAGGGCGCATCGGCTGACGCTCCCAAATTACTACGGGATGTACGGCCCCACCGTTCAATTCCGACAACATGTGTTCTGTTTTCAACCCCGGCAGCGCCGAGAACACGTCAAACAGCGCTTCGGCCCCTTCGGCATTCACAGGAATGTGAAGTGTCGGCTGGCCAGGCTGTTCCAACACCCAATGCGCCGGATTCGAGGATGGGTCCAACGCCAACCGTTCGATTTCCCGCGTCGCTACCATGCCACCGTCCAGCGGGCCAAAATAGGATATCTGGCCTTCGTCGATGGTCACAACTCCGGGGCCACCGACGCCGGTGCGAAACCTGGCGCGCTGAACCCCGATAACGGCCAGTGCAAGCGACACCGCCACCAAAACCCAGCCCAACCAGCCCAGCAACCCACCCGGGCCGCTGATCCAGCTGAGGCCAACCAACAGAATGACACCGGCAACCAGCACTTCGCGCCAGCGCCACAGGGCCAGTTTCGCTTCGGGTCGGATGAAACTCATGCGGTATCCTCTGGGTTTATGAACAGGATGAGCGAGTACTGCCCCGCGGATTGAAAACCGATACCGATATAAGCACGCGCAGCGGAATCGGAAGCCGCAAACAAAACCGCGCGTTTCGCACCCGTACGGCGCGCCTCCTCCAGATGCAGCGCGACGGCCAGACGCGCATATCCACGGCCGCGCATTTCACGAGGTGTAAAGACCCCACCAATCTGCACGACTTCTTGCAAGCGCGCGTTAAAACCAGTCATGGCGACAGGCCGATCGTCGACCAGCAACACACGATGAGAATCGCGTTCGATATAGGCGTCGTAATCCAAGCCAGCCTGTTTTTGCGCTCGTGACGAATTGAATTCCATTGCTTCGATCAGGTAGTCAGACCGCCACCTTACGACGATTTCACGATCAAACGCACCCAAAGGCACCAATTTTGCGCTTGTAGCATCCGGAATAGCAAGTTGTTCCAAATCCAGCGTGAACCCCGGTTCATCGCTGTTCAGCGTTGCCGGCCGATCCTCCCACCCCGCAAGACGCATGATCCGGCGGGCCTGTGTTGCCTCAGCCGCCATTCCAAACAAGGCACGCCCCCGGATCAGATCAATCGCAGCGGCCAGTTCTTCATCTGTGCAATCGGGACATTGCGGTAAAACCATGCCCTCATTCGTGATGGAGAAAACAGCCCGGGGGTCATCGCCCAACACCCAGATATTAACGGCACGTCGGTCCGTGCCCCGCAATCCAAAATCACGCAGATTGGCCAAGGGGAACATCGACGTCTGAATGTGGCGCATTAGAAACTGGTCGATCTTCGGTACATCCGCCTCCTGCGCGAGACGCCAAATCATGACCAGTCCCCCAACGCCTGCTGCCACATGGTCAGAGCCGCAACGGCTGCTGTATCCGCGCGCAGGATACGCGGGCCAAGACTGACGACATGGGCATAGGGTAAGGCGGTCAGCCGGGCGCGTTCACGTTGGGAAAAGCCGCCCTCGGGTCCGATAAGGATCGCCCATGGCAACCCCTTTTCATTCGCCGCCAGGCGCAGGGCCGAGCCGACCTCGGCCTCGTTACAGAACATCAGTTGACGCCCCTCGGGCCAGCTATCCAGAACTCGGTCCAGCCGCTGCAGATCGGCGACCTCGGGCACAAAGGTACCGCCGCATTGCTCGGCGGCCTCTACCGCGTGGGCCTGCAAGCGGTCCTGACGGATACGTTCGGAATTGGTGAATTCTGTCTGCACCGGCATGATCCGCGCCGCACCCATTTCCGCCGCCTTTTCAACGATGAAATCGGTGCGTGCCTTTTTGATCGGGGCGAACAGGAACCACAGGTCAGGTGGCCGTTGCAGCGGTTTGGTCTGTTCGACACAGGTCAGTACACCGCCACGCTTTCCCGCTTCGGCCACTTCGGCCTGCCATTCTCCGTCCTGTCCGTTAAACAAGGCAACCTGCCCCCCCACAGCCAGGCGCATGACACCGAACAGGTAATGTGCCTGCTCGCGCGTCAATTCTACCGATTGCCCCGGACCCAAAGGGTGCTCTACATACAGTCTGATCTTTGCACTCATGAGACCTTACATATGCAAGGCAATGCGCCAACACCAGACGGTCAGGTCGCTGATGCGGTCAGCGGCAACTGGGTCGACACCTATGCGCCGGAATTCTCGCGCCCTTACCTGCGGCTGAGCCGGGCTGATCGGCCTATCGGCACATGGCTGCTGCTGATCCCCTGCTGGTGGGGGCTGGCGCTGGCCATCCTCAGCGACGGCACCCCGCGGTGGGAGGACCTCTGGATCGCCATCGGTTGTGCCATCGGTGCCTTTTTGATGCGCGGCGCGGGCTGCACTTGGAATGACATTTCGGACCGCGACTTTGATGCAAAGGTGGAACGGACCCGGTCGCGCCCGATCCCTTCTGGGCAGGTCAGTGTTCGGCAGGCCGCGATCTGGATGTTGCTGCAATGCCTGCTGGCATTGTTGGTTCTGCTGAGCTTCAACCAGGCCGCCATCGCCATGGGCGTGCTGTCCCTGTTGCCCGTCGCTGTCTACCCCTTCGCCAAAAGGTTCACCTGGTGGCCACAGGTATTTCTAGGACTGGCCTTCAACTGGGGCATCCTGCTGACCTGGGCCGCGCATACTGGAACGGTCGGCGGCCCGGCTATCACTCTGTACCTGGCCGGCATCGCCTGGACGCTGTTCTACGACACGATCTATGCGCATCAGGACGCCGAGGATGACGAGCTGATCGGTATCAAATCCACCGCCCGCCTGTTCGGGACAAATACTGCGCATTGGTTAAAGTATTTCCTGGTCGCCACTGTATCCCTAATGGCGCTGGCCATTATCGACGCCATGACAGGGCAGGAGCCGATTACAGCCATGTTCGTGGCACTTGCCGGACCTTGGGCGATGGGATGGCACATGACGTGGCAACTGCGTGGGCTGGACACTGAAGACAACGCCAAATTACTGCAGCTTTTCCGCGCCAATCGTGACACCGGCCTTATTCCGCTGATCTTCCTTTGCATTGCTGGGTTGCTCTGATTGCACCTCGGCGCGGGCCTCTGTAAGAGTCCTGCTCAATAACTTCAGGAGTCGTCTGCCCGCACATGCGCCTGCCCTATTTCCTAGCTGCCTCCCTGATATTCCTCGTTTCGGCCAGCCTGTCGCTTGTGGCCGCAGGATATGCGGTAACCAAAGTCGAAGAAGCGTCGGAACTCGCCGTGCGGCGTGCGCTTGACCTAAAAGGGCATGACTGGGCCGAAGTCGAATCCGATGGCCTGCGCGTTGTCCTGACCGGCACAGCCATTGACGAAGCAACGCGGTTCAATGCGCTGACCGCAGCCGGGACCGAGGTTGATACCTCACGCGTTATTGACGACATGCAGGTCGCCCCCACCCGGCAACTGGCAGCACCGCGCTTTTCCGCTGAAATTTTGCGAAACGACAGCGGTATTTCGATTATTGGTCTGATACCCGCAAGCCAAGACCGCAGCGAGCTGATCGAAAGGTTGCGCCGGATGGACGGCGACACCGTTTCGGACCTGATGGAAACGGCGGATTACCCTATACCCGAAGGCTGGGACGACGCGTTGAACTATGCGCTCGAAGCGTTGACTCGCCTGCCGCGCGCCAAAATATCGGCCAGCCCCGGTTTGGTGAAAATCACCGCCATTGCAGACAGCCTGCGGGAAAAAGAACGACTGGAACAGAGCCTGACCCGCGCAGCACCTCCCAGTTTGCGAATCGGGTTGTCGATCTCGGCTCCGCGCCCCGTAATCACCCCCTTTACACTGCGCTACCTGATTGATGCCAACGGCGGCCAGTTCGATGCCTGCTCGGCCCAGAATGAAAAAGCGCGGGATGCCATCGTCGCTGCTGCCAAAGAGGCAGGCCTTGCTGGCCCGTTTAACTGTACAATCGGTTTGGGCGTGCCCTCACCCCGTTGGCCCGAAGCGGCAACGCTCAGCATTCGTGCCCTGTCCAAGATTGGTCAGGGTTCGGTCACGATTTCGGATGCGGATATCACGCTGGTGGTGGCGCAGGGAACAGAGGCTGGGGTCTTTGACCGTGTGGTGGGCGAGCTGGAAAATGCGCTGCCCGAGGTTTTCGCCCTGCACGCCGTCCTGCCCGAACCCGAAACCGACGACTCCACCGGCCCCCCCGAGTTCTCGACCACGCGCAGCCCCGAAGGGCTGGTCCAAATGCGCGGTCGTCTGAGCAATGAGACATCGCGCGACATGGCCGACAGTTTTGCCCGTGCGGCATTTGGATCGGAACAGGTTTATACCGCCACCCGCATCGCCTCCGACTTACCCGCAGACTGGCCGGTGCGTGTTCTGGCGGGGCTGGAAGCGTTGTCTCTGCTGCACAACGGCGCTCTGACTGTTACCCCTGACGACGTTTCTCTCAGCGGGGTCAGCTACGACCCGGACGCCAAAGCCCGTATCGCCGGATTGCTGTCGGAAAAGCTTGGGGATGCCAAAGGTTTCACCCTTTCGATCACCTATCAAGAGCCGCCGAAACCCGCAGACAGCCTGCCCGACCCAGAGCTGTGTGAAGACCAGCTTGCTGAGGTTCAGGCCAGCAGCAAAATCGCATTCGAACCGGGATCGGCCACGGTTGCAGCGGATTCGCGCGATACCGTCAATCAGATCGCCGAGATTCTGCGCGAATGCGGCCCCATCAGGATCGAAATTCAAGGCCATACAGATAGTCAGGGCCGTGAAGAGATGAACCAGCAACTCAGCCAGGCGCGGGCTCAGTCGATCCTGAACGAGCTACGCGGACGCCGCATTCCGACCTCAAGCTATTCGGCCGTGGGATATGGCGAAACGGAACCGATCGCAGACAACGATACCGAGGCAGGCCGAGAAGAAAACCGTCGCATTGAATTCCGCCTGATCCGGCCCGAGCCCCTTGCCAATTCCGAGACCGGGCTTGAGGCGCTGGAGGCCGAGACAGAGACGCCAGAAGACGCCGCAGATACCGGCGCAGAGGATCAGTAAGTTGAACAGAATAGAATTCATCATTGCCACCGCCATCATCCTGTTCGCAGCCTTCTGCATGGGGTGGTTCGCCAACTGGCTGGCCCATCGTCTGTCTCGTGTTCGCCAAAGCGACGTCGCCGATCTGGATCGCATGAGCCAGGAATTGCATGAGGCCGAAGAAACCCGCGATCAGGCCATCACCTATCTGCAACAGCGCGAGGCCGAGCTAACCAATCAGCTCACCCAGACCGAGGCGGAACTGGGCGCTGCCATGGACGGGTTGCGCGCCGCGCGGCAGGAGGCCGAAGAATTACGCGGCCGGATCAACAACGCGGACTAAGAGAACTAGAGGAATCGGCAACTTGCGACACCCGCAAATATAGGGCGCCGTTGTGTGTTTCAGACACCTGCCAAACCGGGTCCGAAAATCCCCTCAGCTTGAAGAAGCTTGGGCACAGTTCAATTCATGATCATGTCTCAGAGGTTGTCTCTGCCTCGTCCAGAACCTTGCGCGCGACACGAAAGCATTCCAGCGCCTGCGGCACGCCACAATAGATGCCGATCACGTGAATAATGGCCCGGATTTCTTCTTTGCTGACGCCGTTGCTGATGGCGCCGCGACAGTGGAGTTCCCATTCGTGCATCTTGCCCAGCGCGCCGATCATGGACAGGTTCATCATTGACCGGGTCTTGGCGTCAATCACATCGTCGCCCCAGCCGAAACCCCAGCACCAAGCGGTCATTGCCTCTTGAAACGGCCGGGTAAAATCGTCGGCGGCAGCCAGGTTTTTCTCAACATATTCCGCGCCCAGGGTGCTTTTGCGTTGCTCCAGCCCTCTGAGGAACAGATCTTCGTCGAAAGTCTCGGCCATTTTGGTCTCCGGTAATCGTCACAATGAAGCGGTGCGCTGATGCACTCTACGCCTCTTACAGGTACTATCAACGCTTGCACTTTACGCCGGATAAGAAAATGCGACGGATTTTCTAGCCCCTTGGCACGAGGATCATTCCACTGCCCCGCGCATCCAGTCTTGAAGACAGGCAATTATATGTACTGACATCGCTTCACCAGCGGGCTGCGATTGTGCAAGCGGTTCAAGACGTCGCGGCTATTTGAGACACCCAAAAGTAAACGGGCCGCCGTCTTAATGAGACAGCGGCCCTTACTGACTGAATGTCGGGGTTTGGTCTCGCCCCCTCGAATACCACTTAAAAATGGACAGACTAACAAAAACTTTCGACTTCTTCGAGACCAACCCGATTTCTCAATCGGTGTGCATCCTTAATGCCTGATCTTTGAGAGCGCGACAGTGAACTAGTTCACATTAAATAAATTTATCTTCAATTCTTCCAATCAAAGAACCCGGGGCCGGCCTTTGTCAGTAGTTTTTCGGCCATCGCGCGCGCCATTTCTGCACCATCACCAATCACGCCAGTGGCGTCTTCGGCGATAGAATCAGACCCGTCCGGGCGCAGGACTTCTCCGCGCAGGCGCAGAATGCCACCACTGATATCAGCCAGCCCGGCAATCGGAGTCTCGCAGGACCCGTCAAGCGCGGCCAGCAAGGCGCGCTCGGCCAAAAGTCGATACCCGGTTTCGCTATGATGAATTGCCTCCAACATCCCTGCAGCACGGGGATCGTCACTGCGACGTTCGATACCGATTGTACCTTGTGCAATGGCGGGCAGCATATCCTCGGGCGAGATAGCAGTTGCGGGAACGTCGTCCATATTCAGGCGCCGGATACCTGCCATCGCCAGAAACGTGCAATCCGCTACGCCATCGGTCAGTTTCTTCAGGCGCGTTTGCACGTTGCCACGGAACTCGACCACATTCAGGTCAGGGCGCCGGTTCAACAGCTGAGCCCGGCGGCGCAAAGACGAGGTGCCGACCACTGCGCCATACGGCAGGTCATGAATAGAATTCAGGCTGGGCGAAATAAAAGCGTCGCGCACATCTTCGCGCGGCAGGAACGTGTCCAACACAAGACCCGCGGGCTGTTCGACCGGCATGTCCTTGGTCGAATGCACAGCAATGTCGACATCACCTCGCAGCATCGCTTCTTCGATTTCCTTGGTGAACAGGCCTTTGTTGCCGATCTCTTTCAGCGGGCGGTCCGCGTCGATCATCGCACGATTGTCGCCGGTGGTCTTGATCACCACGATTTCGAATGCATCTTCGGGCAGATCAAAGGCTGTGCCTAACCGCTGCCGGGTTTCATAGGCTTGCGCCAGCGCCAGGGGCGAACCACGGGTGCCGATTTTCAGCGGTGAGGCGGGTGAAGGCAGGGTCAATGTCATGGACACAGCTTTAGTCGCGTCACATTGCCCTGACAATGGGGGCAGAGCTTGACAAATTGCCGCCGAAGGAAGACCCGTTGCCACAAACCAGACGATTGGGGGCACAGATGGCCGAAACAAAGAAACTGCTGCGGGCATTGGCAGGACAGGTGCAGGATGTGCCTCCGATCTGGATGATGCGCCAGGCCGGGCGGTATCTGCCAGAATATCGTGCAACGCGCGCGCAGGCCGGGGATTTCCTGTCGCTGTGCTACAATCCCGAGCTTGCGGCCGAGGTCACATTGCAGCCGATCCGTCGCTATGGGTTCGATGCAGCTATCCTGTTTGCGGATATCCTGCTGGTACCACAGGCGCTGGGTGCGGATCTTTGGTTTGTCACCGGTGAAGGCCCGCGTTTGTCGACTATCACGCAACAATCCGAGTTTGATGCGCTGAAATCGGTCGAGGATATCCACGAAACACTCTCGCCAGTCTATGAGACAGTGCGCATCCTGTCACGGGAATTGCCATCCGAGACAACCTTGATCGGTTTTGCTGGCGCCCCGTGGACAGTGGCGACCTACATGATCGCCGGACGCGGCACCCCGGATCAAGGCCCCGCCCATGCGCTGCGCGAGGGGAATACTGCGCTGTTCGAAGCATTGCTGGACCGGATCACGCTGGCCACGATCGAATATCTTTCAGCCCAGATCGAGGCCGGCGCCGAGGTAGTCAAGATATTCGACAGCTGGGCCGGATCGCTGAAGGGTGAGGCGTTCCGCAAATATGCGGTCGAGCCGTGCCGCGTAATCACCCAGGCCATCAAGGAACGTCACCCCGGCATCCCGGTGATCGGATTCCCGCGAGAGGCCGGAGATGGCTATATCGGGTTCGCCAAAACCACGGGGGTTGATTGCGTCGCGTTGGACAATTCGGTCTCGCCGGAATGGGGCGCCGAGCATGTCCAGGTGGATGGTTGCGTACAGGGCAATCTGGCGTCGTCGCATATGGTGACCGGCGGTCAAGCGCTGGTGGACGAGACCCGGCGGATTGTCGATGCATTCTCCAAAGGGCCGCATATCTTCAATCTGGGTCATGGCATCACGCCCGATGCCGATCCCGACAACGTTCAGCGTATGATCGACGCAGTGCGCAACCGCTAGGCTTTGGGTCGGGCGTCCAGCTCGGCCAGTATGTCTTGTGTATGATCTCCGCGGCGCGGGCTGGGTCTGGGCTTCCACTCCCGCTCGGAAAACCGCGGCGCGGCGGCGGCCTGTAGCATACCGTCGGGGGCAAGCCAGATCTGGCGTGCTGTGTTCATGGCATGGTTCTGCGCTTCGGACGGGTTGAGCACCGGTGCAACACAGGCGTCACTTGCTGCAAACAGCGCCGCCCAATGATCACGTGGTTTGCCAGCAAAGATTTCAGCCAGCCGCCGGGTCAGCGCGGGCCAGGTGGAAGCATCATATTGCTGCCGAAATTCGGGATCGCCAGACAGGTCCAATATCTGCAGGAACTCGGCATAGAATTTCGGCTCCAGGCACTGCACCGCCACAAATCCACCATCAGAGCAGGCATAGGTTCGGCTCCAATGGGGACCGTCCAGAAGGCTGTGTCCGCGCGTATCTGACAGGTTTCCGGTTTGGCGCAGGCTCATCAGCAGGTTCATCATATGGGCCGAGCCGTCATAAATAGCGGCGTCCACGACCGTGCCCTTTCCTGTGCGTGCCGCATTCAGCAATCCGGCCAGAATGCCCGCGACCAGATACATGGCACCGCCACCGATATCACCCACCAAAGTGGCCGGGGTTTGCGGCGGTTGGTCCGGTTGCGACGCATACCAAAGCGCCCCGGACAGTGCGATATAGTTCAGATCGTGCCCGGCATTCTTGGACAAGGGGCCGTCCTGTCCCCAACCCGTCATACGGCCATAAATCAGCTTTGGGTTCAGATCGCGACAGATATCAGGGCCAAGGCCCAGCTTTTCCATCACACCGGGTCGAAACCCTTCGATCAGTGCATCAGCCGTGGCGATCAGGCGCCGGGCCACATCCAGATCGGCCGGGTCTTTGAGGTTCAGGCTGATCGAGCGCTTACCCCGATCCAGAACTGACTGTTCGGGCATGCCCGGAGTCGCGGCCTGCCCCTTGCGGTGGATGGTGATCACATCTGCACCGAGATCGGCCAACAGCATGGCGGCAAAGGGACCGGGGCCCAAGCCCTCGATTTCGATGATCCGAATTCCACTTAACATACCAGTCCTCCTGCCCGCGCAGGGTTTCGGGGCCAGCCAGGAAATGCAAGCCCGGACTGGAAAGGCCAATTGGAAAGCTGAGCAAAATGTGTGAATTGGGCCTGTTCTGTGGCTAACTCGCAGGGTAGTGTCGCCGCCAGAACGGGGGAGGCGCATGACAACAATTCTGTCCATCAGGGATTTGCGAAAGTCCTATGCCGGAGGTTTTGAGGCGCTAAAGGGCGTGTCTCTGGACATCGAGCAGGGAGAAATCCTGGCTCTTCTGGGTCCCAACGGTGCAGGCAAGACCACGCTGATTTCGACGGTGTGTGGAATAACGACGCCAACCTCAGGAAGCGTGACCGTCGGCGGCCACGATATCCAGACTGATTTTCGCGCAGCACGCCGGATGATCGGTTTGGTTCCGCAGGAAATCGCGCTCGAACCCTTTGAAAAGGTCTGGAACACTGTGCGATTGTCGCGCGGGCTGTTCGGGCTTGGGCAGAACAACGCACGTATCGAAGAAATTCTGCGCAAATTGTCTTTGTGGGAAAAACGCAAAAACGCGATCAAAGAACTATCGGGCGGTATGAAACGTCGGGTTCTGATCGCAAAAGCGCTGGCACACGAGCCGCGTGTTCTGTTTCTGGACGAGCCGACCGCAGGTGTTGATGTCGAACTGCGCAAAGACATGTGGGAAATCGTGGCCGAGTTGAAGCAGGCCGGTGTCACCATCATTCTAACCACCCACTATATCGAAGAGGCCGAGGCCATTGCCGACCGTGTCGGCGTCATCGACAAGGGTGAACTGCTACTGGTTCAGGACAAAGACACTTTGATGGCGCAGATGGGAAAGAAGCAGATCGAAGTCATGCTGACCCAGCCCATTCAAACCGTCCCCGACAGTCTGGCCGCACACAATCTCAAACTGAATGGCAAGGGTGACGCGCTGGTTTATACCTACGACACAAATGCCGACCGCACTGGCATCACCACCCTGTTGAACGATGTGGCCGAGGCCGGACTGATTTTACGCGATGTACAAACGCGTCAGTCCAGCCTTGAAGAGATCTTTGTCAATATGGTGTCGGGAGAAGCCACATGAACTGGTCCGCCATTACTGCCATCTACCGGTTCGAAATGGCCCGGTTCTTCCGCACCCTTGCGCAAAGCTTCATATCTCCGGTCCTGTCGACATCGCTGTATTTCGTTGTCTTTGGCACGGCGATTGGCAGCCGGATACAAGAGGTCGAAGGCGTATCCTATGGTGCGTTCATCGTTCCGGGGCTGGTCATGTTATCTGTTGTGACGCTGTCGATCTCGAACGCCTCTTTCGGGATCTATTTCCCAAAGTTTCTGGGAACGATATATGAGCTTCTTTCGGCGCCGGTGAATTTCATCGAGATCGTCATCGGCTATGTCGGAGCAGCGGCGACAAAGTCGCTGTTTGTGGGTGTCGTGATCCTTGTGACCTCTGCATTCTTTGTGGATTTGCGTATTGAACACCCGCTTGCCATGGTGACATTTCTAGTCCTGACCTGCCTCAGCTTTTCCTTGCTGGGCTTCATCATCGGCATCTGGGCCAGCAATTTCGAACAGATGTCTTTGGTTCCGCAACTCGTGGTGACACCGCTGATCTTTCTGGGCGGTACCTTTTATTCGATTTCGATGCTGCCCCCGCTGTGGCAGACCATCACCCTGTTCAACCCGGTCGTCTATCTGATCTCGGGCTTTCGCTGGTCGTTTTACGGCCTGGCCGATGTGCCGATCATGTTCAGCCTTTTGGCCATACTGGCGTTTACCGGCGTGTGTCTGGGCATCATCGGATGGATCTTCAAAACTGGCTGGCGCATCCGGAGTTAGGCAATGGACGGCGTTGCATTTTTGCCCATCACCTTCAGTAAATACGTTCACGCGACCGATAACGGTCAGCCGCTCCCTTGTTTACCGCGTGGGCGCACTCTACATCGGCACCCATGAAGGTCAGCCTGCCGTTTCTCAAAAAACAGCCAACCGTTTCGGTCGTGCGCTTGTCGGGTGCAATCGGCATGTCCGGGCGCGGGTCGATGTCTGACACAACTCTGGCACCGGTTCTCGAAAAAGCATTTCGCAAAGGCAAACCTGCCGCCGTCGCGCTTGAGGTCAACTCGCCCGGCGGATCCCCGGTCCAAAGTTCATTGATCGGTGCGCGCATTCAGCGTCTTTCGAAAGAACTGGATGTTCCCGTCTTCGCATTTGTCGAGGATGTGGCAGCTTCGGGTGGCTATTGGTTGGCAGCGGCAGCTGATGAGATTTACGCCGATGACAGTTCGGTACTGGGTTCGATTGGCGTGATCTCTTCGGGGTTCGGCGCACATCTTTTCCTTGAGAGGCAGGGTTTCGAACGGCGAGTGCACACGGCGGGCCATTCGAAATCCATGTTGGATCCCTTTGCCCCGGAAAAACCTGAAGATGTCGCAAGGCTTGAAGGCCTGCTACGCGATATCCACGAGAACTTCACTGCTCATGTCAAAGCACGACGCGGGGTAAAGCTTGAAACGGGTGCTGATCTGTTCACTGGCGAAGTCTGGCTGGCACGCCGCGCGCATGAACTTGGCCTGATCGACGGCATCGCTCATCTCAAACCCAAAATGCAGGACCGGTTTGGCGATAAAGTAAAATTCCGCCGTTACGGGCTGCGCAAGCCATTCTGGTCACGGTTCGGCGCCTCCTTGGCACAGGACGCGGTTGCCGGACTTGAGGAGCGTGCCGCATACGCACGTTTCGGTTTGTAACGTGATTATCAAGATCGTGACCCTCTTTTTGATTGCCATGGGCGTCCTGGCAATGTTCGGCAAACTGCGGTTCCCGGGGCAGAAAAAACTGCAATCCGCAAGATGCCCGCGCTGTCATCGGTTCAGGATCGGTAAAGGTCCCTGTGCCTGCGAAAAAGGAGGCCGCGCATGACGGCATGGCTGTTATCCGGTCTCGGTTTGTTGATCCTGTTGCTGGCGGGTGATGCGCTGGTACGCGGTGCCGTGAACCTCAGCCTGCGGATTGGAGTACCGGCGTTGATCGTTAGTTTGACGATCGTGGCATTCGGCACCTCGGCGCCAGAACTTCTGATTGCAATCAGTGCAATTAAGGAAAACGCACCGGGCATCGCCCTGGGTAACGTTGTGGGGTCGAACACGGCCAATATCCTGCTGGTGCTGGGCCTGCCTGCGCTGCTTGCCACGCTGCACACCAGCGAATGCGACAGCCGCAAGAACTATGTGTTCATGTTGCTGGCAACCGTTCTGTTCATCGGCCTTGCCTTCTGCGGCGTGTTCAACCTGTTCAGCGGCGCGATTTTGCTGGCTGCTCTCAGCTTTGTTCTATGGACCGCCTTCCGAGAAGCCCATGCCCATCGTAAGGCCTGTGGCAAAGCCTGCGCCGAGGATGACGATTTTGATGGCCTCGAAGAAGCCGATCCAGACATGCCCTATTGGAAGATTTCAGTCTACCTGGTGCTCGGACTGATAGGCCTGCCGATGGGCGCACATCTTCTGGTCGACAACGCTACAATCATTGCCCGCACTTACGGCGTCAGCGAGACTGTAATCGGATTGACACTTATAGCGGTGGGAACTTCTCTGCCGGAACTGGCGACCACTGTTATGGCTGCACTGCGCCGACAAGCCGATGTCGCATTGGGCAATGTTATCGGGTCCAACATGTTCAATCTGTTGGCCATCGTCGGCATTGCAACCCTGTTTGGGCGCATTCCTGTTGATCCAGAATTCCTGCGATTTGATCTTTGGGTCATGCTGGGCGCATCACTCCTTTTGGTCCCCTTTGTATTTTTCAAACGGGATATCACCCGCGGATGGGGAATTCTGTTGACAAGCCTTTACGCGGTTTACGTTATTTCCTTGTTGGTGTGACACAAAGAGAGGCCGCATGACCCGAGCCCTAGTTACCGGTGCCGGAATTCGCCTTGGTAGGGCAATGGCCCTTTATCTGGCCGGGCGTGGGTACGACGTGGCGGTCCATTACGCCTCCTCTGAACAAGAGGCATCTAAGGTTGTCGCTGAAATCAGGGCCCTAGGCCGCAATGCGGTAGCTCTGCAGGCCGACCTGTTAGAAGAAGCAAGCGTGGCTGCCCTGCTGCCACGCGCATCCGAGGCGCTGGGCGGACCCATTACCTGCCTGGTCAACAACGCTTCGATATTTGAATACGACAACATCCACACGGCCACCCGGCAAAGCTGGGACCGCCACATGAACAGCAACCTGCGGGCGCCATTCGTTTTGACTCAGGCGATGGCTGAACAGGGTCTGGAACCTGAAACCGATGATACGGGCGAGCCGCTGGCAACGGGCCTGATTGTAAATATGGTCGACATGCGGGTCCGCAAACTGACGCCCGAATTCATGTCCTACACCGTCGCCAAAATGGGGCTATGGGCGTTGACCCGTACTGCAGCTCAGGCGCTAACCCCGGCGATCCGCGTCAATGCCATCGGACCGGGACCGACGATGCAGGGTCACAGGCAATCCGAAGATCACTTCAAAGCACAGCGCGCCAACACCATTCTGGAACGTGGGTCAAACCCCTCTGACATCACCGCTGCACTTGGGTATTTCCTGGATGCTCATGCGGTCACCGGCCAGATTCTCTGCGTGGATGGCGGACAGCATTTGGGGTGGCAGACACCGGATGTTCTGGGCGTGGAATAACGTTTGGTGCTGGAAGTTTTGCACCGCTCTCATTTCTGTTATCAATCCGTTACAAAAATGTCTTTTTTTTCATACACTTGCCATGTGTAGAAATTTTTACTGTTTAAATTCAATAGATTACATATGTGCCTATTTTTTAAGCAAATCAAGGAATCCTTAATGAAACAAGGGAAAATTCAAGCCCCACAAAAGTTATCTGCACAGTTATCCACAGAATACGTGGATTTGTTTTCCCTTGATCTGAAGCGCTCAAGATTGCAGCCATGGTCAAAGAATCACATATTTTGGCCATGACCTCTCAAGACGACACCAACAGCTCTCAGAATGACGCCCAGTCGACAGGATACGCCTGCATCCAGCGATATGCGAAAACGCTCGACAGTTCACCTGGCGTGTACAGGATGCTGGATGCGGACAGCCGGGTTCTTTACGTCGGCAAGGCGCGCAATCTGAAGGCACGGGTGTCGAACTATACAAGACCGGGACACTCTGGCCGGATCGAGCGGATGATTGCGGCCACGGCCTCGATGATGTTCCTGACGACCCGGACCGAGACCGAGGCGCTGCTGCTTGAACAGAACCTGATCAAGCAGCTCAAACCGAAATATAACGTGCTGCTGCGCGACGACAAAAGCTTTCCCAATATTCTGGTGGCAAAGGACCATGTCTTTCCACAGATCAAAAAGCATCGGGGAGCAAAAAAGGAAAAAGGCGCGTATTTCGGCCCCTTCGCCAGCGCGGGTGCCGTGAACCGAACCCTGAACCAGCTGCAAAAGGCCTTCCTGCTGCGCAACTGTTCTGACTCGATGTTCGAAAGCCGCACCCGTCCCTGCCTGCTCTATCAGATCAAGCGGTGTTCTGGGCCTTGTGTCGGGTTGATCTCGGATCAGGACTACCGTGAAAGCGTCAAGGATGCGGAACGATTCCTGTCAGGCCGGTCGACCAAAGTGCAAGAGGAACTGGCCGAACAGATGATGGCCGCGTCTGAGGCGATGGAGTTTGAACGCGCCGCTGGCCTGCGCGATCGCATCCGGGCGCTGACGCAGGTGCAGACCTCGCAAGGCATTAACCCGCGCGGTGTGGCCGAGGCGGATGTGATCGGCCTGTATATGGACGGTGGGCAGGCTTGCGTTCAGGTGTTCTTCATCCGCGCCAACCAGAACTGGGGCAACAAGGACTTCTATCCCCGCGTCGGGGCAGATGTGTCAGCCGCCGAGGTGATGGAGGCGTTTCTGGGTCAGTTCTATGACAACAAGGAACCACCCCGTCAGTTGATCCTGTCAGATGCCATTGAAAACGCCGATCTGATGCAAGAGGCGCTGACCGAAAAAGCCGGTCGCAAGGTAGAAATCCTTGTGCCCCAGCGTGGTGAGAAACAAGAACTTGTCGCAGGGGCCATACGCAACGCGCGTGAATCCCTGGCCCGGCGGATGTCGGAAAGTGCCACGCAGGCCAAACTGTTGCGCGGGATCGCCGAGGCATTTGATCTGGATGCCCCGCCAAACCGGATCGAAGTCTACGACAACTCCCATATTCAAGGAACAAATGCCGTGGGCGGCATGATCGTGGCCGGCCCCGAAGGTTTCATGAAAAATGCCTATCGCAAGTTCAACATTCGTGGAGATGACCTGACCCCCGGTGACGACTTTGGCATGATGAAAGAGGTGCTGACCCGCCGCTTTACCCGCCTGCAAAAAGAAGACCCCGACCGTGACAAGGGAATGTGGCCCGATCTGCTGTTGATTGACGGTGGCGCCGGGCAAGTGAGCGCCGTCCATGAGATTATGGCGCAGCACGGGGTCGAAGAGATTCCCATGATAGGTGTCGCCAAAGGCGTTGACCGCGACCATGGTAAGGAAGAATTTCACCGCACTGGCCAAAGGCCCTTTGCGCTGAAACGCAACGACCCGGTGCTCTATTTCATTCAGCGCCTAAGAGACGAGGCCCACCGGTTTGCCATCGGCACCCATCGAGCCAAGCGTGCCAAGGCCGTGGGGGCCACACCGCTGGATGAAATCCCCGGCGTAGGGGCCGCGCGCAAACGAGCCCTGTTGGCTCATTTCGGCAGCGCCAAAGCAGTTGGCCGGGCCAACCTGGCCGATCTGAAAGCGGTCGAAGGGATTTCGGCCGGCTTGGCGCAAAAGGTCTATGATTTCTTCCACGACAAGGGCTAGGCCCGCCGCCCGCGCCACAGGATGTACAGCCCCGAGGCCACAATCAGCGCGCTGCCGATCCACATGGTCTGGTCTAGTTGCTCGCCGAACAGGAACACGCCCAGACCGATACCGAACAGCAGACGCGTATAGCGGAACGGCGTCACGGCCGAGACCTCTCCGATCCGCATCGCCTTCATAAGCGAGGCATAGGCCATCACACCCATAAGCACCGCACCGGTCAGAAACAGACCGTTGTACAGATCGAGCGGGACGATTGGCACGCCCTCCCACAGGCGATAGGCCAAACCGGCAACGATGATGCTGAGGAAGCCGTAAAAGCCCAAAACCTCAGTCCCCAGTGTCGCCGGGGCTGCGCGGCTGGCCAGATCGCGACCGGCAAAGCCCAACATGCCCAGCACCGCCAGAATGGACAGCGCCGAAAAGCTGTCTCCGGTCGGTTGCAGGATGACTACAACGCCAATCAGACCGATCAGAATCGCGCTCCACCGTCGCCAGCCAACTGTTTCGCCAAAGATCAGCGCAGCGCCAGCGACCACGACCAACGGAGTCGCCTGCAAAATCACAGTAGCTGAGGACAAAGGCGTCAGCACAATGGCTAAGACATAGAATAACCGTCCGAATACCTCGAAGAGCACGCGCACTTTCATCGGGCGCGACAGGACATCCGGCTGAAACAGTTGCGTGCCGCGCGCCAGTGCAACCGCCGCAAAGACCAGCGCCCCACCCACCCCGAACAGAACCATCACCTGCCAGATCGGTACGGCACCCGAAGCCGCTTTCAACAGCGCGTCTTCCAGCGCAAACCCCGCCATTGCAGCGATCATCCACAGGCTGCCGGTCAGATTTGACCGGGCATCGGTTTGTATATGAGCTGTCATGATGTGCCTTCTGTCCCGGATACGTGCGGTGAACCTGACCGCAAAAAGAACAAACTCCAAGGGGCATGGGCGCACCACGCCTTGCCTGCGGCGCTTTGACCAAGTTCAGGGGACAAGTACGGTTTTTTGACTGTCTATCTTTTCTGTTGGATTTTAGCGATGTAGGGTCCGCTGCATGAAGTGGAACCTGCCCAATATTCTGACCGTCCTGCGTCTGCTGGCAGCCCCAGGGCTGGCCGTGATGTTTTTGTATTTCACCCGGCCCTATGCCGACTGGTTCGCGTTGATCCTGTTTCTGACAGCCGCCTTAACCGACTGGTTCGATGGCTATCTGGCACGAGCGTGGAAGCAGGAAACAAAAATTGGCGCCATGCTGGACCCGATTGCCGATAAGGCGATGGTGGTGATCGCGCTGATGATCTTGGTCGGGTATTCGGCCGAACACTGGACGCCGTGGCTGGTCCTGCCTGCCACTGTGATCCTGTTCCGAGAGGTCTTTGTGTCAGGCCTGCGCGAATATCTGGGTGATACGGCTGGGACGCTGAAAGTTACCAAACTTGCCAAATGGAAAACCACGGCCCAGATGGTGGCGATAGCCGTCTTGTTTTCACAGGGCATCTTCGAGCATTACTTTGTGATGGCCAGCTTCGGCATGGACCCAACGCTGATCGACCAGATTCTGACCGGGCAAGAAGAAGACCTGAACGGCCTGCGCTGGCATCTTGAAGGGATGTTCTGGTCCAGTCGGATCGGCCTGTGGCTGCTGTGGATCGCAGCAGCGCTGACATTGATCACCGGCTATGACTACCTACGTAAAGCCATGCCACACCTGAAGGAGAACTAAGGGATGGATGTGCTGTATTTCGCATGGGTCCGCGAACGGATTGGCCTGCCGAAAGAACGGGTTGAAACCGAGGCCGCCACCGTATCCGATCTGGTCGCAGAACTTAGCGCGCGCGAGGATCGCTATGCAGCGGCCTTTGCGGATCTGTCGGCCTTACGTGTTGCGCTGGATCAGGAATTGTCGGATTTTGACGCCCCGTTGGCGGGCGTTCGTGAGGTTGCCTTTTTCCCACCAATGACAGGTGGCTGAAGTCATGCGCATCGTGGTGCAGGAAGACCCGTTTGACCTAGGTACCGAGGCAAATGACTTTGCGGCGGGCGATGCTGCAAATGGCGCAATCGTGACCTTTACCGGTGTTGTGCGTGATCTGGCCACGGGCGATTTGGACGTGATGGAGATTGAGCATTATCCGGGCATGACGGAACGGGCCTTGACCCAGATTGCGCAAGAAGCAATAGACCGCTGGTCGCTGGGCAATGTGCTGGTGATCCATCGGCATGGCAGGCTCGCTCCGGGGGATCGGATCATGATGGTGGCCACTGCCGCACCGCATCGCAAGGATGCGTTCGAGGCGGCCGAATATCTGATGGACTACCTAAAATCCCGCGCCCCCTTCTGGAAGAAAGAAATCACCACCGCTGGTGCGGAGTGGGTTTCGGCCAAGGACGAAGACGAAGATGCACTGACCCGGTGGTAAACACGGGTCCCTGCATATAAGCCTTTGCACCATGCTGTTCGTATTCGGTGCTCACATGCTTCTCACCGTGTGCTGCAAATTTGGATCCGCCAAAACTATGCTGGATAAAGGTGTTGGCTTCAGGCAGCCGCTCAGTTTCGATCAACTCTAGAACCGAAAGCAAAACATCCCGCATGTGGGCAAAGATGTTGAGACAATCTTCCTCCGCCGAAGCCGCAAAAGAAATGACTATCGACAGGAAAGCGGTAATTAGCGCTGTCAGAATGCCGGTTCCGAATAGATAGTCGTTGAACGGATTTTTGACATCGTAGAAGCCCCTGAAGGTTAGAGTTTCCCATTCGATTTCGACCCTAAGTACAGACGGAAGATGCCGACTGGAACTTGGCGGCATATCACTCAGCTGCGTGGATCCAGGAAGCACCAAAACCAGCTTGTTTTGGAGTTCTGGACTACCTGACGTTGCACAAGGCCCTTATCCGGAAACAGGGAATCGCGTTCACGGGATCGATGCGCATGTCCTAGCCTGAACAAAGAAGCACGTTCTCGGGGCTCTTTGGCGCACCCGGCAAAGCACCGGCCAATAAATTCGGTCACTTTTCGGAGGGGTCACTTTCTGCATAGTCTCGCAGTACTTGAATGTCCGAGAGCAGGGCATGTGTCCGGTCAATTTTAACGCCAAACGGCTTTAGCCGGGAAAAGGCGCGGCTCAGGCTTTCGGGCTTCATGCCCAGGCGCCCGGCAATCAACATCTTGTCATAGGGCAGCTCGACAATGCAGTCCCCCATCTCGGCTTCGCAGAGAGTCAGAAGAAATTCTGCCACCCGCTGTGCGCCGGTCTGGGCCTTAAGCTGCTCAAGCTGGGCGACCAGAGAATGCAGATGGGTAAAGGTAGCTGCCAGAATTGACACCCCAATTTCCGGGTCCTCTCGCATAAGGGACAAAAGGACCGGACTTGGAATGTGCATGATCTCACAGGCCGAAACTGCCTCGGCCGAAACCGGATAGGGAACGTTACGCAAGGCGACCGCTTCGCCAAAGCTTTCGCCGCGGGTGAAAACGCTGACAACTGCTTCGGCACCGGTAGGGGACATGCGAAACAGCTTTACCCAGCCCGACAGAACCACATGAATGGCCTGGGCTTTTTCTTCCTGTAGAAAAATCGTCTCTCCGCGATCATATTTCCGCCAGATCGCGTGACTTAACAGCGTGTCGATATGATGCTCGGGAAAGCTCTTGAGCAATAGTGACTGCTTGGCGATCGCTTTAAGTGCCTCATGCGCCACGAAGCTTTCCCCTCTTTTCTAGTTGCGTACCCGATCAGTACGTCCGTCCTCTTAAGGCTATGCCAAACCTTCGGCTTCCAAGCCAGCCTTTCCTTTCTGCGGCTTGACATTTGTCATGTTGCGTAGCGGGCCCGGCACATAGTCTTGCTGGAAAGCCAGTATTCCCGGGAGTGTTCGAGATGGACTACGAGCGATTTTTCAGCCAAAGCCTTGAGCATCTGCGCGACGAAGGCAACTACCGCATCTTCATTGATCTACAGCGCCGCTGTGGCGCGTTCCCGAATGCACGCCAGACGGACGGCGCTTTACAGCGCGACGTACGAATTTGGTGTTCCAACGACTATCTGGGAATGGGCCAGCATCCTGATGTAGTCGGGGCAATGCACAATGCACTCGACCGTTGCGGCGCGGGCGCAGGGGGCACACGCAATATCTCGGGCACGACACATGACCACGTTTTGCTGGAACAGGAACTGGCCGACCTCCACGGGAAAGAAGCCGCCCTTCTGTTCACCTCGGGCTATGTGTCGAACTGGGCGGCACTTGGGACGCTGGCTGCGAAGATCCCAGGTCTGATCGTATTCTCGGACGCTTTGAACCATGCCTCCATGATTGAAGGCATCCGCCATTCGCGGGCACAAAAAGTGATCTGGAAGCACAATGATCTGGCGGACCTAGAGGCAAAGCTGGCCGCAGCCGATTCAGATGCGCCCAAGATGATCGCCTTCGAATCTGTCTATTCGATGGATGGGGACATCGCTCCGATCAAAGAGATTTGCGACCTGGCAGATAGATATGGTGCGATGACCTATCTGGACGAGGTCCACGCCGTTGGCCTTTATGGCTCGCGCGGTGGTGGCATCGCCGAACGCGAAGGGTTGATGGATCGCCTGACCGTCATAGAAGGGACGCTGGGCAAGGCCTTCGGCGTGGTTGGCGGTTACATCGCGGCATCCGCTGCCTTGTGTGACTTTGTCCGCAGCTTTGCCAGCGGGTTCATATTTACCACCGCCCTCCCACCCGCAATAGCAGCAGGCGCTGCCGCCTCGATCCAACACCTCAAGCAATCCAATACCGAGCGTGATCTGCAGAAAACCCGCGTTGCGCAGGTGCGCGCCAAACTGGACGCCGAAGGCATCCCGCATTTGCCCAATCCCAGCCACATCATCCCGGTGATGGTAGGTGACCCGGTGAAATGCAAATTCATCTCGGATACGCTGCTGGAAGAATTCGGGATCTATATTCAGCCGATCAACTATCCGACCGTTCCCAAAGGCACCGAACGCCTGAGAATTACCCCCTCTCCGGTTCATACAAACGAAGATATCGACAATCTGGTCGGTGCCTTATCGGCCCTGTGGCAACGGTGTCAGATCGCGAGAATGCCGATGGCCGCACAATAACCGAGGCGTCCCCGCACTTGGAGAACTGCCGCCCCACGGGGGCGGCTTTTTTCATGTCAAAACAGTGAGAGGCCGAAGATCACCATCGCAAATCCGGTCAGTACCATGGTGAAACTGCTCAGCCAGGCCGGGCTGTGCGTCAGGTCCAGATATCGTGCAAGGATAATGCGGGCTTTGGACAGGGCCAGGATCAAAATGCCTGCGCTCAACACCGGTGCGGACAGGGGGAGTATCGTCAGCAGGGCCGAAGCGGTGCTCAGAACCAACAGGCTGAGCCATGCGCGGGTGAGTGGGTTTGAGAGCATCCAGCGGGAGCTTTTTGGATCCGATGAGGTTTGGGTCATGTCCGTCATCCCAACAGGTAGATCACGGGGAACAGCATGATCCAGACGAGATCGACCATGTGCCAAAACTGGGCGCCGGCCTCGATGTTGCGGGGATTGTCCCGCCAGGCGACCAGCAGCAGGATAACAACCCCAGCCAACACATGTGCCGCGTGGAAGCCGGTGAGCAGATAGTAGAACAGGAAGAACGGATGGGTCTCGTAGGTAATTCCTTGTGCAGCCTTGTCCGCGTATTCCACGCCTTTGATGATCAGGAATACAACGCCCAGCGCGGCAGCTGCGATTAACGCCAGGCGGGCAGCAGTCCGACGCGCAATCTGCCGCCAATGCAAGGCTTGCGCAGCCAGATAGCCAGAGGTGACCAGAACCGCAGTGTTCAGCGCGGCTCCGGTGCGGTGCAGATGCGATTGCGCCTCGGCAAAGCCCGCCGGATCGGTCAGGCGCACGCCCATGAAAGCGATCAGGCCCGCGCCAAAGACCAGCAGCTCCGAAATGATCAGAACCCACATCAGTAATTCGCCGGGCAACTCGTCGATAAGGGACGCGTCGCTCATGCGCCGACCAGTTGGCGGTAGATTTGCGGCAGCGCCATAGTCAGGCGATGCGGGTCCGGGATGACGGCAAAGCCACCCTGCCCGAACATCCGCGGGAACCAGCTTTTACCTGTCTTGTCGATGGTGACGCCAAAGACCGATTGCCCGGCTCGGCGCGCCTCGCGCACGGCCATGTGGGTGTCTTCGATTCCGTGGCGGCCTTCGTAGTGGTCAAGATCATTGGGTTTGCCATCGGTGATCACCAGTAACAACCGGCGCTTACGCGTTTGGGTGGCCAGATCGGCCGAGCAATGGCGGATCGCGGCACCCAGCCTTGTATAGTGCCCCGGGCGTAACGATGCGATGCGCTGTTCAACCTGGCTGCCCATCACCTCATCAAACCGTTTGCAGCGTTGCACATAGACCCGCTGTCGTTTCAGTGAACTGAAGGCGTGAATGGCGAAATCGTCACCACAGGCGTTCAGGCCCCAGGCCAGCGCTGCCAGCGCCTCGCGTTCGATGTCGATCACGGCGCGGCCAGTCACGGCACTTTCGGTCGAGCGGCTGACATCCAGCAGGATGGAAACCGCCAGATCGCGTGCCTCGGGGCGGGATTGTTGCCAGATGCGTTCGGTACCTTCACCGTTGGCACAGCGGTCAACCTGCGCCCGAACGGCGGCCTCGATATCCAGCTGATCGCCGTCCAGATGGCCTCGGGTCATCACGCGGCCCGGGCGCAGCGCTTCGAACTGGCGTTTGACGGCGCGGATACGGCGGGCGGTGGCGGGGTCTTTTCCAAACTCGGCGGCATCCTCACGAGTATCGGCGTCCGAGGTTAGAACGTTGACGTGATCGGGCAGGTATTGCCCGGTGCGCACGTCCCATTCCGGATAGAGAATACGGCCCGACAGACGTTCGCGATTCACATCCTCGGGTGCCAGGTCCAGATGCAATTTCAGCTTGGTCGGCGGCGCCTTGGAAATCTGGCCCAAACCGATCTCATCCTGATCATCGGCGGCCTTTTTGGCATTGTCGGGATCATCGTCATCAATGCGACGGTTGATGTTCAGAAACTCGGCCCAGCTGAGGATCGCTTCGAATTTATGAAGGATGAAACTGTCACTGCGTTCAGCCTGGTCGGATTTGCGCCGCCGGGCACGGTGGGTTTTCTCACCCGATTCCTCGGGCGGGCCTTCAGTATCGGGGTTTTCGACATCGTTATGCTCTGAAAAACCAACAGCGCGCAATTCCGGCCACAGAGGGACAGGGCGGAAAGATTGATATCCGCGTGGGGCAGTCAGGTCATCGTCAAATGACATGAATTGCCTGGCCTTCGGGGACAAAGGCGCGGGGTCGCCCAGCCGATGGCGGATCAGTTCTTCAACCGCTGTTTCCACAGGCGGGAGGCCGAATTTGTTGCGGTCATGCAGAACACCTTTGCAAAGCTCGGTGTAAAGCGGTCGCAAGCCGGGGGCGTTGTCCAAGGTTGCATTAACCATCGTTTGTGCGGCGCTCAGCGCGTGCAGATCGGCGCGCAACGGATCATCTTCGACGATCCGGGTTCCCGCATGGGCCGCTGCGGCGGCCAGCCAAACATACAGCGCTCCGTTCGCCTCGCGCGCGGGAAACACCGCCAGACGGTCCGGGAGGCGCAGCACTTCGCCATCGAACGAAGCGCGCGGCATCAGTTCAACTTCGGTACCCAACCGACGGCGCCAGCTTAGGCGATGGT
Organism: Ruegeria sp. CDSA221; assembly: GCF_059611825.1. Taxonomy (NCBI): domain Bacteria; kingdom Pseudomonadati; phylum Pseudomonadota; class Alphaproteobacteria; order Rhodobacterales; family Roseobacteraceae; genus Ruegeria; species Ruegeria sp. CDSA221. Next base: position 374,243 of record NZ_JBXWPK010000003.1, read on the forward strand.
GTGAAACCTCGGGCGAGACCGGGCGCAATTCAACGCCCGGGCTGCCCCCAAGCCCGCGAAAAAGGACTGCCAGCCGCCCCGCGACCTCAGAAAGGTCGACCGCGGCTCCAACATGCACCTGGGGTGCATCGAGACGGCTGGCAAGGGAGTGCCACAGTTTCCCGATCGTTTCTTCGGGTTCCCATGGCTCAAAATCGATCCTGACCATCGGCCGGCCTCACCCAAAGACAGCCGTGACAAGATCGAGGAGCCCGCGTTTGATGTCCTCGTCATCTGTCAGAGGTTCGATCATGGCGGCAAGGATCGCGCGGTCGGTGGCCATGCCCTGCGCGATCAGCGTGGCGGCATAGACGACCAGACGGGTTGAAACGCCCTCTTCAAGATCCTGCCCCCTGAGCCCGCGCAGTTTACCTGCCAAGCGGATCAGTGGCTTGCAGCGTTCCAGCGCCAGCCCGCTTTCCTTAGCGACGACCTTTGCCTCCATCTCGGGCGACGGAAAGTCGAACTCCAGTGAGATGAACCGCTGCCGGGTCGAGGGTTTCAGGGTTTTCAGGATATTCTGATATCCCGGGTTATATGAGGCGACCAGCATGAAACCGGGCGCGGCCACAAGCTCCTCACCGGTGCGGTCGATCGGCAGGATGCGCCTGTCGTCAGTCAGCGGGTGCAGCACGACGGTCACGTCCTTGCGCGCCTCGACCACTTCATCCAGATAGCAGATCGCGCCTTCGCGCACCGCGCGGGTCAGGGGGCCATCGACCCAGATCGTTTCCCCGCCTTTCAGCAGGTAGCGCCCGATCAGGTCCGCAGCGGCAAGGTCATCGTGACAGGCCACCGTGTAAAGCGGGCGGCCAAGGCTGGCGGCCATATGCGCCACAAACCGGGTCTTGCCGCAACCTGTCGGGCCTTTCAGCAGGACCGGCAGGTTGTTGGTATAGGCAGCAGCGAACACGTCACATTCATCACCCTGTGGCAGGTAGAAGGGGGCGTCAGCCGCCCCCGTTCTCAGTTTCATGGAGCCATCCATATCCATCACTCCGCTGGGGTTTCGGCCGCGCCGGCTTCAATGATCTCTTTCCGGGGAACCCAGATCGAGTAGATGAACAGCAGCGCACCCAAGACCACGACGATGCCAGAGCCAAGGCGCATCCAATAGAAGATCGCGACCTGATCCTGCACATCCATGAAGTAGTCTCCGACCACCCGCTGCATGTGCGTCTGCACTGTTCCAGCAAAGGTCAGCACAAAGGTCATGAAAACCATACCGCTGGACATCAGCCAGAAGCTGCCCATGTTCAGAACCTGATTATAAGGATCGCGGTTCTTCAGGATCGGCATTGCATAGCTGAAGATTGCCAGGTTGAGGCAGACATACGCTCCATAGAACGCCAGGTGTCCGTGAGCCGCAGTGATCTGCGTACCGTGGGTATAGTAGTTCACCCCATGCAGCGTGTGCAGGAAGCCCCAGACACCGGCACCGAAAAAGGCCAATGTGGCACAGCCCAGCGACCACAGCAGCGCCGCTTTGTTCGGGTGGTCCCGACGGCCCTTCCAGACCATCACAAAGGCAAAGGCCATCATCGCAAAGAAGGGGATCACTTCGAGGCTTGAGAAGATCGAGCCGATCCACTGCCAGTACCCTGGTGTGCCTATCCAATAGTAGTGGTGACCTGTACCAAGGATACCCGAAAACAACGCGGCGGCGACAATGACATAGAGCCATTTCTCGACAACCTCACGGTCTACCCCGGTCAGCTTCAGCATCAGATAGGCCAGGATCGAGGCCATGATCAGTTCCCAGACACCTTCGACCCACAGGTGGACAACATACCACCAGTATTGCTTATCCAAGGACAGGTTGCCCGGGTTGTAAAAGGCAAACAGGAACAGCAGCGCCAGACCCCAAAGACCCAGCAACAAGATGTTGGTGATCGCGGTCTTCTTGCCTTTCAGAACGGTCATCGACACGTTGTACAGGAAGATCAGTGCGGCCACGACGATGCCGGCCTTGACCCATTTGGGTTGCTCTAGGAACTCGCGCCCTTCTTTACCCAGCAGCCAGTTTCCTTCAAACAGGTTGAACGTATAGGTCAAGACCACGCCCAGTGTACCGACCACCAGAATGATCAGCTGCAGATAGGCCAGCATGGGCGAATGGATCTCACGCTCGGCCTCTTCCGGGATCAGAAAATAGGCCGCACCAAAGAACCCGAGGATCAGCCACACGATCAGCGAGTTGGTGTGCAGCATCCGCACGATGTTGAACGGCAAAAGCTCGCTCAGGAAATTGGGTGATACATAGATAAAGCCGGCCAGAAGGCCGCCTAGAACCTGTATCGCGAACAGGGCCATTGCCACCGCAAAGTAGGCATAGGCGATTTTTTGGGATTCGTATTTCATTGCTCCGTTCCCTTCTCAGCCCGCCTCGTTGGGCGGCCAGTCCTGAGCGTCGATATTGTCCGTCCAGATCAAGAAGTTGGTCAGATCACGGATGTCTTCGTCGCTGAGGTTGAAATTGGGCATCTGACGACGACCGGGAATGTCTGTCGGCTGCGCCTCCATCCAGCCTTTGAGGGCTTCAAAGGCCGATTCCGGGTCGTCCAGCACGCCCCAACGTGTCATCACATTGCCAACCTCTGGTGCAAAGTATGCACCTTCGCCAAGGATGGTATGACAGTTGATGCAGGCGTGTTTTTCCCAGACGTGCTTGCCCCTGATAACACTTTCATCGAGCTTTGCTGCGTTCTCAGAGTTCACGATATACCAGTGAGAATGGGCCGACAGAGCCAGAAAGATGAGGATAAAGAACAGTGACCCGCCATAGAATATATTGCGTGCCATGCTCTTGGTCATGACTTCTCGCATTGCGCTCTCCTTTGCGCAGATTAGCTAGTCTGGCTAAAATGACGGGATGGGCACGGTATATCCTTAACGAAAGTCAAGACTTGCAAAAGGAAATCAAATCACGCTGACCGTTGCACCTTGGGACCCGTCAGCGCGGGCCACATCGCGATCAGGAAAAGCGCAAATGCGCTGACCCACAACCCGTCCGACAGCAGCATCGCAACCATGTAACCTGCATTCAGATCTGCCCCAATCCACCGCGACAGGGCCGCCACCGCCATCAGACCATAGGCCACCGCCATTGGGCCGGGTGCCACCAGCGCGCGACCACTGTGGCCAAGCGCAGCGCGGCTCATGACCGCTAGGGTCATGCCGCCGACGCATCCGATGCCCAGGATGTGTAGGGCTGCGATCTCGTTTCCGAAACCCAGCACTGACAGCCCCCAGAGGATCAGTCCCAGCGCCAGCATTGCAAGCCCAAGATACAGTGCCAATAGGATCGGCTCCCGCGCAGCCCAGCCCGCGCGCCAGCGGGCCATGCGCGAAACCTGCGCCACCCCTAGAACCAACGCCATCGATCCAGCCACAGCACCTGACCCCAGCACCAGAACGATTGGTGGCAGGGTCAGGGCAACCGCCATCGCTGATTTGTCCAGAATTGGCACAGATATTGGCCAGTTCGCCTCGGGAACGCCCGCGCGTCTCATGGCGTTTCGGGTAAAGGCCGGGGTGATCCGTCCGCCAAGAATGGCAATCATCGCGCAGAGCGCCAGCAACCCCGCGCGCAGCCCGGTATGCAATGTGTCATCCGTCATCCCGGTCCATTCAAGATGCGTGAACAGATCAGCAATCCAGATAAAGCTGAGCAACAGCAGAAAGAGCATGTTCTGAGGTTTCGGCCTCCGGATGAGCTGGGTTGCAATCTTGGCCGCCAGAATCGGTACAAAGGCCAGGTCGACCACCGCCACAAGCGCCGCAGGCAGCATCCCTGAAAACCACATCGCCATCCGACCAGCCAACCACAATCCGGCGGCCAACGTTATGAACTGCGCACGCGCATCTGGTGCGCCGGTCCAATTTGGCACCGCGGTCAGAAAGAACCCGCCCAGCGCGGCTGTTGCATAGCCGAAGATCATCTCATGCGCGTGCCACATGGGCGGGGCCATGCCATAATCCGGCACTGCATATGGCACCGTCAGCCACAGCCCCCAAACCACTCCGACAAAGAGGCCATAGAGGCCGGCGGACAGAAAGAATACACGAAACCCTTCACCAAACACGCGGGTGATGATTGCGGGCATGGCTGCTCTCCTTGGTGTTTTCCAAGCCCTAGCAAGCCGCCCGGCTGCGCGACTTAACAAAAATCAAACCGGCCGAAAAAGTGTGCCAAAGATACAGATTTTCCCAGCCGGAAAATTGACGTTTTTCCCTGCCCGCCACCTGAATTGCGCGGCTGGTGTTGACTTTCGTCAAGGAGCACCCTTGCGCGATGCCCCACGCTTGGACCGCCTCACCAGCAAATGGAGAGTGATCATGTCACTTGGAATCAGCTATACCAAAACGGGCCGCGTCTTCGGGGTCGGTTTGGCGATGTTGCTGGGCAGTGTCGCTGCACCAGCTTTCGCCGAAGAGCCAACTTTGAACGAAGAAGCGTTTGAAGCGTCGAAACAACTTTACTTTGAACAATGCGCGGGGTGCCACGGTGTCTTGCGTAAAGGCGCCACTGGCAAGAACCTTGAACCGCATTGGAAGAAAACCGCAGCTGACGGCGCTGTGACCGAAGGCGGCACACTTGCGCTTGGGCAAGAGCGGCTTGAGAAGATCATCGCCTGGGGCACCGAAGGCGGGATGAACAACTTCTCGGACATCATGTCCGAGCAGGAAATCAAAGACATGGCGACTTACATCATGATGGAGCCGCCCAAACCACCTGAAATGTCGCTGGACCAGATGATGGCGACCCGCAAGGTATATGTTGAAGAAGAGGACTACCCAACCGAGCCGATGCATGGCCGCAACTGGGAAAACTTCTTTGTTGTTATCGAGCGCGACGTCGGCAAAGTCGCTGTTATCGATGGCGACACCAAAGAGGTGCTGACACATATTCCGACCGGCTATGCGGTGCACGTTCTGAAAGCATCCGAACACCATTCGCTGGAAGAGCCGGAACAGCCCGGTCGCTTCTGGTACACCATGGGCCGCGACGGCAAGATGACCAAGATCGACCTCTGGCAGACGCCGGACAAGATGTTGGTTTCCGAAGTCAAGATTGCCTATGACGCCCGCGACGTTGCTGTTTCCGGCGATGGCAAATACGTCATCGGTGGGGGCTATTGGCCGCCGCACTTTGCAATCGTTGACGCCCAAACGATGGAGCCGGTCAAGGTTGTATCGACCCGCGGCGTGAACGTGGACGGGGACTATGTGGAAGAGGCTCGCGTGGCCGCTATCTACACAACTCCGAATGAGCCGACCTGGATCGTTGCCGTCAAAGAGCTGGGGCAACTGTGGCAAGTAGATTATACTGATCTAGACAATCTGCGGATCGACAAGATCGACAGCGCCAAGTTCCTGCATGACGGATTCTTCGATCCGACGGGCCGGTATTTCCAGATCGCTGCAAACGCATCGAACAAGATGGTGGTTGTAGATACCGAGACCCACAAGCTTGAGGCGATGATCGACACGGCCGCGTTGCCGCATCCCGGTCCGGGCGCAAACTGGATTGACCCGAATTGCGGGCCGGTAGCTGGCACAACCCACCTCGGGGTTGGCACCGTGACGGTCTGGGGCAACGACCCCGAAAACCGACCCGATGACGCCTGGAAGATCTGCTACGAAGTGGAAACAGACGGCCCGGGCCTGTTCGTCCGTACGCATCCGGAATCGGACTATATCTGGGCTGACCAGACCAAACACCCGGAACCGGAAGTGCAGCAATCTGTGCAGGTCATCTCGAAAGAAACCGGCGAGATCGTGAAAACCATCCAGATCACCGAAGACGAAGGCAGCGCCGCTGTTCACTTTGAATTCAACGCGGATGGAACCGAGGTCTGGGTGTCCAAGTGGAACCTGTCGGATTCAAAAGAACCCAACGGTCAGATCGTGATCTTTGACGCCAAGACATTGGAAGAGATCGGTCGCATCGAAGGGCTGTACGCCCCGACCGGCAAGTTCAACGTCTACAACCGGTCGAACCACGTCACCTGACGGGTTTCGATCAACTCGGAGCAGGGCGGGCCCCTCGCCCGCCCTGTCCTTGTTTCATCCATCAGCCGAATGCGCAGGCCTGACACGCCGCGCCAGTCAACACAGCCAAAACGGAGCCCGGACATGACCTCCGATCCAGATAAGAAACCACCGATCTGGCGTCGGTATTTCCTGTGGGGAATGCCTGTGGCCGGTATTGCCGCTGCCTTTGCCGCCGGGATCGTCTTTTGGGGTGGGTTCAACACCGCCATGGAAGCCACCAACACCAAAGAGTTCTGTATCTCGTGCCATGAGATGCGCGATTTCGTCTATGAAGAATACACCGGGACCATCCACGATGTGAACCGATCGGGGGTCGGGGCGGTCTGTTCCGACTGTCACGTACCCAAGGACTGGACCCACAAGATGATCCGCAAGATCAAGGCGTCCAAAGAACTGTATGGCAAGGTGGTTGGCTCGATCAGTACACCCGAGAAGTTCGAAGCTAAGCGTATCCATCTGGCGATGAATGAATGGGAAAGGATGAAGGCCACTGATTCGCGCGAGTGCCGCAACTGCCACGACTTTGAATCGATGATGCCCGAGTTCCAGCGCCCCCGCGCGCGCCAGCAACATTTGAACGCAATGGAGACAGGCCAGACCTGTATCGACTGCCACAAAGGGATTGCGCATTCGAACATCCGCGACAGGGCCACAGATGAATATCTGGAACAGATTGAAGCCCCGAATCCTGATTTCATCCGTGCAATTCCGCCAGAATATCTGGCCAGTCTCGACCGTGTAGAAGCCAAGGAGGCGGCTGAGGCCGAAGCCGAAAAATCGGCCAAGACAGCACAACAAGAGGCGGTGCAAGCCCAGATCGCAGCCGCTGTGGACGCTGCAGTCGCCGAAGAACGCGCCAAATCAAGCGGTGAAGAATCCACAGCCCCGGCAGGCGGTGGCAGCGATGTCGGAGGCGATATCGACTGGACCAGCATCGCAAGCGCGGATCTGAAGCTGTTTTATCCCGGTCAGGCTTCGTTTGAATGGGTTCAGAATGGCAAGTTCCACGGCGGCGCCCGGCCACTGACAAAAGGTGGCGACCAATGTTCGACTTGTCATGCCAAGGAATTGGACATGATTGGAAACAAGATCGTCGCAGGCGGTGAGCTGGAACCAACCCCGATCCCTGGAAAACGTGGTGTGATCGACGCAACTGTTCAGGCGGCCCATGATGCCGAAAACCTCTATATCCGCCTGCAATGGCCGGATGCAGGGCACAATCCTGCACCATTTGTGGATGGCGGGAAGATGGACCCGGACAACCAGATCAAGGTCGCCATGATGATCACCGGAACCGGGATCGAAATGGGGGATCAGGTGGGCTGCTGGGCCTCGTGCCACGCGGACAACACCTATATGCCGTTTGATCCGGGTGCAGATGCGATTGTCGCCAATGGCGATGTTGCAGGCCGCCTGGCCGCTCAGGACACTGTGACCAAATATATCAGCGAAAGCCGCACCGAGGTCGAAGTCAAAGGCCGGCGCGGGAAAGCTCTGGGTGGCTGGGACAAATTGCAGGCCGAAGCGCAGATCGCGCAATATCTGGATGACGGCACCTATCTGGATCTGATGCGCGTCTATGCCGATGGCAGCGCCAGCAACGGCTATCTTCTGGAACAGCGCATAGTCAATGATGGCGAAATCGCCGCCTCGGCCAACTTGTCGGGTGGTATTTGGACCGTCACGTTCTCGCGGCCCTTAAACTCGGGCGCACCGGGTGATGTGCCATTGGAACCGGGCAAGACCTATACGGTCGGCTTTGCAATCCACGATGACTTTGCCGCGGCACGATTCCACCACGTGACGCTGAACACAAGCTTCGCGATGGACGACGACAGTGCCAATATCAACGTGGTCGGACAATGACTGATGGGGCCGGGTAAACCGGCCCCAATGTATTTGGTATGGAGACTTGGACGATGAAGATCCGCCTACTTCTTCCTGCATTTCTGGCTTTAGCGTCACCTGCGGTGGCCGCTGACGAAGACACAGCTGAGATCTGCGCCGAGGCAGAAACCCGCTACGTGGATCTGTTCGGTCAGCCGTCTTCAGATGTGGAAGATGCAGAGGTTGTGCTGATGTACAAATACAATTTCTGCCCAGCCCAACTGACGGTCAAAGCGGGGACCACAGTGCGTTGGGTGAACGTAGACAAACGCACCAGCCATAGCGTCCTGCTGAAAGATGGCAGCAAAGCCGAGAGTGACCGCCTGTTCCCCGAGGAATTTGTTGATCTGACATTTCTTGTTCCCGGCGCCCAGGATTACCTGTGCGGACCACATTGGGAGACACAGAACATGTTCGGAATGGTCACCGTAGAGCCCTGATAAGCGGCAGGCTGAAAGATGCGCGGGCGCAATTCCCGTGCTCCTTAACTTAAGTCAAGGAGGTCGGTTTACCTGTGCGCCAACTTGTTTCCATGACACGCCCGGTTCCCCAGCAACGTCCCATATTCGCGCATGGAAACGACCAAAACACCGGGTTCCGAAGACATTCAGAACAAGCGAGTTTGCACATGAGCGGTAAGGTTTTTCTGATTGGTGCCGGCCCTGGTGATCCCGAACTGATCACCATGCGCGCCCTGCGTATGCTGCAGGAGGCGGACGTGGTGGTCTATGACCGCCTTGTTTCGGATGAAATTCTGGCCATGCACACCGAGGGCGCGCGGCTGATCGCCGTCGGCAAGGCCCCCAAGTGCCACACTGTTCCTCAGGATCGCATCAACGAAATCCTGCTGGAACACGCACGCGCAGGTCACGTTGTGGCCCGGCTGAAAGGCGGGGATCCGATGATCTTTGGTCGCGGCTCGGAAGAGGCCGCTTTTCTGATGGCACACGGTGTTACGGTCGAATACGCACCGGGCATCACGGCGGCACAAGGCGCATCCTGTTCGACCGGCGTGCCCCTGACCCATCGCGGACTGGCGACCTCGGTTCAATATGTCACCGGGCACAGGCAGTCCGACAAGGTTCTTGATCTGGATTGGAAACGGCTGGCGGACCCGGATACAACGCTGGTCGTCTATATGGGCGTGGCCAATATCGGCCAGATCGCCATCGGCTTGATGACCGAGAACCTACCCGGATCCACCCCGGTCCTGGCTGTTGGGCAGGCCACCAGTGCCTCTGAACGCCGCCTTGTATCCCGACTGGACCAGATTGCCGCGGATGTGCGCAAGGCGGATCTGAAGGCCCCTACCTTATTCATTATCGGAAAGGTCGTTTCGCTTTATGCCAATCAGGCCCTGACCGAGATTTTGGAGCGGGCGCATGGGTAGCCTGGCGCATATGGACCGCAAGCAGCCGGGCTGGGCCGCGCATACTGTTCTGACTGCCGTCGTTCTGGTTGCCACTTCCGCTCTGGCCGCTGACGCCATCGACCCAACCGCCCTGAAACGGTTGGTCCACCAGGATTGCGGCTCGTGCCACGGATTGTCCCTGAAAGGCGGGCTTGGTCCTGATCTGCGACCGGAAACTCTGGAACATTACGAGGCGGACGTCCTGACGGGGGTCATACTGGACGGCATCCCCGACACGGCTATGCCCCCCTGGCGCCTCCTGATCAGCGAAGAAGAGGCCGAATGGATCGCCCGATACCTGCTGGAACAGGAGGCAAAATGAAACAACTTGCCCTTGGCATCGTTGCCCTAATGATGATGACACCTGCCAATGCAGACCCCACCGCCACCGGAGATCTGGGCCTTGTGATCGAACGGGCAAAAGGGTCGGTCTTATTGGTGGACCAGTCGGACCGGGCCGCATTGGCACGGATCGAAGGGTTGGGCGATCTGTCCCACGCCTCCCTGGTCTATTCACCCGACGAACGCTTTGCCTATGTTTTTGGCCGCGATGGCGGGCTGACCAAGGTTGATATAGTGACCCGTCAGATTGCAAATCGGGTCGTGCAGGCTGGCAATTCCATTGGCGGCGCAATTTCGGATGACGGCCAACTGGTTGCGGTGTCGAACTATGAGCCGGGTGGCGTACGCGTGTTCGACGCGGATACGCTGGAACTGGTTGCCGACATCCCCACCGACAGCAAAACCATAGGTCTTGTCGATGCGCCGGGCCGTCGGTTCGTGTTTTCCATGTGGGACACGGGCGAGACCTGGATTGCTGATTTCGCAAATGGCGCGCCCGAGATCACAAAGATCACCGATATGGGTAAGAACCCCTATGACGCGCTGATCACCGCCAATGGTCGCACTTATATCACCGGTCTGTTTGGCGAGGACGGGCTGACCGCACTGGACCTATGGGCAGACAATCCAAAACCGATCCGCGTGCTGCCGGGCTATGGGCGCGGACAGGAAGAGATGCCGGTATACAAGATGCCTCATCTTGAGGGCTGGGCACTGACGGATCGCGAATTTGTCCTGCCCGCGGTCGGCCACCATGAGGTTCTTTGGATTGACGCCGAAACCTTGACAGAAACAGGCCGCACCCAAACCCATGGTCAGCCGGTCTTTGCCATGGCGCGCCCGGATGGGCGACAGGTCTGGGTGAACTTTGCCCATCCATTGAACGATACAATTCAGGTCATCGACAGCGTCAGCAAACAGGTCATCCACGAATTCTCTCCGGGCCCTGCCGTCCTGCATATGGAGTTCACGGCACGCGGGCATGAGGTCTGGATCAGTGTCCGCGACGCCAACAAGGTCGTGGTCTACGACACGCATAGCTTTGAAAAGCTGCGCGAGATCGCGGCGGACAGCCCCTCGGGTATCTTTTTCACCGCCCGCGCGCACAGAACAGGGTTGTAACCCATGCAACATATCACTGACCCGATCGACCGTCGCCTGCTGGACGATTTTCAGCGCGAATTTCCGATTGTCGACCGCCCGTTTCAGCCAGTGGCCAAGGCGCTGGGGCTGGACGAAGCTGAAGTGCTGAACCGTCTGGCGCGAATGCGTTCGACCGGCCGGATCACCCGGGTCGGGGCCACGATCACTCCGGGCGCGGTGACGGCCAGCACTCTGGCCGCGGTGGCCGCACCCGAGGAGCATCTGGAGGACATTGCCGCCCTGATCGACGCAGAGCCCGGTGTGAACCACAATTATCAACGCGAGGACAAATGGAACCTCTGGTTTGTAGCGACCGGCCCTGATCGCGCGCATGTGGACGCCACTCTGGCCCGGATTGGCCTGCAAACCGGTTTGCAGGTTTTGGACTTGCGTCTGGTTCGGCCGTTCAATGTTGATTTGGGCTTTCGAATGACAGGCAAGCAACGCAACGTACCGGCACCGCGCAAGGTGGACTGTTCCGTTCTGCAAAAGGGTGATCGCTCGTTGATGCAGGCGCTTAGTTCCGGCTTACCGCTGGTTTGCGAACCTTACGCAGCACTGGCCGCTTCTTTGGACCGTAAACCAGAGGACGCCATGACGCGGATCCGGATCTTACACGAGGCTGGAATTGTCTCGCGTCTTGGCGTGATCGTAAGACACCGGGCACTGGGCTGGTCGGCCAATGCAATGGTGGTCTGGGATATGCCAACTGATCAGGTCGATCGTGCCGGACCTGCGCTGGCAAAATACCCTGGCGTGACACTGTGTTATGAGCGTCGACCCGTTGAAAACATCTGGCCCTACCGCCTGTATTCCATGATCCACGCCCGCTCGCGCAGCGAAGCGCGAAACCTCCTGGCCGGGGCTGCGGCATTGCCTGAGCTGTTTGGCGCGCAGCACAAGGTGTTGTTTTCGACTCGCTGTTTCAAACAGACCGGCGCGCTGATCCAACCCAAGGAGACAGCGGCATGACCCTGGACGAAATTGATCGGGCAATCCTGAACCGAATGCAGGACGACTTACCTCTGACCTCACAACCCTATGCGATGGTGGCCCAAGAACTGGGGATTTCGGAACAGGATCTGTTGGTTCGCCTATCACGGATGAAGGATGAACGGGTCATCACGCGCTTTGGCCCGTTCTTTGACGCGGCCGCGATGGGCGGGGCTTTTTGCCTATGTGCCATGGCCATACCGACAGAGGCATTTGAATCCGTCCTGACCAAAGTCAATGCGCATCCCGAAGTTGCCCATAATTATGAACGTACGCACCGGCTGAACATGTGGTTCGTATTGGCCACCGAAACGCCCCAAGGGATTGAGGCCTGCGCCGATGCGATCGAACAAGAGACGGGGATCGAAGTTCTCAGATTTCCCAAGTTGCAGGAATTCTTCATCGGCTTCCGGGTGGCGGCATGATCGACGCAAAAGACAGACTGATTATCGAGGTTCTGCAGGGCGGATTGCCCCTGGTGCCTTCGCCCTACGCTCGGGTCGCTGAAAGCCTTGGGATGGACGAACAAGCGCTGCTGTATCGCCTCGCAGAACTTAAGGCGCGCGGCGTTATACGTCGTATCGCCGCAGCCCCGAACCACTACAAACTGGGCGTGACTTCGAACGGCATGACAGTCTGGGACGTCGATGACAGTCAAATCGCTGATTTGGGGGCACATATTGGCGGTCTGCCTTTTGTCACCCATTGCTATGAACGTCCACGTGCCCTGCCCGACTGGCCTTACAACCTGTTCGCCATGGTCCATGGCAAAGACAGGGGTGAAGTCGAAGAAAAACGGGCCGAGATTGCCGGTATTCTGGGCAGTGCCTGCCGGGCCAAGGACATCCTGTATTCAACGCGCATCCTGAAAAAGACCGGGCTGCGCCTGAAACCGAAAGGCCAAACGCCATGTTCCGCCTGACTGAATACATGCAGCAACTGGTCACCCCGACCCCCGTGCGCAAGCGCCGCCCCGGCCCGGTTAAGCCGGTGGTCATCTGGAATCTGACCCGGCGCTGCAACCTGAAATGCCGCCATTGCTATACTGTTTCGGCGGATGTCGCGTTCCCGGGTGAGCTCAGCCACGAGCAAGCCATGGTAACCCTTGAGGATCTCGGCCAATTTCGCGTCCCGGCCCTGATCCTCTCGGGGGGGGAACCGCTGGATCGGTTCGATTTCTTTGATATCGCCAACCGGGCGCGCAAATTGGTGCCGATGCTGGCGCTGTCGACGAATGGCACGCGGATTTACGATGAAACCGCCGATATGATCGCTGATGTCGGCTTTAACTATGTCGGCATATCACTTGACGGGATCGGGGCCACAAACGACTGGTTCCGAGGTGTCGAGGGCGCCTTTTCAGATGCCCTGCGCGGCGTACGCGAGTGCAAGAAACGCGGCATCAAGGTTGGTTTGCGATTCTGTTTGACCGAGGGCACACAGCACCATCTGCCCGATCTCCTGCAGTTGTGTGATGATGAGGGGGTCGACAAATTCTACCTGTCTCATCTGGTTTACGCCGGTCGCGGCGACAAGAACAGGGGCGAAGATGCCGAACACCTGCGCACGCGCAAAGGTCTGGATCTGTTATTGGACCGTGCGTGGGAGGCAGCCTCGGGCGGGCGCCCGCTGGATATCGTCACCGGCAATAACGATGCCGACGCCGGATATTTTCTGAACTGGGTCAGGACGCATTTTGATGCCGAAAAGACCTCGCATATACGTGCGCATTTGGCGGCCTGGGGCGGGAACTCCAGCGGGTTGGGGGTGGCCAATATCGACAATCTTGGTCGGGTCCATCCCGACACCTACTGGTCAGATTACACGGTCGGGAATGTGAAAACGACGCCGTTTTCCGAGTTGTGGACCGGGGACGACAAGATGCTGGCCATGCTGCGCACTCGCCCGCGTCCGTTGAAAGGGCGCTGTGGAGTTTGTCAGCTCAGGGATGTTTGCGGTGGCAACACGCGCATCCGGGCCCTGCAACTGACGGGCGATCCCTGGGCCGAGGACCCGGCCTGTTACCTGTCAAACGATGAAATTGGCGTGGATAAAGCGGGCAAACGCCTGCAGGTCACACCTTTCCGGGGGAAAAGCCATGATCCGGCGCATCAGTTCTTTTAGGGCTCGGACGCTTGGAACACTGTGTGCGCTTCTGCTGACCAGCGCCGCATGGGCCGACGCCCAGTCCGACTATGCCGAACATTGCGCGTCCTGCCATGGTGACACCCGGCTGGGCGGTGTTGGTCCGGCCTTGATACCCGAAACGCTAAAACGCATGCGCGGGCCGCGGGTTGCCGCCGTGATCGCCGAAGGGCGCACCGCCACCCAGATGCCAGCCTTTGCGCATAATCTGAACGCCCTGCAGATTGAGGAGTTGGCAGGTTGGCTGAAATCCCCGCTCGAGACCGCCCCGGACTGGGCCGAGGCAGACATCATGGCCAGCCGTATGCTGGACGCAGACTATGTCGAGATTGATGCGCCCGTCTGGTCCAGTGATCCGATGAACATCACGTTGGTGGTGGAAACCGGAGACCACCATGTCAGCGTTCTGGACGGTGACACATTTGAGGTTTTGGACAGATTTGAAACTCCTTTTGCCGTTCATGGCGGCCCAAAGTTCAGCCCCGATGGGCGTTACGTGTTCATCATGTCCCGCGATGGCTGGGTCCAGAAATATGACATCTGGGCGTTGCAACAGGTGGGTCGCGTGCGGGCGGGACTAAACAGCCGCAACATTGCCATGTCAGGCGATGGCAAATGGCTGGCGGTGGCGAATTACCTACCCCACAGCCTGACCCTTTTGTCCACCCGGGATCTTTCGGTGGCAAAAGTCATCGAGATTAAAAGCAGGAAAGGTAATCCCAGCCGCGTTTCGGCCGTTTATCAAGCTCCGCCACGGGAAAGCTTTGTGCTGGCCTTGAAGGATGTGCCAGAGATTTGGGAGGTCTTCTATGGCGCCAATCCACCCCAATCCGGGCTGGGACACGATTTTCGTATCGAAGGGCAGTTCAAGAACCCGAACCCTTTCCCAGTACGCAAGATCACTACGCCCGACTATCTGGACGATTTCTTTTTCGACCAGACTTATGAATACGTCATGGGCGCATCTCGCGACGGGAACGGCGGTCAGGTGATTGATCTGGTCATTGGCCAAAAAGTGGCTGACCTGGATCTGCCCGGCATGCCGCATCTGGGTTCCGGGATTACCTGGCGGCGCGGCGATACAACTGTGATGGCAACGCCGCACCTGACTGATGGCACCGTCTCGGTGATCGACATGGAGACATGGGAAACGGTCAAGCGGATCAAGACCGAAGGGCCGGGGTTTTTCATGCGCAGCCATGAAAACTCGCCATATGTCTGGGCCGATGTTTTCTTTGGGCCCAACAAGGATGTGATGCATGTGATCGACAAGCAAAGCCTTGAGATCGTACGGACCCTGCGCCCAGCGCCGGGCAAAACCGTGGCCCATGTGGAATTCACCAAGAACGGAAGCCATGCGTTGGTTTCGATCTGGGAAGATGACGGCGCGGTGATCATCTATGATGCAAAAACACTGGAAGAGGTCCGCCGTCTGCCGATGCGCAAACCTTCGGGAAAGTACAATGTCTGGAACAAAATCACCTTCTCGGAAGGAACCAGCCACTGAGGGCAAATGGCCGGTGTGGAAACTGGCCATATTGCTGTATCCAGCGTCTGCGCTGACCGTGGCCATAAACCTTTTTCTGGCTGGCCTGATCGCCAACAGCGCCGGATTCGGAGTGATTGAGCCTGTCACCGCCATCCTGTGGTCAATCCCATTGGGTGTACCTGCCTGCTGGTTTGCAGGGCGCTGGGTACGCAGTTTGATGGACGAAGCAGACGGCTAGGTCGGATTCTCCAAAGGCCTAACCGAAGTCAAGTATCTGCTTTCGGGAATCTCTTAGGACTTGGGAAAGATCACCGAGTTGGATTCTCCATGCCCGCCCATAATCCTTTGCACATTTCAGCTGTTTGCGCGTCCCGCGCAGCTTGTGCGGTGGCAGGTATAATCCTTCTGCTTTTGCAGCTGCTTAGCCCGGCGCTGGCGAGTCCCGGGCAAAGCATGTGGGTTGAGATCTGCTCGGAGGGCGGCGCGGTCTGGGTCGAGGTTGATCTTGAAAAAGGCGATGCAGACCCGACCGCACCTTGCCCCAAATGCGCCGATTGCGCGCTGTGCGCCGTGACCGGTGCCGCACCTCTGCCCATGCCGCTGGAAGTGACGCAACGAGGAAGGGTTCAATTCTTATCTTGCCAAAACAACAGGTCCTTCGAGCTAAATGGCTCTGACCGGCTGTGGCCAGAAACCCGGGGTCCTCCCCCTGCACCAGAATTTAAAACCGAACGCGCCCCGCGCGCGTCCATGGCGTCCACCCCAATCATCGGAGGTGCGTCGTGATCGTAAGTCGCGCAATCCATTTCCTGCTGGCCTTTTTTCTGTCCTGCCTGATGGCGATCAGCGCACATGCCGACAGCCTTGCCAGCTTTTTGCCAGAACTTGAGCCCGCGGACCTGATCCCCGGCGCCGAGGCATTTGGCCCGATCAGAAAAGACATTCCGGTTGCGCCGATCCTGAAAGGGGGCAAAACGATTGCCTGGGCCTTTCTGACCTCGGATTTCGTGGGCACCACAGGCTATTCCGGCAAACCCATTCACGTCGTTGCAGCGATCGACAATGATGCGGTGCTTACTGGCGTTAAGCTGGTCAAGCATTCGGAACCCATCGTACTGATCGGGATCCCGAACGCGCGCATGGTCGAACTGACCGAAGGCTATGCCGGCCTGGACCTTAGGGTTGAGGCTGAAACAGGCGGTGAGGGCCATGACCTCGACATTATCTCGGGCGCGACTGTCACAATCATGGTGATCGACGACAGTCTCGTGCGCGGCGGCATCAAGGTAGCGCGGGCGTTGGGGCTGGGTGGCTTGTCACCGCTGCAGGCCGACGGGCCGAAGCGCGAAGTCGATATGGCACAAGATGCCACTTATGACTGGACAACGCTTTCGGGTGACGGCTCGGTCCGACGCCTGACACTGGATGTCGGTCAGGTCAACGCTGCGTTCGAGGCCACCGGCGACCAGCGCGCCATCAGGCGCCGTGAACGGGGCGCGCCCGACGACACCTTCATCGACATGCATCTGGCGTTGGTTTCAGTCCCGTCGATCGGCAAGTCGCTGCTGGGCGAGGCCGAGTATCAAAACCTGACCGAGTGGCTGGGCGAGGGCGAGCAAGCCATCCTGGTGCTGGGTCGTGGCGCCTATAGCTTCAAGGGGTCAGGCTATGTGCGTGGCGGGATTTTCGACCGTATTCAACTGATTCAAGGTGATAATTCGGTACGCTTCTTTGATAAACAGCAAGAGCGTCTGGGCAGAGTTGCGGCCGCCGATGCGCCCAGTTTCACCGAGCTGGATATCTTCAAAATCCCCGCTGAGGCAGAGTTTGATCCGGCCGAACCGTTCCGCCTGCAACTGTTGGTGCAACGCGCCGTCGGTGCGGTTGAAAAGACGTTCCTGACCTTCGATTTGGGCTACAAACTGCCTGAGCAGTACCTGTTGCCAGTCGTAGCCCCCACCGTTGTGGATGACGCCACAGGTGAAGCCGCCGCCAAAGCCGCTCTTTGGAAACGTATCTGGAAGGATCGCACAGTCGAGATTGCCGGTCTGGGCGTCATGCTGCTGATACTGACGGCGACCTTCTTTTTCCAGTTCCATGCCACGATGAACGCGCGGGTCTTTTACTGGTTCCGCATCGGCTATTTGACAATGACCCTGTTCTTCATCGGCTGGTACGCGAATGCCCAGTTGAGCGTGGTGAACCTGATGGCGCTGGCGGGCAGTTTGCGCACAGGTTTCTCATGGGATGCCTTCCTACTGGACCCGCTGGTGTTCATCCAATGGTTCGCCGTGGCAGCCGCCCTGTTGTTCTGGGGACGCGGTGCCTATTGCGGCTGGCTGTGCCCGTTTGGCGCGCTGCAAGAACTGACCAACAAGATCGCGCGGGCTTTTCGCGTGCCGCAATGGACCCTGCCCTGGGGCCTGAATGAACGGCTGTGGCCCGCGAAATACATGATCTTCTTGGGTCTCTTCGGCCTCAGCTTTGTCTCCATCCCGCTGGCCGAGAAGTATGCCGAGATCGAGCCTTTCAAGACCGCGATCATTCTGAAATTCATGCGCGACTGGCCGTTTGTGGTTTTTGCGCTGGCCCTGTTGGGGATCGGCCTGTTCGTTGAGCGGTTCTACTGCCGCTATCTCTGCCCGTTGGGCGGAGCACTGGCGATCCCGGCCCGCATGCGCATGTTCGACTGGCTACGCCGTTACAAGGACTGCGGCACCCCCTGTCAGACCTGTGCCAATGAATGCCCCGTTCAGGCGATCCACCCCACAGGTGAGATCAATCCGAACGAGTGCGTCACCTGCCTGCATTGTCAGGTGCTCTACCAGTCCGAGGACAAATGTCCCGTCGTTATCCGCCAACTGAAACGGCGGGCCAAGACAGGGTCGGTCGATCTCAAGACCCCACTCGGACAACCACCGGCGAACCATCCAAACGCCAAACCGAAAACCGTTTCCTAAAAGGAGGAACGATCATGTCGGAACATGACAACAAACTAACCGTCACACGCCGCGGTATGCTAGGGGCGACCGCCACTGGCGCCGTGCTGGCCGGAACCGGTCTGGGATCAACCCTGATGACCGCTAAACAGGCCAGCGCCGCGGCCAATGCCAATCTCGAACCTGGTGAGTTGGACGAATACTACGGCTTCTGGTCCTCGGGTCAGACCGGTGAGCTGCGCATTCTGGGCTTCCCGTCCATGCGCGAGCTGATGCGGGTGCCGGTGTTCAACCGCTGTTCGGCCACCGGTTGGGGTCAGACCAATGAATCGCTGAAGATCATGACCGATGGCCTGCTGCCGGAAACCAAGGAATTCCTCGCCAAGCGCGGCATGAAAACCTACGATAACGGTGACCTGCACCACCCGCATATGTCGTTCACCGACGGCACCTACGATGGCCGTTACCTGTTCATGAACGACAAGGCCAACACGCGCGTTGCTCGCGTACGCTGCGACGTGATGAAATGCGACAAGATCACCGAAATCCCGAACGCCAAGGCGATCCATGGTCTGCGTCCGCAGAAATTCCCGCGCACTGGTTATGTCTTTGCCAATGGCGAAGATGAAACTCCATTGGTCAATGACGGCACTGTGCTGGACGATCCGTCGCAATACGTGAACATCTTCACCGCGCTGGACGGCGACACCATGGAAGTGGCATGGCAGGTGATCGTGTCGGGTAACCTCGACAACACCGACTGCGACTATCAGGGTAAGTACGCCTATTCGACCTCGTACAACTCGGAAATGGGTATGAACCTGGCCGAGATGACCGAGAACGAGATGGACCATGTTGTTGTCTTCAACCTCGCCGAAATCGAAGCAGGTATCGAAGCAGGTGACTATCAGGAGCTGAAAGGCGTCAAGGTTCTGGACGGTCGTAAGGGTCAAAACAAGAAATACACCCGCTACATCCCGATCCCGAACTCGCCGCACGGCATCAACACCGCGCCCGACGGCAAGCATGTCTGCATCAACGGTAAGCTGTCTCCGACCGTATCGATCATGGACGTCACCAAACTGGACGCCCTGTTCGAAAGCGATGCCGATCCGCGGTCCTGTATCGTGGGTGAGCCGCAGCTGGGTCTTGGCCCGCTTCACACTGCTTATGACGGCCAGGGCAACGCGTTCACCACGCTATTCCTGGACAGTCAGATCGTGAAGTGGAACCTCGACAAGGCAATCGAGGCTTACGGCGGCGCCGATGTTGACCCGATCATCTCGAAGGTCGATGTGCATTATCAGCCGGGCCATAACTCGACCACCATGGGTGAAACCAAGGAGGCTGATGGCAAGTGGCTGATTTCGATGAACAAGTTCTCGAAAGACAGGTTCTTGAACACGGGTCCACTTAAGCCTGAAAACGAGCAGCTGATCGATATCTCAACCAACGAGATGAAGGTGGTTCACGACGGACCGACCTTTGCGGAGCCGCATGACTCGATCATGGTGCGCGCTGACATCGTCAACCCGGTCAACGTCTGGGACCGTAACGACATCACCTGGGAGGACGCCCGCAAACAGGCTGAGGCCGATGGCATCGATCTGGAAGATGGTGCCGAGGAACCGATCCGGGACGGCAACAAGGTGCGGGTCTATATGACCTCGCAGGCCCCAACCTTCAGCCTTGAGAAGTTCACCGTCAAACAGGGTGATGAGGTAACAGTCTACATCACCAACCTGGATGACGTGGACGATGTGACCCACGGCTTCTGTCTTGGCAACTACGGCATCGCGATGGAAGTTGCGCCGATGGCGACCGCTTCGGTCACCTTCACCGCTGACCGTCCGGGCGTGCACTGGTTCTATTGCCAGTGGTTCTGCCACGCGCTGCACATGGAAATGCGCGGCCGGATGCTGGTCGAGCCGCAGGGAGCATAACCCATGCGTTGGCCACTGCTCATACCGCTCCTGCTCGGCTCGCCCCTTTGGGCGGCGGATTGGGATGTGCCCAACCGGGCGGGGGCCATCAATGAAACACTGGCGCAGGCGGCGGATGGAGACACCCTTCGCCTGAGCCCCGGCGTTTATTCGGAAACACTGGTTCTGGACCGGCCCGTCACAATTGATGGGCTGGGGCAGGCCACCATTGACGGACAAGGCGTCGGTAGCGTCATCACCGTGACCGGACCGGGCGTGACCGTGCGCGGTCTGACCGTGATTGGTTCGGGCTCGAGCCATGATGGGATCGACAGTGGCATTCAGCTGGTCAAAACGGCCCATGCGCCGGTGATCGAAGGCAATGTGTTGCTGGGCAATCTCTATGGCATCGACATCCACGGCGCCAAGGACAGCGTCGTGCGCGGCAACCGGATCGAAGGGCGTCAGGACAAGCGGATCAATGACCGCGGCAACGGCGTCTATGTCTGGAACGCACCGGGTGCGCGGGTCGAAGACAATGATATCCGGTACGGGCGCGATGGGATCTTTGTGAACTCGTCCAAGAAGAACACCTTTACTGGAAACCTGTTCCGCGACCTGCGGTTCGCGGTGCACTACATGTATGCCGACGACTCGGTGGTCAGCGATAACGTCTCGATCGGCAATGATCTGGGCTATGCGGTGATGTTCACGACCAATGTCAAAATCACCGGCAATGTGTCGATTGATGATCGCGAACATGGTGTGATGCTGAACTACGCCAACAAGAGCGTGATTTCCGGGAACGTCGTTAAGGGTGCAAAGGAGAAATGCACCTTCCTGTATAACTCGAACAAGAACGAATTCACCGACAACTGGTTCGAGGGTTGCGGCATCGGCATTCACTTCACTGCTGGGTCAGAACGTAACCATATCGTCGGCAACGCCTTTGTCGGAAACCGGACTCAGGTGAAATACGTTTCGACCAAGTGGGTCGAGTGGTCTGAAGATGGGCGCGGCAATTACTGGTCCGATTTCGCCGCCTATGATGTGGATGGCAACGGCGTCGCTGATGCCCCTTATCGCCCCAATGACTCGATGGACCATGTGCTGTGGACCCAACCCGCAGCCAAACTGCTGCTCGGCTCCCCCGCCGTGCAACTGGTGCGCTGGTCACAATCGGCCTTCCCGGCGCTGTTGCCGGGGGGTGTGATGGACAGCAACCCATTGATGCAAGCCCCTGAACCCCCAGCTATGAAAAAGGTGCCTCATGACGGATAAGGCCCTGACGATAAACAACGTCTGTAAGGACCGAGGCAAAACCCGCGTTCTTGACGACATCACCCTGTCTCTTGCCCCTGGTCAGCGCGTGGCGCTACTGGGCCATAACGGCGCCGGCAAATCGACCCTGATCAAATCCATCCTTGGCCTGATCCCGATTGAGGGCGGAGCCATTCGGATCGGAGACGCCACACCCGGCAGCGCGCAGGCGCGGCGGGATACGGCGTACTTGCCCGAGGCGGTGTCCTTCCACCCGGCGCTTACGGGCCGGGAACAGCTGACTCTTTTCGCGCAGCTCTCGGGGTCCAAGGCCGATGTGCCCGGTTTGCTGGATCGCGTCGGCCTCAGCGACGCACTGGACCGACGGATCGGGACCTACTCCAAGGGGATGCGGCAACGTCTGGGATTGGCGCAAGTGCTGCTGGGCCAGCCGAAAGTGGCATTGCTGGACGAGCCGACAAGCGGACTGGACCCGATTTCTCGGCAGGATCTGTACGCCATCATTGACGAACTGGCCGCAAAAGGCACCGCCGTCCTGATCGCATCGCATGCCCTGACTGAGGTCGAGGCCCGCACAGACCGGATCGCAATCATGCGCGGGGGCCGGATGGTGGCCGATGACACGTTAAACAACCTTTCGGCGCTGGCGGGTCTGCCAATCCGCCTGAAGGTGCGCGCCAGCTCTAACCCTGACGCCTTGGCCGCCAAACTGGGCGGCAGCCGGATCAATGGCGTGTCCGTTGAGTTGCTCTGCACCGTCGACGACAAGATGGAGGCCCTGCGCCGGATCGCCGGATTGGGCGATGCGGTGGCAGATGTGGAAATGACACCTCCCAAGCTGGAAGATCTCTATCGCTACTATGCACAGGAGAAGAGGCCATGACCCGCTTCCTCGCCATCACCCGCACTGAAATGTTGATCCTGCGCCGCAACCGCTGGCTGTTGATGGCCACACTGATCATGGTGTTATTCGCGCTGGCACTTACCTTTGCAGGCAGTGCACCCACAGGCACGCTTGGCGTTGATATGCTGACTGTCTCGGTTGCCTCGATGACGACGCTGTCGGTCTATCTTGCCCCCCTACTGGCACTGATGATTGCCTTTGACGCCATCGCAGGCGATGTGGACCGGGGCAGCTTATCGCTGCTCTTGTCCTATCCCGCCGGGCGCGGAGAAATCCTGTTGGGAAAATTCACCGCCCATTTGTCGGCGCTTGCCTTTGCGATGACCATCGGCTTTGGCACGGCTGGCGCGGTGGCAGCATGGTTCGGTGGTGCCGGTCCAGAAAGCCTGTTGGCTCTGGTCCGTCTTATCCTCACTTCGATCGTGCTGGGCGCCGTGTTTCTCGCACTGGGATACTTGCTGTCCGCCCTGGCAAAGGGGGCCACGGCGGCAGCAGGTCTGTCGGCCGGGCTCTGGCTGGTTTTTGTCGTCCTCTATGATCTGGGCCTGTTGGGGGCCGTCGTCATGGACAAGGGCGGCACCTTCACTCAATCCGTCTTTCCATGGGTGATGGTGGCCAACCCGGCCGACGCTTTCCGTCTGTGGAATATCGCCGCGACCGAGGGCGTCGCGATGGCATCCGGCATGACCGGCGCTGCGCAGGCTCTGCCCGTCTGGGCCGCCCCGTTGTCTTTGCTGATCTGGCCCCTGCTAGGCCTTGCACTTGCCCGGCTCGCGTTCCGAAGGGTCGAGCCATGAAGCGTCTTTTCCTGATTGCTCTACTCGCCCTGACTGCCTGTAAGGAAGAACAGATTGCCGCGCCTGACCCGGTCGATTTGACGCCAGACGCACTCAGCTTTTTTTGCCAGATGAATATTGCTGAACATGGCGGTCCAAAAGGGCAGATTCACCTCGACGGCTATCCCACACCACTGTTTTTTGCACAGGTTCGCGACATGGTTGCCTATCTCAAAAGCCCCGAACGCGAGGCAGCCATTGTTGCAATCTATGTCAGCGATATGGGAACCGCCCCAAGTTGGCATCAACCAGGTCAATCCAACTGGATCAATGCCGAAGGTGCGACTTTCGTCGTCGGGGCCAATGTCGCCGGCGGCATGGGCGCGCGCGAGGTCGTGCCCTTTGCCGACCCGACTGATGCGGACAGCTTCATCATCCTGTACGGAGGGTCCGCTTTGCCCCTGACTGACATACCCGACGCCGAAGTGCTTGGACCCGTCGATCTGGACCTGAAACTGGAGACACCAGCATGAGCCGTTTGTCCCGACGTCGTTTTCTGATCATGTCTGCGGCATGCGCCGCGCTACCGGCGGTCGCATCTGGCGCACCAGTCGCGCATTGGCGTGGCATCGCGCTGGGGGCCAGGGCCAGCCTTGACCTTGTTGGCCTTTCTGAGGCAGAGGCGGCGCCCCTGCTGTCATCAATCGAGGCTGAACTGAACCGGCTGGAAGATATCTTTAGTCTGTACCGATCGCGATCACAGATTTCAGAGCTGAACCGAAGCGGATTGCTGCAGCAACCGGCCCCCGAGCTGTTGAATGTACTGAGCCTGTGTTCGACCCTTCACAGTGCATCAGGCGGGGCTTTTGACCCCACAATACAACCCGTCTGGAGGGCGATGGCCGCGCGCACCAGCGCATCTGAATTGACTGCCGCCCAAGAAACTGTCGGCTGGCACCGAGTCCGATATGACCCTGATGCTATCCAGCTGCCGGAGCCCGGTGTCTCAGCCTTGACATTGAACGGTATCGCACAAGGCGCAATCACCGATCGCATTGCGGCGCTGTTACGGTCCTTTGGCTTACGCGATGTTCTGGTTAACATGGGAGAAATCGCGGCAATGGGTCAGCGAGGTGACGGGCAAGACTGGCGGGTCGGCCTTGCGGGTCACAATAATACAGTCCTCAAGAAGATCACTTTGCGAGAACGCTCAGTAGCCACATCTTCGGTTGCAGGCACGCTCTTGCCTGGCGACCACGGCCATATCCTGAACCCATTCGGCCCAAGCCCAAGCAACCACACTGTTTCCGTTTCCGCACCCAATGCAGCCTTAGCTGACGGTCTGTCCACAGCTCTTTGCGCCGCCCCAAAGGAATGGACCGGTAGAATTCTGCAGAGTTTTCCATTGGCCAGTTTGGAGTTGAGCGGATAATCCGCAGTCTGTTCCAAGGCAGTCAAATCGGCAAATAGGACCTGTCCGCTGAATCAACTTTACCGGCGGTCAACCTTTCGAGCGCCAGCAGCCTCATACCGAACAGTCATCCGAATTCAGAAACACCCCGGTAGTGCCGGCTCTTGCAACACCAACGGTACCGGTTTCGGTGGTATAAGCGGATTTGCTAACAATCCAGGCACCAATGGTCGATCACGAGAGCAAGCTTCGAACCTACCGCGTCCCGCGAGGATTTCGAAGGGCCGGGTCATTGAGTGCTGGAAACGGAACACCCGACCTTCCGATCACGTTATTTCTTGGTGGATGTGGCGGGTAAAGCCTTCAAAACGTGTAAGCCATCACAAAAACATCATATGAAGATTTGGTGGCGGAGACGAAGGGATTCGAACCCTCGAGACCCTTCCGGGCCTACTCCCTTAGCAGGGGAGCGCCTTCGACCACTCGGCCACGTCTCCGCTGGCCGGTGTATTCGATAAGCGCCAAGAAATACAAGGGTTTTTGAGTAAAAAAGTATAAAAACCTAATGTCACAAAATTCTGTGAAATTCATTGATATTCTGTGACGTTTAGAGCACTTGCACCACACTTTGGTGCAAAACTGGTGCAAGCGTTCCCTACCCGTTCCGCCCGGGGATCACACGAAAAAGACCTTGCGGAGCGTCGCCGCCAGATCCTCCGGAGATCTGGACCCGTGATGTCGCGACGCCCTTCCCTCCTCATCTTCCGCATTGAAAAAGCGCAGCCTTCGAGGACCAACTCCAGCATAGTGATTCCAGGGACACATCCCGATCTTTCACTTGATCCGAGATGATCTACACCAACATCTGATAACAAAGGGCGCTGCGTGTCAGTTCGATGGGAGCACCATCGCTTTGCGCATCAATCCAAGTCTGGTGCTTTATTGCCCCCAAGACTGATTGCGCCTACTGCAGAAATGTAGGTGTGCAATCCTAGCGCTTGCCCGCATCTGCTTGGCGGTCTTGCCCTCCCAGGCGAGATAACCCTCGGTCAGAATAGGGCCGCTAGCTGGGCTGTTGCCGTGACTTGACCGTCCTGGTCATAGCTGCAACGAACGCGACGGCGGTCCCACTTTTCGGGATCCAGATGATCCTCGGAACATTTTCAGCCGAACAGTGCACCTACACAGAACGCCAGAAACGGAAGCAACCTGAACGGCCGCCTCTCAAACGTGCACTGTTTAGAAAGCACATCTTCGGAAAGAACCCGATCGCGTGATGCGCCGCATTCAGATGCCAGACCAGACCTCGCGCTGGTCCCTAATCGAGGTTGCGCGGATGTCGAGCGGCGACGGCGCGGATTTTAGGACCTGCCACCACCTCACCGGCTACCACTTCCTGCGCCCATGCCGTGACCGGATCCTCTTGCGGAGGGATCCGCGTCGCGTCGCTCATGTGAAATAGTTCTCCGCTGCTGGATCCGGGAAGTTAAAGCCCATCTGACCGCCGCCTGTCAGGCTGCGCTCGGTTTGCGGCGTCATGCCGTACTCACCGGCTAAAGTGCGGATCTGACGAAAGGTTTCATTGACCTGGGCAACTTCGGGCTTTGCTTTTTCCTGTATGCCATCCCGGGTTTTTGTGGTGTAGGTTTCACTATCCTCGATAGCGATCAAAAGTTTTTCGTGCCGCGCAACCGCCCGCACGAGCTGGTGAAACATAAAAATATTTGCCTCATTCAACCGATCCCGGCTCGGGTGGCACAAAGGCAGCGCAAGGCGGCGATAGATCTCGCGGTGAGCAGGGTTTAGATCCTCAGGCTCAAGCGAAAGCATCCGCTCGCGCCCGCGCTCATCAAGATTGAATTGGTCAACACCATCCTCCCGCATGGGAACGACAGCGCCGCCCCCTTCGGGCTTACGGCCTTTCATCAAATCACCTCTCAGTGTGGAGAACTCTATTCAATTCCCGTGTGTTACACAGAAAGGCTCCCTCTCCGGTCCCAAGCGTTGAGCCTTTTGTTTTTCACCCTCCCCCCCCCCTGAAAAATTTTCAGGACGGAGGCATAACCTCTATTGGTTGGCCGGGTGCCATGGATCTATAGGCCAGCCATTCGCACCGCGCCGCTCCGAGTAACCTTTAATCTCCTCGATCTGCTTATCCCGATCATGATGATCAGGGCAGAGCGATTGCAGATTGTCAGGATCATAGAACAAGGCTCGTCTCCACGATGGGGGATCTTATGATCCGCAACCAGATTGCGGCGACGCGGGTCCGTCTGAGGGGTGCCATCACCCTTGAGGCTTCCATCATTCGTCCTGTCAAGCATCTGGCAGGTTGCACAAAGCGGCTCGCGCTCTTTCTGCGCCCTTGCGAGACGCAACTAAGAGGCGGTCTTGTAAAGCCGCCGCCATGGCCGAGGATCTTTCGCCGTGTTCCGGCCTCGCAATCGCTGAAACTTTTGGGAAAGGTGGCCGGGCGGATGACCAAGATGAAGGAGCTGAGACAAGAGCCGCCCGGCCGGGTCATTTCGACCATGCCGAATCCGGTACGTGAGAGAGGTCCGATCTGTCAAACTTTTCGCGACAAAGCGGTCCTAACTCGATCAGAGCCGCGCTGAATAGCCGAGCTTGTCGCCGATCCGCTGAAGCATTTGCTCGGCGGATTCGGTGAGTTGGTCCCGGTGCTTTGACTGCACCGACCACCCAAACCGACGCAGGATCTCGGCCATCGAAAGCCCCTCGATCAGGATCGCGTTGAGCAACGCGACGGCGGTGATCGGATCCCGCTCATTGCCGCGACGGGGCAACAGAACAACATGAGGCTTTGATCGGACAAACGACCGGCGCGCAAGATCCCATTTCCATCGGTTCGCAACACCATGCACCAACCGCACAAGGGTCACGTCCTGGACGCGCGACGTCACGCCGCCGTCACTGACAACGCCAGACCCGCCCGAGACCTCGGCCTCGGCGGAGAGCGTCACGCTCTTCAAGCTGCCGATCCGCTCGACCGCGCCGAGATAGGCCATCGCCACCAGATAGCGGCCGTCATTGGGATTGAACCGCGACAGGAAGGCAGGCGCTCGACGCTTGGCCGTTTTCTGCCCCAGCTCAATCATCACCTCCAGCGCTCCCGGCATCCAGTCATTTATCTCGACCAAAGCCACAGGATCAGAGGCGATGCTCGGAGACGGCCGCTCGCCATCACCTTTGCCGACAGCTTGACGCCGCTCGGCCGCAACAGCAATCAGATCAAGATTAAGCGCCGCAACCAAAGAGGCCGGGGTTGAATAGGTTGTATGGTGCATCTCAAATCCCTCATGTCGTTACCGGACAAGAGAATATCACAATATATTGTTATTTCTACAGTGAGATATTCCCCGCTAGCGACTGACTTACTCCCATTCAGGGAACAATCAGGGACTAGAGAGGGACTGACATGAAACGCTAAGTGATTGAAAACAAACAGTCTAGCGCAAGTTAGGGATTACAGGGACCAAGAACCTCACATTACGCGCGAGGGCGGATCGGGCCGCACCCCCTACCCTGTGCAAAAGCAAAAGAAGTTCTGGATTTCAGTCCCTCCGGTCCCTGATATCGCGCAACAGATTGAAACCTTGAGATAATTCTCTCGAAAGTATCGCAAAATAAATCCCTATCTCGGTCCCGAACAGGGATCGAGATAATCCCAACGCTGACTATTTTTTGCAGAGGGGTGCGGGGAGCAGGGGGCGTGGCCTCGGCCCGGCCACGATCAGGCCGCCGCCCCGCTCCCTTGCGAGGCACGTCGGCACCCCTCCCCGGAAATTGCATCATTGGCGCAGATTGACACCGCAATACCCCGTATCTGACCGCTTGTGGTGCCAGAACCGTGCCCCGGTGCCTGGCTCTCGATAGGTGGCGGACATAGCACGCAAAGCGTTCGAAGCAGTGCGCAGCCCGATGCGTGGAAGATCACGCGCCTCTATATAGGAAAATAGCGCCGCCAATAACTCACGTGACCGCGTAAAATCCCCATGCGATCCTGTGATTTCGCATTTATCTTTCAAAAACAACAATAAAGCGGTGTCGGACATGTCATCGGGACTAGCTTCAGGGTTATGAAGATCTAACAAACCGCTATTGATCCAGAAACTGCGGGCAGCAGCGCGGCCCTAAGTCAATCGGATCTCGCGACAAATCTCAAGCGCCTGATGGAGTGTGTCCGAATGCACAGGTGTATGGCGCAGCGCAGCCGGGCTATATTGGCCCGATTGGCGGATTGCTGGCAGCACCTCTCCCGTGACCCATTTTCGGAAGCA
The DNA here is from genome assembly GCF_059611825.1 of Ruegeria sp. CDSA221. Lineage (NCBI taxonomy): Bacteria > Pseudomonadati > Pseudomonadota > Alphaproteobacteria > Rhodobacterales > Roseobacteraceae > Ruegeria > Ruegeria sp. CDSA221. Next base: position 403,280 of record NZ_JBXWPK010000003.1, read on the forward strand.
ATGCGGCTGAGTGCCTGGGCTCACAGCATCTCGACTTCTCAAGAGCAAACAAAAGAGACCGGATTCGGAAACGGTAGAGACCTCCTGATTTCCGCCAGGGGTGTATGTTGAACATACCCCCCTTTCATCTTCATCCAGCCGTCCAATTGCTTGAGCAATATTCTGAATACCCAAAGCTCGACACACGTCCGCCGCAATGAACCACGGCTCTCCATCCCGTTCAACCACCCGAAACAGGCGACCCTCGAAGGCGAAGTTAGCGAGCCCTCTCATGATGGATTTACCTGAAATTCAAGTATTTTGGACTGAACGTCTGGCTGAATTTTCATGATATCCAACCACAAATCGCCAGATCGTTCGTGGGCCTCAGAAAGAGCACGCTCCAATAGGCACGACATTCCTTCGATCATATTAAGTAGGTTAGAAAGAGGAAGATTACCGTCATTCATAGCCAGATGATGTATAGCGCGCGCCTGAGAATGGGCGTTTGAAAGCAATTCGGTTAAAGTCTCTGTTGAATCGATCGGTTTTGTTGTGCAGCACATATGCAATCTCCTAAAGTCAGCATTCCCAACCGACCGCAAAAGGCACAACCCTTGGCGGCCAGACGAACAAAGTTGAGACTACCGCTCGTAGGAAGCGGCCCGCGACAAAGCGGCCCTGAACGCCTGACCATAAAGAAAGCCGCAACAAACGGTGCGGCTTTAGGCACCTACGAGTAAACGGGGTCTCAATCCCGGCGACGTTTCTTTGACGACGCAAAAAAATGTTAGTCCACTGACTTTAGCAAGGCAAGAAATTTTGCTTCGCATCGGCGTTGACTAAAGGAATCTCAAATTTAATTTTTTTTGATTAGGTGCAGCAATATTCCCAAGGTGTCGCCATCTCTCCCAGCCGAAGGTCATTCACGACTTCCCGTATTCACAACGAATGTGATACCCTGCCCAACTTGAGCGCCTTTAACAAAACCAAGTGATCCAGTGAAAAAATATGAACCTAGACTGGACATCGTCCGGCAAAACCTACGCGTTGCATTCGCTTTAAAAAGAACGTCGGCCGCAGAAGTAGGCCAAAAAGCTGGACTCGGCGTCAACACGCTAGGAACGTTTGTAAACGGTGATGGGTCCATCAGCTACACAAACCTATTGCGTGTCTGTGATGTACTCCGGATTCCGATCGGGATCCTGCATGTTTCTGGATCAGTCACTCCTGGCAGGCTGGAACTGCATTGTGCGTTAGATGAATTGACAACTGATCAGCTAACGGAACTGCTTCTCCAAAAGAACCAATCAGAAAATTAGACACTTGAGCACATAGCAACTTCACTAGTCATGACCCCACCAGATACTGTATTATTGCGATGATCATGCCATATTCTGTTGAAAAACTCTGTCTTGATCGAATGCCATCCTGCTGATTCAATTCTCCTATTGAAAGGGAGATTGGATGATGATGGGACCAAGACAGGAAGCTCAGGCCGCACTGTTCTATGAGTTCTCGTTAGAGGACCACGTTCCCCAAGATCACCTGCTGCGGTCGATTGACCGATTTGTTGACCTGGATAGTATCCGCAGTCATTTGGCGGATTTTTACAGCCATACAGGTCGCCCTTCCGTCGATCCCGAGTTGCTGATCCGCATGCTGCTTGTGGGGTATTGCTTTGGCATCCGGTCGGAACGGCGGTTGTGCGAGGAAGTGCACTTGAACCTTGCATATCGTTGGTTTTGTCGCCTCGATCTGACTGATCGAGTGCCGGATCACTCGACCTTTTCCAAGAACCGCCATGGTCGGTTCCGTGAGAGTGAACTCTTGCGGCACGTGTTCGAAACGACAGTGGCACGGTGCATTGCAGAAGGTTTGGTCAGCGGCCAGCGTATGGCGATTGATGCCAGCTTGATTGAGGCGGAGGCGACCAAGCAATATTCAGCATCACAGGAAGAATGGGATGCTGCACGGATCGATGCCAAGACCGCACCGCGTGCTGTTCGGGAATATCTGGAAACTCTGGATGAGGCTGCGTTTGGTGCTGCATCGCCGGTCAAGCCTAAGTTCATTTCATATTCGGACCCAGCTAGCCAATGGACAGCGGCGCACAAGGCGCCAGCATTCTTTGCGTATTCCGATAACTACCTCATCGATACAGATCACAGCGTGATCGCGGATGTCGAAGCGACCAGATCCATCC